>CAXIBC010000120.1:0-7198 GCA_964022115.1 uncultured Oleispira sp. | reverse complement strand
TAGATAAAAAGGACAAAAGAGCAGGAAATAAAAGTGATATTCAAGACTAAAGTGCCTACAACTGGTCAAATATCAAATCAATTATTATTAGCCAATCAGTATGTCGCCATTATTTTGGCGATGTGAGCTCAGAGTTAAACTGCCAGTGACATAACCAAGGTATTTCAGCCTCATGGGCGATATAATTATGACAAATAAACAAGCCGGGAACCGCGGCTATCTGGCCGGTATCAGTATCAATAATAAGTGGCCAATGCGGGCGCGCCCAGCTAGGCACTTTATAATCTTGCCACCACTTTTTCATTTTACGTGTCGAGCGATTAAAAGGCTTAGCCACATCCCCACTCTGCCATAAGCGCAAGGCATAAGATCCAGGCTTTAAACCCGTAGCTGAGGCTTTCTGTGCACGGTTTAGCTGCTCGCATATCAACTCCCCCGCAGGGCAGCTGAAGACAGCGCCTTGCCAAGGAAGGGTCTTACCATCTTCTAAACCGGTTATTAATGGGTCAGCTGTCACTAAAAATATAAGATCGCGATAACGATACAGCACACTATCAGCCCATTTAAAATTAGGCTCTGCGTCTTCTCGTGCTTGAATCATATCGACATAAATACTTTTCATCTGCATGGCAGAAGGTAAGACATCCACATACTGAGATAGCCAAGCCCGCACATAGCTCAAAGCGACAGCGCTATCTAAGCCCTGGATCAGTTGCAAATCAAAATAAGGCAGCTTTTTCAAAGCCGAATGAAACGTATCTTCGGCGTTATTAGTGGCCTTATAGGACGCTAGCTTTTGGTTAAGTAATTGCTGCAATAAATGGTGTTCATGACTGATGGTATCAAGAGTACGTATCAATGCGTGTTTTTGGTCAGGGTAACGCTGCCAAATTTGGGGAAGTAATTGAGTACGCCACCAGTTTCTATCAATGGTAGGATCTTGATTAGATTCGTCTTCAACCCAGTGCAATTGATAAGCGTGTGCATATTCTAAAATCTGGTTTTTTTCAAAGCCTAATAACGGCCGCACTATTTGGCAATTATTGCTTCGAGATAAATTTCTTTGCTTAGGTATGCCCGTTAATCCGGTTAAACCACTGCCACGGATAGCGCGCATAAAAAAGGTTTCAACTTGATCATCCAGATGATGACCTTGAAATAAAACATCACCCTTTTGACAGAGCTTCTCAAATACCTGATAGCGTGCCTGCCGAGCCGCCTGCTCAAGCCCCCCGCAGTTATCAAGCTGAACCCGTTCGATAATACATTCAATATTAAGCTGATACCGGGCCGATAGCTCGGCACACAATACTTGCGCCTGTTGACTCCAAGCATCGGCATTTAAAGATAAGCCATGATGTACATGTATCGCTTTGATATCGATATCTGTTTTGCCCGCAGCGCTTGCTAACGCTAAAGCGTGTAATAGCACAGTCGAATCAACTCCCGCACTGAAACCAACCCACAAGGTTGAAGCACTAGAATCAAGGTCACTGATGCTCGATACCAATGCTTGCTGAATGGCTTCAATCGTTGTCAGCTGGCCCTTACGCTTAGACATTTAGGAGTAATCCATCGCAACCGACTCTTCACCAAACGCATATTTCAAGACTAAAAGCTGCTCATCGGTTGGACGTATACGCCAGCGATCTCCCAACTGAATATCCGCTTGTGCACTTTCGTTAGAATACTGCAGAATCACAGGACAACCATACTCCCCTTGCTCGGTATTTACCGGCTCCAGCATCTCTTTCAAATGGCTGATAAATTTATTATCCAACTGCTCACGCTTAACCTGTACGCGTAATGCCTGAGCATAATTTAATCTGGCTTGGCTAATTTCCATGGCGTTAATCGCATTCGCTTTTAAACCACCGGAATAATCATCGTGGCGTACATTGGCCTCAATAATAATGACCTTGTCTTTATCAATCACTTCTCGTACTTGCTCAAATACTTCCGAGAATAATGATACTTCAACTCGGCCAGTTCTATCATCTAAGGTGATAAAGCACATATTTTCGCCACGTTTATTTTTCATAACTCGCAGATTTACTATCAGCCCCGCCAGCTTTTGCACTTTTTTATCGTCGCGTAAATTAGACAATTTCGTCGGCGCTAATAAGCGAACCTCATCTTCGTATTCATCAAAGGGGTGGCCGGTAACAAATAAACCTAACGTATCTTTTTCACCTTGTAAGCGCTCTTTTAATGTCCAACCTCGAAGATGACGGTATTTGGCATAAACATCATGCTGTTCTGATTCCGCGGCTTCGGCTTCTACCTCACCAAATAAATCAAATACCCCAGAAGCTTCATTGGCTGCACTTTGATTAGCCGCTTTCACCGCATCCTCAATGCTGGCCATCAATACCGCTCGGTCTTCACCAAAACAGTCAAAACCACCACTACGAACAAGGGCTTCGAGCACGCGTTTATTGATTTTTTTAGAATCACAGCGCTCACAAAAATCGAACAGGTCTTTAAAATCTCCACCCGCCGCACGCGCTTCAACTATGGCTTCAACCGGTCCTTCACCCGCCCCTTTCACCGCCCCTAAACCATAAACAATAGCGCCATCGTCATTAACGATAAAACCAAATTCAGATTGATTAACATTGGGTAATACAAGTTCGAGATTCATTTCTCGACACTCTTCCACAAAGCCAACAACCTTGTCGGTATTTTGCATATCCGAGGTTAATACCGCGGCCATAAACGGCGCAGGGTAATGACATTTCAACCAGAGCGTTTGATACGATACCACCGCATAAGCAGCCGAGTGAGATTTGTTAAAACCGTAACCAGCGAATTTTTCCACCAAGTCAAAAATTTTCATTGCTAGATCAGGATCAACCCCAACTGAAATAGCCCCTTCGCGGAACGTACCTCGCTGCTTCTCCATTTCTTCAGGCTTTTTCTTACCCATAGCACGACGAAGCATGTCGGCGCCACCTAGGGTATAACCCGCCAGAACCTGAGCAATCTGCATCACCTGTTCTTGGTAAACAATAACTCCGTAGGTGGGCTCAAGAATGCCTTTTAAACTTTCATGCTGATAATCTGGGTGAGGGTAAGCGACTTCCGCGCGTCCATGTTTACGGTTAATAAAGTCATCAACCATGCCTGATTCCAACGGTCCAGGTCGAAACAAGGCGACCAAGGCAATCATATCTTCTAGATTATCGGGCTGCAGTCGACGCACCAAATCTTTCATACCCCGAGATTCCAGCTGGAATACGGCGGTAGTTTGGGCTGTTTTTAAATATTCGATCGACGCTTTATCATCCAGGTCGATTTCTTCAATACGAATATGAGGCTCACCGGTTTTATCTTTAAAACGATTGATGGTTTTTAATGCCCAATCAATAATCGTTAGGGTTCGTAGACCCAAGAAATCGAACTTAACCAGTCCGGCCTCTTCAACATCGTTTTTATCAAACTGTGTGACTAGACCCGTATAATCTTCATCACAGGCGGTCGGAGAAAAGTCGGTCAATTTGGTGGGGGCGATAACAACACCACCCGCGTGCTTACCCGTTTGACGCGCAATCCCCTCTAAGCGCTGCGCCATTTGCCAAATTTCTTGCGCTTCATCATCTTCATCAATGAATTCTTTCAGCGCAGGCTCCATGTCTAGCGCCTTAGCTAAGCTCATACCCGGATCACCCGGAATAAGCTTGGATATTTTATCCGCTAGACCAAACGATTTACTTTGCGCTCGCGCAACATCTCGCACTACCGCTTTCGCGGCCATAGTACCGAAGGTCACGATTTGCGAAACGGCTTCACGGCCATAATGGTCGGCTACGTAATTGATCACTTCTCCCCGACGGTCCATACAGAAATCGATATCGAAATCCGGCATGGATACACGTTCTGGATTCAAGAATCGTTCGAACAGTAGGTCGTATAATAGAGGGTCAATATCGGTAATCTTTTGCGCATAGGCCACCAACGAACCCGCACCGGAACCTCGCCCTGGGCCTACCGGAATGCCGTTATCTTTTGACCATTGAATAAAGTCCATTACGATCAAGAAATAACCAGGAAATCCCATATCGATGATGATATCGAGCTCGAACTTTAGACGATCGTAATACTCCTTTTTACGTTCTTCATAATCTGGCTGATCGGGTTTAAGAATTGATTCTAAGCGTTCATCCAAGCCCTCATAGGAAATCTTACGGAAAAACTCCGCTTCCGTTAGACCATCAGGAATCGGGAAATCAGGTAGGTAATAAGTGCCTAGCTCTACTTCAACATTACAGCGCTTGGCAATCTCAATCGTATTTTCAATCGCTGAAGGAATGTCATGAAACAGCTCAATCATTTCTTCAGGACTACGGAAGTACTGCTGATCGCTATAACGCTTTAAGCGACGCTTATCGGCAAGGGCATAACTTTCACCAATACAGACTCGGGTTTCATGGGCTTCAAAATCATCTTGTTCGATAAAGCGAATATCATTGGTCGCCACGACCGGTACCGAGAGCTTATTGGCTAATACCAAAGACGCCTTCACGAGCAGCTCTTCATTATCACGCCCAGTTCGCTGCAGTTCTAGATAAAACCTATCACCAAAATGATCAACGTATTCGGTTAATAATCCTTCCGCTACGTCTAGATTTCCTTTAATGACTTGCTGGCCAATATCACCATCACGAAAGCCCGATAAAATAATTAACCCGTCACTTTTAGCCAGTAACCACTCTTTGCGTACGATCGCTTTATCATCGTATTGGTTGTGGCTATAAGCTTGAGAAATAATTTCGATGACATGACGATAACCGATTTTATTTTGTGCTAAAAGAGTGATGCGAAACGGTAATTCGGGCTCTTCTTCGTTTTCTAACCAAATATCAGCGCCAAGTAGCGGTTTAATACCCGCACCCAAAGCCGCCTTATAAAACTTAACCAAGGCGTACATATTACTTTGGTCGGTTAGACCAATCGCGGGCATGTGATTGCCTACGGCGGTTTTTATCAGATCTTTGATACGGACGATACCATCGATCAATGAGAATTCAGAATGCACCCGTAAATGGACAAAACTAGCGGGGGCAGGCAATTTTTCAATGACTTCTTGAGTATCTGTAGGACTAGACATGAATCAAAATCGGCTATGCAATAAAATGACTTTTGATTGTACCTATTCAACCCATAATAATCATCTAAACTCTTGTAAGTTAGCAATAAAACAAGGCTAATATAAGGCGATGATTGCGTGCTCGGCTCGCTATTGAGAGCGCGCCATAAACAACTGGTCTTCTAATGATTGACCGCGGGTTATCTGACGATACGCTATACCCTTGGAGGCTAACAACTGCAATAATTGCTGATCTAAAATCGGGTTTCTACTGCGGTCGTAGTGGATAACAAATTCGTTATCTTGCTTATTATCGACTTTCATTACCGAGCCTAATCTCCTCAGGTGCTCGACCATTGCTTGATTCTTTTGCTGCAGCCGCAGCGTTAGGTAATCAATGCGCTTGTCTTGTGCTGCAATACCCTCTAATTCCATACTACTGATAGCCTGTAAGGCTTTTAGCTCACCTTGCTCTAGATGCAGTACTTGGGCGCACATTTTCTCTAGCTCAGATAGATTATGCGAACTGACAATAAAGGTTATTTCATCGGCTAGATCGGCGACTTGTTGGCGAATGTTGCGTGCATTTTCAGGATCCAAGCCTGCGGTAGGCTCATCCAATAATACCAGCTCGGGTGTGCCCATTAATGCTTGCGCAATCGCTACACGCTTTTTCATACCGTGACTGAGTGCGGTAATCTTTTCATTTTTAATGCTTAATAGCTGCATCAAGTCCAAGCAGCGCTGGGCTTCTATTAAGCTATTAGATCGACTATAACCCTGTAAACGAGCGAAAAAACTCAATTGCTGCAAAATCGTCACATTAGGATCAAATAAGGCGTCTTGAGGTAAGGCGCCAATACGCCCGACTAATTCTTTACACCCCACAGGGTAACCCAGCACCTTAGCCTGCCCTGCTGTTGCAGGTACATAACCCGATAAGATCGAAAACAAGGTGCTCTTGCCTGCCCCGTTGGGCCCTACTAACGCAATGGGTTGTCCCGCCTGAATTTCAAACTCAACGTTTTTTAATACCTGTTTATTGCCATAGACCTTAGTTAACGCTTTGCATTCGATTAAAGCACTCATATTGCCTGCTTCCTAAAAACCACATAACCAATGAATAAAAAGCCAATTGTTTGCATGAAAGGCAAGCCTAAAGAGAGCAATGCAATACTCGGAGTAGCTTGCGCCATTTGCACCAGCTGAATGCCTGGAATCCAATAGTTTAATATTTCTAACCAAGGTAAATATCCAGCCCCATAACCGATCAAAAGACCAGCAAAAGCGAGTATTAGGATCGCCGTTAAAGACGCCATGCGTACCGAGTTCATAACCACAGATAATAAACTCATTAAACCAACAAATGGACTGGTAGCCATGAGAATATTCAAAAATATGAGTGGCATAATGCGTAACCCCTCTAGCCAATATTGAGGGTTATTAAGCAGCAATAATAAATACGTGATCAATAAGGTTATCCCCAGCAATATCCCTTGAATAAATATATGCCCTAAAAAGCGCCCACAATAAATCTGCCAACGGCAACAGCGTAAAGTTAAAAACCTTAACCCCCCACGATTGCGTTCAGAAATCATTTGGTCAGCGGCGATGAATAAACTGAAAGTAGGAAATAGAAATAAAGCAACGAGCCAATACATTGCAAACTCAGCCAATAACCAATTCTTCAAGGGCTCTAAACCAGCGACAGTTAAAAAACTCAATACCAAAGAGCCCGTATTGGGATTATGCATAGCTTCAGCCGAGAAGCGAATTGGGTAAAAAAGTAATAAGAACCAAATAAGAATAAAAATAGCGGTGACAAACAGGCCACGCTTACTGGCAAAAGAAACTAACAACTCATGGTTAGCAATAAGCCCCACCTGCTGCAGTGCATCACGTTTTATTGTATTCATGACATTAACCAATAGTTCAATAACAACCGGCTACTCTACAGCGGCTGAATTCATTGTGCAAAGTTATACCAGGACGTTAATTCATAAACCCCTAGATGAACTATTGAGCATAACGCAGTAAGAAATCGCTTAAATACGCTTTTACCTTAGGGCTATGGTTTTTATCCGCATCAAACTTATACACAATACTCTT
>CAXIBC010000119.1:0-7207 GCA_964022115.1 uncultured Oleispira sp. | reverse complement strand
CTTTATTATGCCTTAAAATAGAGGCGTTTTCACACGCCCTCCGCGGAAACGTTTGCTGGTTATAAGAAAGCGGATTTAGACAAAGAATCGTTATCAAAAAAGTCTGATTTAAGAGACCTTGAAGCAAAGAAGCTTGAACCAAAGAAGCTTGAATCAAAAGAGCTTGAAACCATAGAAGAGAAGCCAACTTTCCCTCAGCGCAGGGCGGATGCCTTAGTGGCTATGGCTGAACATTTTATCGCTACTGTGGCTGCTGATAATAAAGATGGCCTTTTGGGGAGTGATTTTTCGACCTTAAAAGGCGCTGATCGTTGCCAGCTGGTTTTACATCTTCATCACGGCATTGGGAATAAGTCTGACTCTGCACTTTCGCCGAATCTAGAAGGTCAGTGGTTATTACCGGATGCGGCGCGGCGCTTGGCCTGTGATGCGAGCTTATTGGTCGTTGATCAAGATAGTGTGGGGAATGTGCTGGATATAGGCCGTAAGTCGCGGGTTATTCCTGTGGCGATGGCGCGAGCTTTGTCGATTCGGGATGGTGGCTGTTGTCAGTTTCCGGGCTGTTGTAATTCGCGTTATGTCGAAGGGCATCATATTAAGCATTGGGCGGATGGTGGTGAGACTAAGTTGGATAACTTAGTATCCCTGTGTCGGTATCATCACCGTGAATTGCATAAGGGGCGGTATTTTCTTTCTGTTAATCCGGTATCTGTTCATCCGGCGCTTGAACGGCCTGAGCGCTTTGTTGATCGCTTGTGTTTTTCTACGGTAGATCGTTATTTTAACTCGCCTATTAAGCGCTCTAAAGCGTTTGTTATTGCACGTAATCCAGCGACCTTTATTTGTGCTTGTGGTGATGATTCTTCACTTAATGGTAAGGAGCCAAATGTTAAGGAGCCAAATGGTAGTGATTTAAAGCAGGCTTTGCCAAGGGATGTATATGAAGGCATTGATGCGACAACGGCGGTTACGAAGTGGGCGGGTGAGGCGATGGATTTGAGTATGGCGATTGATGGCTTGTTGGGTGCAAGCAGAGCATGAACCGAATAGAAACTGCATTCGGCTCATGGTATGAGCTAAATACTTACCGTATGGCGTGAGTAATAAAGGTATTCACGGCATCACTTTTCACCGGATTTTTGAACGCTGGGGTAATGAAGTGGGGTGCTGTTAATAAGCCTTTATCGATTAAGCGCGTTATTAGGGGTAAAAATTCTAACGAGGTTTTACCGGCCAGTAGATTGTTAAAATCTTTCTCATGTTCATAAGCGCTTAATATTGCGCTAAAACCTCTTAGGTAAAGGTAATCTTTGGTATAACCGCCACCTCGATAAACTCGGGCGGTGATGGTATAGGCCAGCTCTTCACTCACCTTGTAGGTCTCTTTGAGAATCAAAAAGGTGGTGCGGAAGTTTTTATCTTCTATTAACGATTTAACCGCGATCACCCGCAAGGCTAAGGTTTTTAAGCGTTGCAGTGTGAGGTTGCCGGATAGGTATTCGCTTAAAATTGCCATGCCTTCTTGGGTGGTAGTACTTACTGGGCAGCCTAGAGATAAGATGCGCAGTGGCTGTTTGCTGCCATTTAATGAGGTGGCTAGGTGTACCCCTAGTTCATGATGCGCTAATGCATGGGCATCGGTTTCGTATAACTTGGCGTTGCTATTGATGCGCACGGTGGTGCCGGATACCAAAGCATTAGCGACCATGGTTTCATCAAGTTTCATTTCCCAGGTGTATTCTTCTTCTTCAACCATGGCGGTTAATATGTTGATAATGCCTTGGGCATCAACCAGTTCACCGATCTTGTCATTGGGGTTTGGTGGTAGGTGCAAAATAAACTGGGCGTTGTGAATGTCTTTTTCACTAGGCTCGCCGTAGTACCTTAATGAGTCGTAAAGGAATTCGTTAGTGCCGATCGACTTGTATTGGTCTACCTTGTCGGCATAAGAATCAATCACCGCTTGGTAAAGGGTATAAAGGTCTTCGTCTTTAATGGTTTCGAGTGGCAGATTGTAGAGCTTTCGTTTCAGTGCAAAGGTATCGATATTATTGGTTTTGTAAATGAACGCTGGGCTGCTGGAAAAGTTGTTGGCGAAAAAGGTTTGTTTTTCTTGTAAGAAATTCAGCGGTTTTACAGCATCTAGAATATTGATCTTGCTCACTAGGCTATGAAGCTCTGAATCAATAGTGCTGATGATTGGGTCGATGTTGGCTTGGATAGCTGGTTGAATAGTTGGTTGAATTTTGTCTTGCATGGCGGTGGTCTCATACCAGTGGCGATGTGGTGCTATTGTGCAGCTTACATCATTTTATAGGCCTATATATAACGATTTATATAGCGATTCATATAGCTATTCATATATCTATCCTGTCGATAATCTTTTTCTTCTCCAAAAAGCCTTATATACTGTTTTTATATACAGTATTATTGTGTGCGGTAATAGGAGGATGTGACATGGTGATTAAACTGACCCTTTATAGCGAAGCGGTAGCGGCTGGCTTCCCTAGCCCTGCGGAAGATTATAAAGAAGATGCCTTGAGTCTAGATGAGCACTTGATTACGCACCCTGCGGCGACGTATTTGGCGAAGGCCTCGGGCGATTCGATGCAAGGGGTGGGAATTTTTGATCAAGACCTGCTAGTGATCGACCGCTCGCTAACCCCTCGCAGTGGCAGTGTGGTGATTGCCGCGGTGGATGGTGAGCTGTGTTGTAAGCAGATTGATGTGGAGGGTAAGCAGCTATTATCGGCGAATGAGCATTACCCGCCAATTGCCATTTCAGACGAGCAGGATGTGGTGATAGAGGGCGTAGTGAAGGCGTCGATTCGTTATCACTGGGTAGGCTGATGTTTGCGCTGGTGGATTGTAATAGCTGTTATGCCAGCTGCGAGCAGATATTTCGCCCCGAACTGCGTGGTAAACCTGTGGTGGTATTGTCGAATAACGATGGTTTTATTGTGGCGCGTTCGAAAGAGGCCAAGTTGCTGGGCTTGGGGGATCTGCAACCCTTCTTTAAAGTTGAGCACATCTTAAAGCAGCATAATGTTGCAATTTTTAGCAGCAACTATCCGCTGTATGGGGATATTAGCCATCGAGTCATGTCGACCCTTAAAGTCTTTTCGCCCGATGTTGAAGTGTATTCCATTGATGAAATGTTTCTGGATCTGGCGGGTATGACGTGGGATTTAAAAGACTATGGCCAAGAGATTAAACAGAAACTTTGGCAAGATATTCGGATGCCTGTGTGTGTTGGCATTGGCCCGAGTAAAACCTTGAGCAAGTTGGCCAATCGTGCGGCGAAAACCATTACCCAATGCAATGGGGTATGTGTTTTAGACGAACCGCATAAATGGCAGTGGCTGCAAAAGCGCATGGCGGTGACGAAAGTATGGGGGATAGGCTCGCGTTTGGCGAAACGGCTGGAGCGTTACAACATTCATTCGGTTTATGACCTTGCGACTGCGGATGCGAAAACCTTGCGCCGTGATGTGAGTGTGAATTTAGAGCGTACCATTAACGAGCTTAATGGCATTGCCTGTTATCCCTTGGAAGAGCAGCCACCCGCTAAAAAACAGATTTATTGTACGCGTTCGTTTGGCGAAAAATTAACCGAGCTGCAGCCGATTAAGCAAGCGGTTGCGGTATATGCTAGCCGCGCTGCGGAAAAACTAAGAGCGCAGAATTCTGTGGTGCAATCGGTGCAGGTATTTTTAAATACCTCGCCTTTTGAACCTGGGTATGTCAGCCGCAGTATGGTATGCCAAACGGCGTTTCCAACTAACGATAGCCGCGAAATTGTGGCGGTGGTGCTGCAAGGGTTGCAATCTATTTATCGCCCAGGGCACAGATATTTAAAAGCGGGAGTGGGCTTGCTGGATGTGTGTGACCGGCGCTTTAATCAGTTTGATTTGTTTCATCCGGGGCAATCGCTGCACTCTGAAAAAGTTATGAAGGTATTAGATAAAACCAACTTGTTATATGGGCGTAATGCGTTGTTTTTGGGATCGGAGGGCGTGGTGCAAAAGTGGGCGATGCGCCAGCAGTATAAGTCGCCAGCGTATACGACGCAGTGGGCGGATATTCCTGTGGTATTGATGGGTTGATTGGCTAGAAGATCTAGGTCTTTATGCTGATACAAGAAGGGGAGAGGAGAAGGTATTATTTCGCCGACTTAATTTAAAGGAAAGGATTCCTATGACACCTACTACGCATATTGTTAAAGCTGGCGATACTCTTTGGGATTTATCGGAAAAATATCTAAAAGATCCTAAGCGCTGGCCTGAGATTTGGGATTACAATAACGATGCTTTTGTGAAATTACCAGCGGCAAACAAGATGCGCCCGTCGGCCGCGATTAAAAATCCTCACTTGATCTTTGTTGGGCAGAAGTTGTTAGTGCCTAAGGAAAGAGTCAAAAGTGGCGGAAATTCTGTAGCTGGACGTACTAAGGCTGTGAGCAATGTACAGTCAATTCCGGTGCAATATAGTGTTGATTCTAGAGAGTATACGCAAATTTTGGCAGGAGGTTTTGTCGCAAAAGTTAAAATATCTGCTGAAGTAACTGTACAGTCAGATAAAACAATTCCTTTTATAAATTTAAAAAGTAATGATTTAAATATTACATCGAATATTAAGCAGAATAATTCAAAGTTATTGAATGGTTTACTTTCTGATTTCACTGTAGGTCTGAATGTTAAAACAAAACAAATTAGCTTTGAAAGTAAGATGACGCTTAATGCCGGCAAGTCATATGAGCATACTTGGAGTACAAAAGTTACGTTAGATCCAGTGACAGGCCAGCCTACATACTCTGTATCTATTGATTTTCCTGAAATTAAGGGAAAAGTAGAGAATCAAGTGTATTTGGCAACAAGGTATCAAGTTAATATTGATGTTATTCATGAAGGGAGTGGGCGTAATAATTACTCTCCTGCTATACCTGTTACAATCCCTGCTCGTAATGAAAGCTCTGGTTGGGTTTATGCTCAAGCGGGAGGACTAGTAGCTGGGGCAGTCGTTATTGTTGTTGGAACTATTGTGGAAGATATTTTAACTGCGGGCCTAGGGATCTCTGATGATGCTGTCTGTTTCGCATTTGCTGCCGGGCTGATAGGTAGAGCTATGCTCATGGTTCGGACTCATCAAATGAGCATAACTTTGTCAAACTCTTTGAGAATATCCGCATCTGCACTATAAAAAAATGAGTATAGATTAATGGCTTTAATGGTTATGAGAAAACAGTTTTCATTTATTAAATTTTTATGTTTACTGCTATTCCTACAGGCTTGTAGTTCAGCTATTCAACCGAATATAGATCAACTTGAGTCTGTAATCGCATCTAAAGGTGTAGTTGCTCATCGTTTAAAAAGTATGGCTGAAGTGCCAATAGATAGCTATATCGATGGAGTAACGACTAGGCTAGGTACTGATGAAACAACGGGCATACTTAAGGTGCTACCTGATGAAGAGTATCGTGACGCATTAAGTATTGTTGCTAAGGAAATGAATTATTACCCGAAGGAAATCTTATTATCAGACCTTGATAATGTATATTTTGGAGGGAAGATACAGACGGCTAGGTCTCAATTTACTGCTGGTTTCTTTATTCCTAATAAAAAAGATATTTATTTGTTTTCAATGCTATCTGATAATTCCAATGATGATGCTTTATTGATTTTAGCTGAGACATTTCATCATGAGTTATCTTCTATATTAATGCGTAGTTATCGTTTCGATATGATTGGATTTATGGCTTATAACGGTACTGATTTTGAATATTGGCATGATGAAGAAAGAATATTAACGAGTAATCATACGAGTAATTATACCTCGGGGCTTTTATGGGATGAGGGCTTGTTAAGGTATTACTCTCAAACTTCGCCTGAGAATGATTACAATAGTTATGTTGAAATGATATTTACTAACCCTAAACTAATGTCTGATAACTGTTCTGCTAATGAACGTATTAAAAATAAGTTTGTGCATGTGATGTCATTCTATTTAAAAATCTCTCCTGATTTTCAGCCTGTTTTTGATCGTATTAATTGCGTGCATTAGTGATTTTTCTTATCGTTATTTCATACAGAGTAATATTAAAAATGTCACTCATGATTAAAACGTAAACGTATGGTGAAAACGCTACTGGTTGGTGTAGTCGAGAGAGTATGTGCAGCCTTTACCGGGGGTTTTACTGCTAAAGTTAAAATTTCGGCTGATATTACATTGCAATCATTAAAAACTATTTATTTTTTAGAATTGCAAAATAATGAATTAAATGTAAAGGCATCGATTAAACGAGAAAATGAATCAGCTATAAATAAGTTATTATCTGATTTTACTGATGGTATAAATACTAAAACTAAAGAAATTAGTTTTGAAAGCCAAATAACTATAAATAATGGTGAGTCTTATCAGCAGGTATGGAGCAGTAAGGTTGGGCTAGATCCTGTAACAGGTGAACCAATTTATACTGTATCTATTAAATTTCCAGAAATAAAAGGACGTTTGGGTAACCAAGCCTATTTAGCTTCTCAATATCAAATTGATATTGTAATCACAAATAATATGCCTCAAACAAGAGGTAGACAAGTTGATATGATGACCTTTGCTATGCCAGTAACGAGTACAGAAAGTAATAGTAATGGATGGCAATATGCAATTGCTACTGGATTAGTTGTTGGTGCAGTTGTTATTGTGGTAGCAACAGTAGCAGAAGATATTGTTACCTTGGGAGTTGGTATTGCCGATGATGCAGTGAGTTTCGCTATTGCTGCAAGTTTATTAGGAAGAGCCTGGACTATTATTCGTATGCAGCAAGTAGCTGTTAAAGTAGGCACTGGAGCTGCTGTTACTGGCTCTACGGTAACCGTTGCTCTCTAGATCTTATATAATTGTTATTTTTTCGGTACTTGATATGAGTTTAAAAAAAGTTATTCTGATGAGCATTATGGTAAGTTGTTTTTTACAGGCTTGTCAGCGAAATTATGAAAATGAAATCGTTAGTGCCGAGAACGCTATCAGCTCTATGGGCGTAAATGTTAAACGAATGACTAGCATAGCTGAGATTCCCCTTGATAAGGTTTTTGATGAGAAAACAGGTTTATTTGTAGAGAAACCAGAAGACGGTACTTTAATAAATATTAATGACCAGCGTTATTATGAGTTTTTAAAACTTTTAAACACTGAATTAGCTAAGTATCCGGCT
>CAXIBC010000118.1:0-7505 GCA_964022115.1 uncultured Oleispira sp. | reverse complement strand
AACTTATAAATGCGATCAGCATCCATAGACGTTAGGCTGCTTTTAGCAACATCAGCTTCGTCTTTAAGAAGGTCTTCGATCTGTACCAAGAACCAAGGATCAACACCTGAGTACTCATAGATTTTTTCAACACTTAAACCGGCGCGGAATGCATCACCGATGTACCAAATGCGATCAGCACCCGGTGTTTTAAGTTCAGAAATAATTTTGTCCATCGCGCCTTCTGATTCAAGGTCAATGATTGGATCAAAACCATTCACGCCGACTTCCAAGCCACGCAGTGCTTTCTGTAAAGATTCTTGCTGAGTACGACCCATCGCCATCACTTCACCCACAGACTTCATCTGTGTGGTTAAGCGACCATCGGCGTTGGGGAATTTCTCGAAAGTGAAACGAGGAATTTTAGTAACAACATAATCGATTGAAGGCTCAAACGATGCTGGCATGGCGCCGCCAGTAATGTCGTTTTGCAATTCGTCTAGGGTATAACCAATGGCTAACTTAGCCGCGATTTTAGCAATCGGGAAACCGGTTGCTTTAGAGGCTAGTGCTGAAGAACGAGAAACACGTGGGTTCATCTCGATCACAACCATACGGCCGTCTTTTGGATTAATACCAAACTGAACGTTAGAACCACCGGTTTCTACACCGATTTCACGCAATACCGCCAAAGAGGCGTCACGCATGATTTGTAATTCTTTATCAGATAATGTCTGAGCAGGGGCTACTGTGATCGAGTCACCGGTGTGAACACCCATAGCATCGAAGTTTTCGATAGAACAGATAATGATGCAGTTGTCGTTTTTATCACGCACAACTTCCATTTCGTATTCTTTCCAACCGATTAAAGACTCATCGATTAGCAATTCGTTGGTTGGCGAGAGATCCAAACCACGAGTACAAATTTCTTCAAATTCTTCTTTGTTATACGCGATACCACCACCGGAACCACCCATAGTAAAAGAAGGACGTATAATACAAGGGAAGCCTAAAGTCTTTTGAACTTCAATCGCTTCCGCCATAGAGTGAGCGATGCCCGCACGTGGGCATTCAAGACCAATGGCCTTCATCGCGGTATCAAAACGGCTACGGTCTTCGGCTTTGTCGATAACATCGGCGTTAGCACCGATCATTTCAACATTGAACTTTTCTAAGATGCCAGCCGCTTCCAAGCCTAATGCGCAGTTAAGAGCGGTCTGACCACCCATGGTTGGCAATAATGCGTCAGGGCGTTCTTTTTCGATGATGCGAGCAACTGTTTCAACCGTAATCGGTTCGATATAGGTTGCATCCGCCATCACTGGATCGGTCATAATTGTGGCTGGGTTAGAGTTCACAAGAATAACGCGGAAACCTTCTTCACTCAGCGCTTTACAAGCCTGAGCGCCAGAATAATCAAACTCACAAGCCTGGCCGATAATGATCGGGCCAGCGCCAATGATTAGGATACTTTTTATGTCGGTACGTTTTGGCATAGCTTAAATCCCAGTCTATTTCGAAGCTGTTTTAGCGGCTTCAATCAATTCAATGAAATGGTCGAACAATGGAGCAACATCCCGTGGACCTGGGCTTGCTTCAGGGTGACCCTGGAAGCTGAATGCTGGTTTATCAGTCAATTCAATACCTTGCAAAGTGCCATCGAAAAGAGACTTGTGAGTCGCTTTAATGTTCGCAGGTAGTGTCGCTTCATCAACCGCGAAACCGTGGTTCTGAGCGGTAATCATTACAACACCAGTTTCAAGGTCTTGTACTGGGTGGTTACCACCGTGATGGCCATGCGGCATTTTCACTGTTTTTGCGCCAGAGGCTAGCGCCAATAACTGGTGACCTAAACAAATACCGAATACAGGGATATCTGTTGTTAGGATTTCTTTGATCGCTTCAATCGCATAGGTACATGGCTCTGGGTCACCCGGGCCATTCGATAAGAAGATACCATCTGGGTTCATTGCTAATACTTCAGAAGCAGGCGTTTGAGCAGGAACAACTGTTAGGTCGCAGCCACGCTCAGCTAATAAACGTAAGATGTTACGCTTGATACCGAAGTCATAAGCAACGACCTTGTATTTAGCATCCGCTTTAGCCAACTGACCATAGCCTTTACCAAGTACCCAGTCGGTCTCTGTCCAGCTGTAGTTTTCTTGCGTCGTTACTTCTTTCGCTAGATCCATACCTTTAAGTCCAGGGAAAGACTTAGCCGTTTCGATCGCCTTAGCAACGTTTGCTTCAGAAGCTAATTCTGTGTCAGCCGCTTCAACCGCAACGATACAACCGTTCAAAGAGCCTTTCTCACGCAAGATGCGTGTTAGGCGACGAGTATCGATATCGGCAATACCTAAGATATTGTTTTCTTTTAGATAAACATCTAAGGCTTTTTCGCTACGGAAGTTAGAAGCAATAAGTGGAAGATCACGAATCACTAACCCTTTCACAAAGATGCCACGCGACTCTTCGTCTTCACTGTTGATGCCGTAGCTACCAACATGAGGGTAGGTTAAAGTAACGATTTGGTTTGCATAAGATGGGTCGGTCAGAATTTCCTGATAACCTGTCATAGAAGTGTTAAAAACAACTTCTCCGACGGCTTGACCTGCTGCACCAATGGCAGTCCCTTTAAAGACGCTACCGTCTTCTAGAGCTAGAATGGCTGTTATAGACAAGGCTATGGTCCCCGAAGTAATCAATAAATACGGTCAATGTAGGATACTCATCGTGAGTATCTGGCAGTAATATCCACATAACCTTTAACTTATAAATCAAAGGCTTAGGCTGATATTACTCAACGTCTAGTCGCAAAAAAGCGGGAGGAGCTGAGCTCCACCCGCTTTCGATAATCTGCACTGAAAATCTAAGAGCTTTAATAAGATTAGACGCTAGCACCCGTCTCTCAAGCTATCAAATAACTGAGCTGGACGAATGCCTGTAAACTGGTCGCGAATCATACCAAAATGACTAGTCTAAGTCCATATCTATATTCCATCCTCTTTTACCTGATCTAACATAAATGTGACCACTTGATTAGCTTCCATCATCAATCCTTATAGCAGAATAATACCCTCCATCTCTCTCAGTTTTTAACTCGACATTCATTATGCAAAATGTAAATGACATATTTACAAATTATTCTTCACAGAAAATTTATATTTTTTTAATAAAATTTTTCACAGTGAAAGATTTTTTTTCATACAACACTACTGACCAAGCACACCTAATGCGACAAAAAATCATCCACTACTGATAAGGTAGTCAAATTAATTTATTAACCAATCAATAAGTTTTTACCCTATAAATACAGTAGTTTTTGGTACGTTCATATCAATTAAGTTCACACTTTATCCTCTAGTATCGCCCATTGATCAGTTATTTTTATTTTTACCATCTATTACTTGCTGTAATTTTTTTTAAGAGGTCTAATGCTTGAAAATAAAAATTGTATTTTTTAATTAGCACAACAAACTCACTACAAAGGATCGATTTTATGCCTATTGCTGTTGATGGACGCCGCCGCCTTGCGCCAGAAGAGCGTAAACGTCTATTACTCAATGATGCCGTTGAGGTTTTTGCTGCCAGAGGAATTGGCCGTGGAGGGCATACGGAAATTGCCGAAATGGGTGGCGTATCCGTTGCCACTGTTTTTAACTACTTTAATACTCGCGAAGATCTAGTTGAAGCCGTATTAGACGAAGTAGAATCTAAATTACTCATCCTAGCTGAAGAAGTATACAGCCAAGGTGATGCACCTCTTGATGCCGTTCATAATCATATCAAAGCTTTCATGGAACTGTGCGAAACCCAGCCAGCTTACATTAAAGTATGGTTAGAATGGAGCTGCTCTATTCGTGAAGGTATCTGGGCACGCTACATCGAATTCCAAAACAAGTTATTGGAAATGATTGCCAAGCAAGTAGACAAAGCCATTAAGAATGGTGACCTTTCACCAGGTCTTTCGGCAACAGAACGCGCTCGCTGGTTATTAGGTAACTCACAAATGTTAGTCTCCATGGCGTTTGACCCGATTGGTAAGCCTCGTGGCATGCAGCAAATGGTCGATCGTGGCATTTCTCACCTGCTAGGTGCTGTTTAATACAACTACTGTTTAATACAGTCACTGTAATAAATAGAGACACAAAAAAACCGAAGCAGCTCTTTTATGATAAAAGGCTGACTTCGGTTTTTTTATGTCTGGCTTAGACTCAGTTGCTTAGGCTCAGATGCTTAGACTAGAAACCCAAAACATCCTGCATGTCATACAATCCGTTTTCTTGTGCGCCAATCCACTTAGCTGCACGAACAGCACCTTTTGCAAACGTCATACGGCTTTGTGCCTTATGAGTTACTTCAACACGCTCACCATCCGTTGCAAACATAACAGTATGATCACCTACGACGTCGCCACCGCGAATGGTTTCAAAACCAATCTGCTTATGCGGACGCGCACCCGTTTGACCTTCACGACCATAACAAGCGACTTCTTTTAAGTCCCAACCCATGGTTTCGGCAACCACCTCACCCATACGCAGTGCGGTGCCTGAAGGAGCATCAACTTTATGCTTGTGGTGCATTTCGATCACTTCGATATCACTATCATCGCCCATCACCGAAGCCGCCATGCGTAACAGATTCAAGCAAAGATTCACGCCCACTGAATAGTTAGGTGCGAATACAATACCCATGTCTTTTGCAGCCGCTTCAAGACCGGCTTTTTGCTCATCATTTAGACCTGTGGTTCCGATCACGATTTTCTTACCTGCCTGACGGCAGATTTCAACGTTGACCATAGTCGCTTCTGGTGCAGTGAAGTCGATTAATACATCAAAGCTATCAATCGCTGCTGCAACGTCTGTTACCGCAACAACGGCTAGGTTTTTGCCAAGGCCGGCAATGGCTCCAGCATCAACACCCACCATAGGGTCATTAGGTAGAACGATCGCTGCGCCTACCTGAGCTTCATCAGCTGCTTCAACCGCTTCGATTAAAATGCGGCCCATACGGCCGGCTGCACCTGTAATTGCTATACGAGTCATTTCTTATTCCTAACTGGATAAATCTAGATTGTTGAATTTTAAACAATCATCAGAGACAAACATAGGAAATACTTAGAAACGGGGACACTATAAGCACGTCCTTGTGTGCTTAGCGATTTCTTCCCTGAAATCGCTACCCCTAACTCTAAGTACTTCCTATGCTTCTGCGACAGTTTCTCTAGCTGCTATTACATTTCTTCGAAGAATTTTTTAACGCCAGCAAACCAAGTATTCTTCTGTGGTGAATGCTTCTCACCCTTCAAAGACGCTTGGAATTCTTTCAGCAATTTCTTCTGATGCTCAGTTAGCTTAACCGGCGTTTCAACCTGCACCCGACATAATAAATCGCCTGGGCTAGAAGCACGAATCGGTGTTACACCCTTGCCACGTAAGCGGAACATACGGCCACTTTGAGTTTCAGGTGGTATTTTTAGCTTTACACGACCGTCTAGAGTCGGTACTTCCAACTCACCGCCTAACGCCGCATCAACAATACTGATCGGTACATCGCAATACAGGTTATGACCATCACGCTCAAAAATCGCGTGATCTTTCACATTCATCTGCACGTATAGGTCGCCCGCTGGGCCACCCATAGCGCCCGCTTCGCCTTCGCCACTTAAGCGAATGCGATCACCGGTATCAACACCGGCAGGTACCTTAACATTAAGCGTTTTAGTTTCTTCTTTAACACCACGACCATGACAGCTAGTACATGGGCTCTCAATGGTCGTACCTTGTCCACGACACGATGGGCAAGTCTGCTGCACGGCAAAGAAACCTTGCTGCATACGAACTTGACCTTGGCCACCACAAGTAGAGCAAGTCTTTGCAGAAGTACCCGGCTTAGCACCAGAACCATCACAAGGATCACAAGCAACTAAGGTAGGAATGGTGATTTTCTTCTCACACCCCTTAACCGCTTCTTCAAGGCTTAGCGTCATGGTATAGCGTAAATCACTACCACGCTGAGGGCCACCACGACGACCGCCGCCACCTCCACCACCAAAGATGTCGCCAAATACGTCACCAAAGATATCACCAAAACCACCACCGCCATGTCCATGACCACCGCCTTGGCTAGGATCAACTCCCGCATGGCCATAACGGTCATAAGCACCACGCTTTTGATCGTCACTTAATACTTCGTAGGCTTCAGAAGCTTCTTTAAACTTTTCTTCTGAGGCTTTATCACCTTCGTTACGATCCGGGTGATGCTTCATCGCTACCTTACGGTAAGCTTTCTTTAATTCTTTTTTATCAACGTCTTTTGAGACGCCAAGAATTTCGTAATAATCTCTTTTAGACATGCTTTTGCCCTGACACTTGGCTAACAACCCAACCTTAAAAGCGGGTAAAAATATAACGAAAAAACGCGGCGTCCCGTTTCACAGGAGGCCGCGTTCTATTAATCACACTAAAACGCGGTGATTATTTATCTTTAACTTCTTCGAATTCAGCATCAACAACATCGTCGTCTTTGCCATCTTCTTGAGCTTGCTCGCCGCCTTCAGCGCCCGCTTGCTCAGCCGCTGCTTGCTCTGCGTAAAGCTTTTGAGCTAGGCCAGAAGAAGCTTCAGTCAATGCTGCAGTTGCCGTTTCGATGGCCGCTTTATCGGTACCTTTCATGGCTTCTTCAACATCAGCAATGGCTTTTTCGATCGCTTCTTTCTCTTCAGCAGTCGCTTTATCACCCGCTTCTTCTAAGGTTTTCTTAGTCGCGTGAACAAGGCCATCTGCGGTATTACGAACCTGAATCATTTCTTCAAATTCTTTATCCGCTTCTGCGTTAGCTTCAGCGTCTTGAACCATTTGCTCGATTTCTTCATCGCTCAAACCAGAAGAAGACTTAATCACGATAGACTGTTCTTTGCCTGTCGCTTTATCTTTAGCAGAAACGTTCAAGATACCGTTAGAGTCGATGTCGAACGTTACTTCAATTTGTGGCATACCACGAGGAGCCGGTGGAATGTCAGCCAAATCGAAACGACCTAGAGACTTGTTCTGTGCCGCTTGCTTACGCTCACCCTGAACGATATGAATCGTTACCGCGCTTTGGTTGTCATCAGCCGTAGAGAATACCTGAGATTTCTTAGAAGGAATCGTCGTATTCTTCTCGATAACAGCCGTCGCAACACCACCCATTGTTTCGATGCCTAAAGTCAAAGGCGTAACGTCTAGCAATAGAACGTCGGTTACGTCACCCGAAAGAACACCACCTTGAACAGCTGCGCCAATAGCAACGGCTTCATCAGGGTTAACGTCTTTACGTGGCTCTTTACCGAAGAACTCAGCAACCTTAGCTTGTACTAGAGGCATACGAGTCTGACCACCAACAATGATGATTTCGTCGATTTCAGAAGCAGACAAATCAGCATCTTTAAGCGCGATACGGCAAGGTTCGATAGACTTAGCCACCAAATCTTCAACCAAGCTTTCTAGCTTCGAACGAGTAACCTTAACGTTCAAGTGCTTAGGACC
>CAXIBC010000117.1:0-7543 GCA_964022115.1 uncultured Oleispira sp. | reverse complement strand
TGCTTAAAATATGAAGTAGATCACGCTGTAAGTAAACCTTCGGTAAAGTCATCAACCTGTGTAAGCATTTAAGTTGGCACATCCT
Source organism: uncultured Oleispira sp. (assembly GCA_964022115.1). GTDB lineage: Bacteria > Pseudomonadota > Gammaproteobacteria > Pseudomonadales > Oceanobacteraceae > Oleispira. The sequence goes on along the minus strand of CAXIBC010000117.1, from coordinate 7,458 downwards.
CTTTCTGCCGTTAGTCTCCACCGTCAATGCAGCGGTGAACAGTTTGTAGCTCCCTACGCATTTAGACATATATAAAATCAAGAAGTCGAAAAGAGGAAGGCTCAATGGGTATCAAGATTAATGTACCAAAAATAGCATTAAGTATGGCTATGGTGGTTTTAAGTGGTGGTATAGGAAATAGCATGGCGTTAACCGCACCGCTAAACGCTGCCTTACCAATCACAGCTGGGTCGCAGCTAGCGGGTGATTTAATTGACGGCCAGTATATTGTAATGTTTAAAAAAGGCACCGCCGTTGGCTTACCTGCTTTGCCATTAGAGCAAGAAATTGCCGATATTCTCGCGACTTCTGGAGGTACTTTACTTGGCAGTTTTAGTCATATTAGTGGTTTTGTGGCGCAATTAACTCCGGCGCAAGCGACGCTATTGGCTCTGGATCCTAGGGTATCTCTGGTCGAACAAGACCGTATTATGTCAACCACGGCTACTCAATCTGAAGCAACGTGGGGTTTAGATAGAGTGGATCAAGCTGATCTTCCTTTAGACGGCAACTATGCTTACACTGCTGATGGTAGCGGCGTGAATATCTATATTGTGGATACTGGGATTCGTACCACACACAATGAATTTACCGGGCGTATGGGCTCGGGTCAGAATTTTGTATCAACCGCAGTATTTTTTGGTAGCGCCGATCCAGCGGATGTTGAAGATTGTAATGGCCACGGTACCCATGTTGCCGGCACCACAGCGGGCACCAATTACGGTATTGCCAAGGGCGCTACCGTGCATCCCGTGCGTGTATTAAGCTGTCAAGGCACAGGGTCCAACTCTGCTGTTATTGCCGGTGTTGACTGGGTAGCTGCGAACCATGAAAAACCCGCGGTAGCCAATATGAGCTTAGGTGGCTCTGATAGCCCTGCGCTTGACCAAGCTGTGGAAGCGGCGATACAAGCTGGGGTTAGTTTTGTTGTTGCCGCAGGTAACGATGATGTAGATGCCTGCGATGGTTCACCTAACCGAGTTGACGAAGCGATCACTGTAGGCTCAACCACGTCGACCGATAGCCGTTCATCTTTTTCCAATAAAGGCAGCTGCGTAGATATCTTTGCACCGGGGTCGAATATTACCTCAGCTTGGTATCAAGGTGATGACGATACCAATACCATTAGTGGCACATCGATGGCCGCCCCTCATGTAGCAGGTGCTGTTGCTTTATTATTGTCACAAAACCCTGCCGCAACGCCGGCCATGGTTTTTGATTCGGTTCTGACTGAAGGTGTAACTAACAAGCTCACAGATATCGGTAGCGGCTCGCCCAATTTACTGATGCAGGTGGCTACAGGTAATGGCGAAGTTCCTACGGATTTCCCACCTAGCGCCGCATTTAGTGTTAGCTGTGATGCCCTAGACTGTAACTTCGATGCGACTGCGTCTACCGATGATAATGCCGTTAGCAACTATCAATGGCAGTTTGGTGATGGCGCGACGGCTTCAGGTAGTCAAGTAAGTCATAGCTATTCTGATTCTGGTACCTATACCGTCACTTTAACGGTTGCTGATGCTGCGAATCAAAGTGACGAAACGAGCCAATCTCTGACGGTCGAGCACGCCGGTACTGGCCCATGCACATCGTGTGATCGCCATACGGGTTCATTAACCAATGGCGAAACGGCTTACCTACCTGATAGTGCGGGTTTCAGTAGTCAAGGCGGCGATTTCGAAGCAATTTTGCAAGGCCCAACGAATGCAGACTTTGATCTGTATCTGGAAAAACTCGGTGGAGTTGTATTCCAAAGCTGGTCTAATGTAGCGAGTTCAGAATCGACAAGTTCGAACGAGTCTATAAATTATTATGGCACCGAGGGTACCTACCGCTGGAAAGTTAAGTCTTATAGTGGCAGTGGTGATTACGAGGTCTATATCACTAACCCTTAAAGCAGGGCGCTGTAAAAAACAATTGTAAAAAAGCGTTTTTCAAAGCCCCAGCCATCTTAGATGACTGGGGCGGCGAATAAAAAAATTGGCCTTGGGGCGAGCAATAACCAAGCGATTTACTCAGCAAAAATAACCGCATCCCCTAGGTCTACCCGATTGGTACGTGCCTTATTCACCGACGCTTCTTCATCCGCATAACCAAACGACATACCAAATAATATTCCACGTTCTTGTGGCAGTTCGAACATGTCACGAATCGGATCAGGAAATTGACCTAGCGCTCCTTGCATACAGCTAGAGATACCTTGCTCTTGTAATAATAAAGATAAGGTTTGTGCATAAATACCCATATCGACGGCTCCCATAATATCGAGGTATTTATCAAGGGTAAAAATCGCAACATGGGGTGCATCAAAGAAAGCCCAGTTACGCAGCATGGCCATTTGACGCTTTTGCTTTTCTTCTCGGCCAATATCCATAGCCGTGTATAAGGCATCTGCAGCGCCAAACTGACGTTCTCGATGCGCGCCGGTATAAGCAACATTCCAGTTGAAATCTGGGTTTGGTTTTTGCTGCTGCATCACAGTTTGTATTAGTTTATTTTTTAACTCGTCTTTCTTTTTACCCGAGACAACTAATACATGCCAAGGCTGTACGTTGCAATTAGAGGGAGATTGCTGAGCCGCAGAAAAGACCTTGTTTAATATCTCTTGTTCAACGGCTTGCGACTTAAAGCTACGACATGACCGGCGTTGCTCTAGAATTGAACTAATATCCATCTTTCACCCTCTATTATTATTAAATTTTAATACTATGATAATGATTGAGTTTTACCTTTCAAGACTTTACCTGAGCCATTGAAGATAATACGCTACGCTATACGTTAGAATGATACGCTAGAAAGCGCTATTAAAATCACCTTTTCTAAACTTGGAGTAAGCAATGGATAACTTTGATCTCAATAATGTAGATCTACATAGCCTGTTTGAGCAAGGCCAAAGCCTAGTCATAGAATATTCTCTTAAGATCATCGCTGCGTTAGCGATCTATATTATTGGTCGCCTCATTGCTAAAACCATTGCTAAAGGGTTATCAAAAACATTAGAAAGCCGTGGCATCGACCTTACTATTGCAAAATTTACTTATAACCTAGTTTATGGTGTCTTAACCATACTGGTCATACTTGCGGCATTAAGCCAAGTAGGCATTCAAACCGCCTCTTTCATTGCCATTTTGGGTGCCGCAGGTTTAGCGGTTGGTTTAGCATTACAAGGTTCATTATCGAATTTTGCCGCTGGCATCCTCATGATCATCTTCCGCCCATTCAAAATTGGCGACTACGTAGAAGCCGGTGGAAAAGCGGGTACGGTTGAAGAAATTCGTATCTTTTTTACCCGTTTAAAAAGTCCAGATAATAAAGTCATTATTATTCCAAACGCTTCCATCATGGAAGACAGTATTGTTAACTACTCGCAAAAAGAAATGCGTCGTGTCGATTTTAAAATCGGTGTCAGCTACGATGCCTACTTGCCCGATGTTAAAGCCTTATTACTTAAGACTGTGCAAGCCCATGAGTTGGTTTTAGCTGATCAACCTATTCAAGTCGTGGTTTCTGAACTGGGTGATTCTTCGGTTAACTTCAACGTTCGTGTTTGGTCAAAAACCCCGGATTATTGGACTGTTTTCTTCGACTTAACTGAGACTATCAAGTTGACTCTAGACGAAAATGATATTTCTATTCCATACCCACAAATGGATGTCCACATGCAAAAATAACCAGCTATTGCCTATTTGCTAAACATAAAAAAGCCCTGATGGTTTCAATTTTGAAACTATCAGGGCTTTTTTGTTGTGCTGTGATTAACTTTTCCTTTCAGCTTTTTTCTTTCAACTATTTCTTTCAGCTATTTCTTTCAACTATGCCCATCATCTTATAGGTTAAAACAGCGGCGGAGAATTCATAACAATGGAAGTCTGTTATGGGCGCAAACTCTGTAATATCAAAACCAATAATATTGCGTTGCTTAGCCACACATTCAAATAACGCTAGGGTTTGATACCAAGCTAAGCCACCGGGAACTGGGGTGCCCGTCGAGGGAAAAACTGAAGGGTCCATACCATCGATATCAAGGGTAAAGAAAACCTTCTTAGGGAAGTCGGCTGGTAGCTCAAAGCTGCATACGTTGTTTGGTACTAACTCTTCCGCATCAAGATGATAAATACCGTGCTGCTTACGTATTTCAACTTCTTCTTGGCAAAAGGCGCGGATACCTAACTGGAATAATGGAATGCCTTCATCGACGACTCGCTTCATAACCGAAGCGTGGCTATAAGGGTTACCTTCATAGGCTTCGCGTAAATCTGCATGAGCATCAATTTGCACCACACCGAAGTCTTTCTCACCTGCGGCCAATAAACCTTTGATGATGCCATAGGTGACCGTATGCTCGCCTCCTAAACCAATCGGGAAACCACCGGCTGCTACAATCTCTTGAGTATCACGAGCAATGTTATTCACTACAGTTTCAGCATCACCTGTCATATCAACCGGTGGATGTGTATATATTCCTTGCTCACTTGGAGTGCTTTTACCATCCCAAGTTTCTAGCTGCCATGAAGCTTCGAGAATCTTTGCTGGGCCTAAAGCGGTTCCACCACCATAAGATACTGACTCTTCGTAAGGGATTGGTAGTATATGAAAACGGGCGTCTTCTTTTTTAGGGTGTTTGAATTCAGAGCCTAAAAAAATGGGATAGCCAGGAGCAGCTAGTTGGTCAAATTCTTCCATTGTATTTCTCTTATATATGCTAGAGTTTTAGGCTCTAATAATGTCAAAGTGGTAGCTTAATGATTATCGCTTAAGTGCGTTAAAAGCTAACGGTAAAAATAAGTTCTGGGGATATCGAAGTACAATCTAATAATGGATGACAATCGATATATTTTTCATAGACTATGCCACCACCAATATATACTTGGTTATCTGTATTTATATAAGCACCGGCTCTAAAACCATACGAGTTTTGATCCTTAATACGGCCATCACTGGCACTACTGGCATCACTACTAATATCACCTTCACCATAGAAAGTACGGCGATAAAAAGTGCCTATATAAGGGTTGCTGCTCCCTACCTGAGGAAATACATAGGTTATTTTAGGCGTGATCTTGCTAATAGACGGTTTACCTGAAAGCCAATATTGAGCGTTTATTCCAAGCTCTAACCCTTGGGTTAAGTAATAGCCGATCCCCGCACCTAGAATGAAATAACTCTCATCGAATGCACTGCCAGAGCCAATCATCGCACCAAAACTGGCAGAACCCTCAGAGAATGCCGTGCCGATACCACGGGGTCCAATACTGGCTGCATGTGTAAAATTACTTAAACCAAGGGCCATCAATAATGCGAGTACTTTATTCATTAGTTACTATCTCTGCCTGAATAAATATCTTTATTAGTACTAAAAGTATAGGTGAAAATAAGTGTCGAACGAACGAATAGATGGTTATAAAAATGTCGAATGATCAGAAGATAAAAATGAAGGTAAGTATCTAACGGCTGAAATAAGAAGAAAAACCGCTGACTTAATAAGCGGTTTTTCTTGCCAGATTTTAGTTATAAAAACTAACCATAAGAAGCTTCAACCGTACCTTTCATCTTTAGCAATAGTGGCTGGCCACGACGGTCGAGGGCTTTCGGAGAAGGGATTTTTACCCAACCTTCACTGATGCAGTATTCCTCAACATCAAAACGCTCTTTGCCGTTTAACATAATGCGAACATTATGCTCAAAAATTTCTTCCACATGGTAAGGGCTACGTGGATTAACCGATAAGCGGTCTGGTAAAGCAGGTAGAGAGTTCGTATCGTTCATGTTGGACCTAGCCTAAATAAAAAGTTCGTTATTGTAGTTAATATAGCCCTCTCGCTCAAGAATTTCAGCTGAGTTTTCAACGGCCATTATCAGTTTTTTGTTTATTCAGGCTTTGAATAGCCAGCCCAAATATCGGTATTCACCGGCGCTCGGTTATTGAGTTTTTCATTGGCTTTTTTCTTAGCTTTCTTTTTACCACTACCAGCAGGAGGCGCTACTGGTTTAATCTGCGCTAAAAACTCAGCCGCCAGTACTTCAGCCGCAGACTCATCCACATCAAAACCGCCTACTTGCTCACGCTCTAAGCGAAACTTGTTCTTTTTCTCGATGACCTTGAAGTGATGATAATCTTCATAATCGATCAGCGACAAAGCTAAGCCAACTTCTCCCGCACGACCACTGCGACCAATACGGTGCATATAGTCCGATGGACTTCTAGGTAAATCAAAATTAATGACTACGGGCAACTTGTCGATATCGAGGCCACGCGCCGCAATATCGGTGGCGATTAAAACATCAACCTCCCCTGATTTAAACGCATCCAGTACTCGGCTACGCGCGCCTTGGGCTTTATTACCATGAAAGACTTCGGCGCTAATATCATGCTTGGATAATTTATACGCTAGGTGTTCACACCCATTTTTAGCGTTTACAAAAATAAGCACTTGGCGCCAGTCATTTTGCTTAATCAAATGCGCCAAAGCCGCTGTTTTTTCACCCTTGTTAACGGTAAATACACGCTGTACTAGGGTACTGGTATCGGCACTTTGCAGTTGAATTTCGACAGGGTCATGCAGCAAGTTTGTCGTTAATGCTTGTACTTGCTCAGGAAAGGTCGCCGAAAATAATAAGGTTTGTTTTTGCCCTAGCCCAGGTTTATTAGGCATCAGCGCCAGTAGTGCCGTTAGCTCTTCGGTGAAACCAAGGCTTAACATGCGATCGGCTTCATCCAGCACTAAGGTTTTCACCCGATCAAGCTTAATCGCATTATTAGCAATCAAGTCAAGTAAACGCCCTGGGGTCGCGACTAAAATATCGGTACCACCTCGTAAAGCGAGCATTTGAGTATTCACCGATACGCCCCCAAAGACAGCAACCGTTTTAATCGTGCCGTTGAAGTGCACCGCATAAGAACGAATACTATCCGCAACTTGTTTCGCTAACTCCCGGGTAGGTACTAAAACTAAGCCAGTTACGTAGTTGCCACCGGCACTTTTAAGCACTGAAGCCTGCTCTGCAATTTGCACAGCGACTTGCTGCAAAAGAGGCAAGGCGAAGGTTGCCGTCTTACCCGAGCCAGTATTGGCCCCGGCAATAAGGTCACGCCCTGCTAATATACTCGGGATTGCTTGCGCTTGAATCGGTGTTGGCTGCTGGTACTCCAGCTCGGTTAAGCGTGCTAATAAAGGTGGAATAAGACCCAGTTCGCTAAAGCTTTTGGCAATATTAGATGAGGCAGTGACGTTAGTAGTAGCAGGTGACATTAAAATAAGAGCTCAAGGCAAAAATAATTAGCGCTATTTTAACGTATTTAAAGCGCTTTTGGTTAGCGAATTAACAGAGCACTAGCAACTAGCCAGTGACTTACTTAACTAGACTCTGACTTAACCAGAGACTAGCCGCTCTGCAATTAGCTTTAACATAAACGTCTCG
>CAXIBC010000116.1:0-7548 GCA_964022115.1 uncultured Oleispira sp. | reverse complement strand
CAGTTGGGATTGTAGCAGCTAAGGCGGGAGATAACTTAGGGCGAGGGCTCTCAGAGTTCTTGTATGATAAAAGCTCATCTGTAAATTGGTTTTAACCGGTATGAATGAAATTACTACTGAAGAGATCTTTTATTTGATTGGCGGCATATCATTTCTTGTGTGGTGCCTTGCAACATTTTTGTTTAGCCGAATTAGCGTCAAGCATATCGAACAAGAAATGGCTAAAGAAGGTATAGAGCCTCCTGTTTGGGATAAGGGTATAGGTTCCATTATCGTTACTTATTCTTTCATAATGGTTTTCCCAAAACTAAACCCTACGATTGTAGATTTTAAAGCGGTAAGACGACATACACGAAAGAAAGATAGAAAATTCGCTTTATTTTATACGGTTTCGATGCTTTGCTCTTTTATTACTGCTTTCGCAGTATTTTTTTTATACGGACCCAAGGACTAATATCGAAGTTGGTTGAGCGGGCTTTAATGTATGTCAGAAAAAATTACCTGTCGCACTCGGTCTTTATAGTAGTGATTTCAAGCTGACTTGTGGCAAGGCTGCCTTTCAGTTTTTTAGCTTTATATCGATAGAGAAATTGCGAGAGCAATAATAGCAGATAGGTTTTCTGGATTATCTTGAGGCATGTGTTCTTCCTTGAATAGACTGACGGTGTTTTGCTAGTTTATTAATAAATAACCTATCATAGCCGCTATTTCACCTTAATCGCCGAGTTGCCTCAATACTGGTTATAAAACAGGGTCGAAATTCAACCCTGTTCATTTTGTGCACTCAATATCTGGCGAGCTAATAAAAAAGCCACCTCAACCCTTCTTTTAAAGAGGGCTGAGGTGGCTTGTTTAATAGCCGAGTTAACGACTTTATTGTTAATCAAAAACAGTACAAAATTGGACTTTTACGATTACTCAACCGTTACTGATTTGGCCAAGTTACGCGGTTGATCCACATCGGTACCTTTCAATACGGCAACGTGATACGACAACAATTGTAATGGCACACAATAAACGATCGGTTCCAAGCAGCTAGGCACGGTTGGTAAGGGTATTAGATGTTGATCGTCTAAGTCGTGTAAATTGGCCGACTCATCCGCAAAAACAAATAACTCCCCACCTCGTGCCTTCACTTCTTCTAAATTTGAAATTAGCTTCTCTAACAAATCATTCTTAGGTGCAACCGTTACGATCGGCATGTTCTCATCAACTAAGGCTAATGGACCATGCTTCAATTCACCCGCAGGATAAGCTTCGGCATGAATGTAAGAAATCTCTTTCAGTTTCAAAGCACCTTCAAGCGCGATGGGGTACATAGGGCCACGACCCAAAAATAGGCTGTGTTGCTTGTCAGCAAATAATTGACTGACCTTTTTGATCGCAGGATCCAGTGCTAAGGCTAATTCAACTAAACCAGGTAATTGATGCAATGCCGAGACGATTTCTGCTTCTTGTGTTTCTGCCATGCCATTGCGCTTAGCGAGAGCAACGGTTAATAACAATAATGCCGTTAACTGAGTCGTAAAGGCTTTGGTTGAGGCAACCCCAATTTCTGGCCCCGCATTAGTCATTAAGCAGAGGTCTGATTCGCGCACCAAAGAAGAACCCGGTACGTTACATACCGTCATACTGGCCAATAATCCTTGTTCTTTTGCTTTCCGCAGCGCCGCTAAGGTATCAGCCGTTTCGCCAGATTGAGAGATGGTGATCAATAACGTATTTTTAGCTAATACCGTACTGCGATAACGATACTCACTAGCGACCTCTACCTGACAAGGAATTTTGGCGTATTTCTCAATCCAATATTTGGCGACTAAGCCAGAATGGAAGCTGGTACCACAAGCGATAATTTGTACCGCTTCAACCTGATCTAACAACTCGTCAGCGTTCACCCCAAAAGCATGGTCTAATACTTTTGTAGCAGAAATTCGGCCTTCTAAACACTGCTTGATAACCGTAGGTTGTTCAAAGGTTTCTTTCAGCATGTAATGCTTATATTCACCTTTATCAGCGGTACCGACTTTATAATCAAAAACACTAATTTCACGGCTTACCGGTTGATGATCTTTATCAAAAATCGATAATGCATCACGGCGTATATGCGCCAAATCACCTTCTTCTAGATAGATAAAGCGGTCGGTCACTTGTAATAATGCAAGCGGGTCTGAACCGACATAGTATTCGTCCATGCCCACACCAATCACCAAAGGTGAACCTTGGCGCGCAACCCATAGTTCGTCTTGATTACCTTTTTGCATGATCGCTAAGGCAAAAGCACCATCTAAATAAGCAATCGCATTTTTTACCGCTTGGGAAAAATCATGCTGCTGCAATTCGCGATGAATTAAATGCACCACAACTTCTGAATCGGTTTCAGAATTAAAAATATAACCTTGAGCTTTTAATTCGGCTTTTAATACCTGATAGTTCTCAATGATGCCATTGTGTACTAAGACCACATCCTCTGAAGACATGTGCGGGTGAGCATTCGCTTCACTCGGCACACCGTGAGTAGCCCAGCGAGTATGGGCAATACCTATGCTGCCTTGGAGCCCAGCGCCATTGGTTTCCTCAGAGATCGCATTTTCTAGCTCAATCACCTTACCTAACGCTCGGGTTCGCTGGATATTACCTGCACTATCTAAAATGGCTAAACCCGCAGAGTCATAACCACGGTATTCTAGGCGACGTAAGCCTTCTAATAAGATTTCACTAACATTACGCTGTGCAATAGCACCGACAATTCCACACATTATTTATAATTCCATGTTAGTTATTTTTCAGCTTTTGCTGGTCGCTTCCAGCCACTGATATTTCTTTGCTTACCGCGGGCAATGGCTAATTCTTCTGTGCCTACGGTTTTGGTAATGGTAGATCCTGCAGCCACCGTTGCATTGTCTGCGACGCTGACGGGAGCAACTAGTGATGTATTTGAGCCAATAAAAGCGTTCTCACCAATTTCAGTTTTAAACTTGTTCACACCATCATAATTACAGGTAATCGTGCCCGCACCTATATTGGCATTTGCGCCAATGGTTGCATCCCCTATATAGGTTAGATGATTTACCTTAGCGCCGCGGCCAATTAATGATTTTTTTACTTCACAAAAGTTACCGACCTTGGCACCGACAGCCATATCTACCCCAGGGCGTAGGCGGGCGAAGGGGCCTATTGAACACGACTCAGCAATATGAGAATCCACTATGTGAGAAAAGGCTTCGACCTTGGTGCCTGCCGCTAAGGTCGAATTTTTAATAATGCAATTCGGGCCAATTTCTACGCCATCACCCAAGGTGATATCACCTTCTAGAATAACGTTTACATCAATCACTACATCGTTACCGACAAGCAAACCAGTCGTGGCTTCTTTACCTAAACGGATATCCAAACGTGATGGATCTAATACCGTTACGCCACTCGCCATTAAGGCATTCACTTGCTGGGTCTGATACCAGCGCTCTAGCTCTGCTTGTTGTTGACGGTTATTAACGCCATAAGTTTCTTGCTCATTTGCTGGCTGCAGGGTTTCCACCGTTAAACCATTCGCAACGGCCATAGCAATGATGTCGGTTAAATAATATTCCCCTTGGGCATTATCGTTGCTCAAGGTAGGTAGCCACTGGTGCAGCTTCTCTGTTGGTACCGCTAATATGCCGGTATTCACTTCTTTGATTAATAACTGCTCGGCATTAGCATCCTTGTGCTCAACGATGGCGGTTACTTTATTGTCTGCGTCGCGCACAATGCGGCCATAGCCGGTGCTATCCGCCATGTTGACCGTTAATAGGCCCAACTGCTGTTCATTCGCTAGTTCGATTAATGCTTGTAGCGTAGCTGGCTGAGTCAGCGGCACATCACCGTATAAGATTAAGGTAGTGCCTTCAGCGGCTAGACTGTCTAACGCCATCATTACGGCATGGCCTGTGCCTTTTTGTTCCGCCTGTAATGCCCAGCTTAAGTTCTTTTCATTGCTAAATTCGGCTTTAACTTTTTCTGCCCCGTGTCCAATCACCACATGCATCGCGTCGGCGTTAACCGCTTTAGCGCTGTCTAATACGTGGGCTAGCATAGGTTTGCCAGCAATGGGGTGTAAAACTTTAGGTAATTGAGATTTCATTCGCGAGCCTTGACCGGCTGCGAGTACTACGACATCAATAGTCATTATCTTGATTGCTTTCCATGTTTTAATTAAATACGACTATAGCATCGGATATGTATATTGAATCTTAGTCGCGAAGTATTAGTCGCTAGCCAGTTTATGCTGTTTACGATCATTTACAATTATTTTTGTCATAAAAAAAATGACAATGATTTATGATGTGATAATTGTTAATTTGAAAATAAAACCATGAACTTATCGTCACTTAAATCTCTTGGTCTAACCGATAGAGAAATAGCCATCTACCTAGCGTTATTGGAACTTGGCCCAGCTTCTATCCGTGACCTAGCCGCTAAGGCCGACATCAACCGCGGCAGCAGCTATGAAACTTTAAAGATATTAGTAAAAAAAGGCATCGTCAATTATCTGCCTAAAGGTAAGCGGCGTATCTTTCAAGCTGAAGACCCCTCGCGCTTATTAGCCTTAGCCGAAGAGAAGCAGCAAGAGCTAGAATCGACGCTAGCCAGTTTGAAGACTGATATCATCCCTACCCTACGTCATTTAAAACCCGAGTTTGCCACCAGTAACGTGCGCTTCTACGAAGGAGATGAAGGGGTAGAGTACGTATTAAAGGATATTCTCAACTCCACCGATAAAGGTGATAAGTCTTATTCGGTTATTTCCACTCAGGCATTACGTGAGCACCTTTACCGACCTTTTCCGACCTTTACTAAGCAACGCATTGCGAAAGGTATCTTTGTGCGCGTACTGGCCATTGGTGCAGGAGGGGAAGAAGCTGAGCTGGCTGAGCGGAAATGGATGAAAGGTGAAGGAGACGCATCCTATATTGCTATCTACCCTCCTAAAGTCGCTATGATCAGCCTCACTAAGAATGATTTCCCCGTTGCGGTCGTAATCGATAGTGAAGCCATTTCAGGCACTCACCAAATGATGTTTGATACGCTGTGGAATGCTTTATAAGTTCTTATTAGTTTCTGATCAAATTTCTACCACTATAGAAAATTCGACTATGCTAAAGCCAAAGGATATTGGTATTTGGAGAGTACAGTGGCAGAGCAAAAATTTCGTCTAGTAACACGCAGTGATTTTGATGGCCTAGTCTGTGCTGTCTTATTCAAAGATTTAGGGATGATTGACGACATCCTTTTTGTTCACCCTAAAGATATGCAAGATGGCATTATTGATATTGGCCCCAACGATATCACTACCAACCTACCTTATGTTGCCGGTTGTCATCTCAGTTTTGACCACCATGCATCGGAGATTAAACGCCGGGGTGATCAAGACCCTGATAATCACATCATAGATACCGAAGCCCCTTCTGCCGCTCGGGTTGTATACGACTTTTATGGTGGTCGTACTCGCTTCCCAATGATTTCATTAGATATGATGGCGGCCGTGGATAAAGCCGACTCAGCACAATTTAGTCGTGAAGAAATACTCAACCCAAAAGACTGGGTTTTATTAAACTTTTTAATGGATTCTCGCACTGGCTTAGGCCGTTTCCGAGACTTTCGCGTCAGTAATTACCAATTAATGATGCAGCTGATTGATTATTGCCACGACCATAACATTGATCAAATTTTACAGCTTGATGACGTCTTAGAGCGGGTTGAACTTTATAATGAGCATAAGCAAAAGTTTGAAGACCAGCTTAAGCGCTGCTCTACCGTACATAATAATTTAGTGGTGCTTGATTTAAGAGATGAAGAAATCATTTATGCCGGCAATCGCTTTATGATTTATGCCCTTTTCCCTGAGCAAAATATCTCGATTCACGTATTGTGGGGTTTAAAGAAACAAAATACGGTTTTTGCTATTGGTGGCTCTATTATCAACCGTAGCCACAAAACCCATATTGGTGAACTGTGCTTAGAATATGATGGTGGTGGCCATAGAAATGCCGGCACTTGTCAGGTCAATAATTCGAGATACTCAAGTATTCTCAATGAATTAATCATGCGTATTAATAATGATGGTTAAGCAGTTCAACTAGTTACAAGATTAAGATTACTGGCCATTTTGAGCTGGATTTAGACATAAAAAAACCGAATCCCATTACTGGGATTCGGTTTTTTTAATGAAGCAGTACTTCTAGTTAAACTAGAATTATCTACCCATTTTTTTACGAATCTGCTGGATCGTACGCAGCTGAGCTGCGGCTTCTGCCAACTGAGTCATAGCGCGAGAAGTATCAAAGTCGGAACTCTGATTCTCTAGCGCTTTCTGAGCATGCTTCTGTGCTTCTAATGCTGCGGCCTCATCAAGGTCCCCAGCGCGCACTGCGGTATCAGCCAAAACGGAAATACCGTTTGGCTGAACTTCTAAATAACCGCCTGAAACGTAGATCACTTCTTCGTTGCCATCTTGTTTGATGACACGAATAGGACCTGGCTTCAACGCAGTAAGCAAAGGAGCGTGACCACGGATAATACCTAGGTCACCCATTTCACCGGCTGCTACTACCATTTGTACCAACCCAGAGAAAAGATTTTCCTCTGCGCTGACTATGTCACAATGGACAGATAACATGGTCATAGTATTCGCCTCTTTGATTACAGGTTCTTAGCCTTCTCAACGGCTTCATCAATACCGCCAACCATGTAGAACGCCTGTTCAGGCAGATCATCATAGTCACCGTTTAGAAGACCTTGGAAACCAGCGATGGTTTCTTTCAGAGAAACGTATTTACCAGGCGCGCCTGTGAAGATCTCTGCAACGTGGAAAGGCTGAGACAAGAAACGCTCAATCTTACGTGCACGGTTAACAGACTGCTTATCTTCGTCAGACAATTCGTCCATACCAAGAATAGCGATGATGTCTTTCAGCTCTTTATAACGCTGAAGAACACCCTGAACGCCACGAGCGATGTCGTAGTGCTCTTGTCCGATAACTAGAGGATCTAGCTGACGAGAAGTAGAGTCTAGTGGATCGATCGCTGGGTAAATACCCTTAGATGCGATGTCACGAGAAAGTACAACAGTAGAATCCAAGTGAGCAAACGTTGTTGCTGGCGATGGATCCGTCAAGTCATCCGCTGGTACGTATACGGCTTGAACAGAAGTAATAGATCCGTTCTTAGTCGAAGTAATACGTTCCTGTAGAACACCCATCTCTTCAGCAAGAGTTGGCTGGTAACCTACCGCAGAAGGCATACGACCTAGTAGTGCAGATACTTCCGTTCCCGCTAGGGTATAACGATAGATGTTATCAACGAACAATAGTACGTCTTTACCTTCGTCACGGAATTTCTCAGCCATAGTCAAACCCGTCAAAGCAACACGTAAACGGTTACCAGGAGGCTCATTCATCTGACCATAAACCATTGCTACTTTAGACTGTACTTTGTCGTCTAGGTTTACAACACCAGACTCAGCCATTTCGTAGTAGAAATCGTTACCTTCACGAGTACGCTCACCAACACC
>CAXIBC010000115.1:0-7911 GCA_964022115.1 uncultured Oleispira sp. | reverse complement strand
TTAATCAATCAAACCAATCGCACGGGCGGTATTTTCAATCGGTGCATAATCGGCATTCGACGCCGGGATAAACGACTGGCGTGGGAAGCTAGCCAATAAATCCGCATCCTTCATTTCTAATAACGTCTTAGTCACTAAACTCTTAAACTCAGCACCAAACTTCTGATCAACATCATTACGAATCGTCCACTGATAATCCGGGTAAGTCGGCGTCGTCCAGATCACAGAGACTTTATTCGTATCCACCTTGCCGCTGGCCAATTCTTTTTCCCAAACTTTATAGTTCACGGCACCGATTTGATAAGCGCCAGACTGAACCTGAGCAATGGTACGGCTATGGTCGCCCGAAAATCCTATACGAGAGAAGATATCCTTTGGCGCGGCGTTAAACTCTTTACGCAAATAAAACTCAGGCATCAAACGGCCAGACGTTGAACCTTTTGAACCAAAGGTTAAGGTCATGTCCTTCGTATTGAAGGCTTTAAAAGCAGCGGATAAATCAGCATTTTGTTTTAGGCCGGTAGCATGGTGGGCAATGATGTAGCTTTTAAACGATTGGTCTTCAAAACCTTGAGCAATGGCTTCAGAACCCGGTACCAATGTACGCGCGCGCACACCAGACAAACCACCAAACCAGGCTAGCTGAACCTGATTATTGCGAAATGCCGTTACCGCTGCGCCATAAGATTTCACTGGAATGTACTTAACATCCACATTTAATTTTTCTGATAAATACACAGCGACTTTATTAAAGCGCTGCTGCAAACGTGATTCATCGGCATCTGGAATCGCTGTAAATACGAAGGTTGGCTTTTCTTCTGCTTGGGCCGTCGTGGTTAAAACAGACGCTAGTAATAAGCTCATTACGACCGAGGTCAGGGTGAATAACTTTTTCATTTCTTATCCTTAAAACTGGAGTTAATGTTAATTCTTTTAAATTCTAACGCTAATGTGAGCTAGTTTAATTCAGTTAAATACGCTTCTACTTCAGCCGCATTGCCACGAAAAACAATACGATCAGCGCGCTTACTTAATAAATAATCATATTGCGGATCATAATATTCGCTCAGCAAGACTCGAATCCATTCACGGTGCAAACTGTTATCACCGCCTTGATGAGCGATTAACGCATCATCTAATAGAGTCGTAAGCTCTTTATGGCGAACTCCCCCTAAGCGCTTACGAATATTGAACATGGACTTCTTTAGCTCTTCCGCAAACAGTTCAAAAGCCGACGACTCACCATCATAAGGCTTACCTTCAAGACTCACTAAGGTTGAGTTCGGCGCACAAAATGCCTCCCACTCGGCCAACTTCTGCAAAATATAATTGCTAAAAGAATGCTCAACTCGAGTTTCTAAATCGGCTTCGACGACGACAATAGGCGATATATGCATGGTGCTGCGTAGTTTTTCCGGTAACGCACAGCGGCCAATTAAATGACTTTCGTCTTCCAACAATATGGGCTGATTAGGGGCTTTATGGTGCTGGCGCAAAAACGCAATCGATAATTTACTTTCAAAATCAATTTGGCTAGGCTGACCCGCCGCACGCTTACCAAAGGCACTACCACGGTGATTGGCTAAGCCTTCTAGATCAATTGTATTATCAAATTTTAATAATAAGTCGGTTTTTGCCGCCCCCGTTTGGCCAGCAACGATATAAAATTTTTCTGTGCGCTTAGGGTCAACCGCATAATCACAAATGCTATCTAGACGGTCGATTAAAAAGCGCCGCATCGCTTTATACCCCCCCTTGACTAACGGATAATCAAAGCCAGCGTCTTGCAGCCAAGCTTGAGTTGTATGTGAACGTAAACCACCACGGAAGCAATATAAATAACCATTTGGATTTTGCTTAACAAACTCAATCCATTGCGCCATACGCTCATCTTTGGTTTTACCAGAAACCAAACGATGACCTAGTTTAATCGCCGCTTCTTGGCCATCACGCTTATAAGCGGTGCCGACTTTCGCCCGCTCTATGTCTGTCATTAATGGCAGGCTTTTCACATGAGGAAAAGCCCCCTTGTTAAATTCAATCGGTGCACGGGTATCAAACATCGGTGTATCGGTTAGAAAGAGCGCTTCATAGTCGTCGGTATCTGGGCGCATACTTATAACACCTCAACCAAGGCTGAAGTTGCGACAGCCGTGCTTAACTCATCGACTAACTCACCAATTGGCTCAGCGTATAAACCCTCACGGCTTAATAATTCGGCCAACTCCGCTTCAGATTCTGGCGTTACTGCGATCAACAAACCACCACTGGTTTGCGGATCACATAACAAGTTGCGTTGCTCTTCCGTCATAGGTGCTAGCTTGTCACCATAAGAATCAAAGTTACGCAGGGTACCACCCGGCACACAACCTAGCTCTAAATAGTCTTTTACCGGTGCTAAAAAGGGAATGGCCGCAAAATTAACTTTCGCCTTAACCTTGCTGCCTTCACACATTTCAATCAAGTGCCCCATTAGGGCAAAACCGGTGACATCCGTCATGGCCTTAACCCCAGCAATATCGGCCACTTCGGCGCCAATCTTATTTAATTGGCACATCACTTCTACCGCTAAACCTTCGTGCTCAGGTTTAAGCTTTTTCTGCTTTTGCGCTGTGGTTAAAATACCTACGCCCAACTTTTTAGTTAGGTACAACTTACAACCTGCAGTAGCCGTATTGTTTTGCTTTAACTTCTCTTTCGCGACTTGGCCTGTCACGGCTAGACCAAATATCGGCTCGGGTGAATCAATGCTATGGCCACCTGCTAGCATGATGCCAGCATCCATACAGGCTTGGCGGCCTCCATCCACAACCTGCTGAGCTACTTCTGCAGGTAAGGTATTAATTGGCCAGCCTAGAATGGCAATCGCCATCAAAGGCTTTCCACCCATGGCATAAATATCACTGATCGCGTTAGTCGCTGCAATACGACCAAAATCAAAAGCATCATCGGCAATCGGCATAAAAAAATCTGTAGTACTTAAAACCACCTGGCCATTACCCATATCATAAGCCGCGGCGTCATCTTTACTGCTATTGCCGACCAACAGATTTGGGTCCATCTTCACATCCAACTTAGAAGCGACTATGGTTTCCAATACTTGTGGCGATATCTTGCAGCCACAGCCTGCACCATGGCTGTATTCGGTCAATTTAATCGGGGTTAATGGTGCAGAGGAAGAAGACATAAAAGCGAACCTAAAATAAGTATTTAAGAAATGTAAGTAAACAAGAAGACTTTACGAAAAACTATAGGGCAGAATCATACGGATTTAAGTACTGAATGTCACAAAATCTAGGCATCAATGGCAATATATACCGACTCAAACAAGCCCTGTTTGCTATACCTAAAAATAACGGTAATTGAATATGAGGTCTGTCTATGTTTCTAGGCTCAATAATCATTCTCACCTTATTCGCTGGCTTACTCTATGTGATGCATCAAAAGTCAAACCGTCGCCACTCATACAGTGGTCATAGAAAGCACAATAATCACAATAATAATGGCACTAAAAAGCATAATGACTTTCATTGCGTCGAAACCCATCATAGCTCCCACTGCTGCCAAGCGATTAAAGACTTGGATGGTAAACGTTTTTTATCGGTAGAAGCCCCCATGCTTCCACTTCAAAACTGCGATCATGCCAACTGCAACTGTGATTATGTTCACCACGCCGATCGGCGTTCAGAGCTTCGACGTGCCAACTTTGGCCTTCAGCAAGATATGTACGGCCAAAATGGCGAAGAGGAACATAGAGACGAAAACCGTACTGGGCGCAGAAAAAGTGATTAACTCAGCTACGATAGTTTGATAGTAGCTTATCTACGCCCTTTTTCGGGGTTTTGGTCAGGGTCTTGATCAACTCAAATGGAATATCAAATATCCCATAGCGCTCACCGATATCGGTCAACATCGCCATCCAGACTTTCGCGGTCATTTCAGAATCGTATAACGCACGGTGAAACTCGCCACTACTCTCTATATTGGCATAGCGCACTAGCTCACCCAGCTTATGGTTATGCGCCTCTTGAAAGATGCGCCGTGACAATAATAGCGAGCAAGAAAACTCCCCGACATAAGTGCGATTGATTCGCGCTAGTTCGGCATCCAGAAAGCGCTGATCAAACGAAGCGTTATGGGCAATTAAGTTATCATCCCCCATAAAATCGGCAAAACGCTGCATGACCACCTCACAAGATTCCGCACTCGCCAGCATGTTATTACTGATGCCGGTATAATCTTCAATAAAACGACTAACCCGCTGGCCAGGATTCATCAAAGCTTGAAAGCGCTCACGCACTTCTCCATTCACTAAACGAACCGCACCGATCTCAATGGCTCGATCGCCCATATTAGGTGATAAACCTGTGGTCTCGAAATCGAGAATAATTACACTATCCGCTCTGTTCTTCACTTTACCCTTCATACTGTCATCAGCCCGACTACTCATCTTCGCACTCTTACACAAACCACCGTAAACCAACAGTAAGTTTCACTTATCCGTTAGTAATATACGTTTAGATACAGCCGTTAACATTCAATTTAGTGTCATTTATAACATTACTCAAACACAAAAATAATTGTGTTCTACCGCACAGAATATCTGATCTTTGATATCTACTATCCACTCGACAAAAGAATTTCAGTGCGGAGAAAAAAATATGAACAGCGCCTTAATCCGATTAAAGCCTATGCTACAACTGTCAACCATCAGCTCGATGTTGATCTTAACTACAGCTTGTAATATCAGTGTGCCTACAGAACTACCTGTTGAAGAGCCTGTTGAAACACCTATTGAAAATCCAGTAGAAGCACCTGTTGAAACGACAACGCCAGAGCCAACACCAGAGCCAACTCCAGAACCAACACCAGAGCCTGAGCCAACTCCAGTGCCCGAGCTTACCGTATTAGGTCCCATCAGTATTAGCCTAGGCAGTGATGATGGTTACAGCTGGGGTAAATATGGCAGTGCCGATTGGGAAAGCGATAATATTGATAACGATTTTATCCGCTTAGGGGGTGCCGGTAACCAAGATAGAGATTACATTTCATCGTTGATGTTCCGTGAATTAAACATTATCCCTGGGCAAAACATTCTATCCGCCAAGATTGTATTTACCGCCCATGAGTTTGAAGTAAGCGATGATGCCACCATAGATTTAACCATCAGGGCGATAAACCCTAGCTCACAAACTACTTTTGCCGTGGGTGATCTAGGCCAAGATAGAGCACTACTCACCACAGAAGTGCAATGGAATAAATCAGCGAACAATTGGGAAACCCCTGATTTATCGGCATTGATTCAAGCCATAGTATCTGACCCTAACTGGGCTAATAACCAGACTATGGGCTTTGTCATCAGCAATACGGCGGGAGCCATTGGCAATAACCGCCATAATGTTTTCTCGGCCAATAGCAATGATATCAATAATCAGCCAAAACTGTTTATTACCTATGGTGATGATAACACTGCACCGACTATTATTAACGCTAGCCCAGAGACTAGCTTGTCTATCGGTAGCAGCATTACCGAATTAACGCTAGAGACCAACAAAGATGCTAGCTGTAAGTTCAGTGAATACCCTAATACCCCTTACGCAGAGATGGAATATAGCTTTATGGCCGTATCTTCAACCACAGTAAGTACACTAGCGACTCAGCACCAGGTCAGCTTTAACAATCTGATTGAAGGTAATGAGTATGCGATTTATGTGCGCTGTGAAAACCAGTTTGGAACCGTGGCCGAAGAAGATTTTGTCTTTAACTTTACGATTTCAGGCGTGATCTAACAGGCGTGATCTAATAGACTTTGAGTCTTTGTAAATACTACAAAGACTCAAACTTTTCTCCCGCTTGCACAGCATCATTTAAATGCACTTTTTTAATATTAGGTAGGTTGGCAATACGGCGCATTAACTCAATACCTTCATGATTAAAGTTCTCGATCATGGTTGAGTCGACTTCAAAAGGCTCCGCTAGCGCTAACCCCAACTTGCCTTTTATCAGCTTCATCCCTTGCACAATATCAGAGCCCCCCACCAAACTCAGAGGCAAAACAATATCCCCTGGGCGTAAATAAGCTTGAACAAACATAGGATTAAAATATTTTAACGTAATATCCCCATTATCATTCACATACGAACGTGAACCTTCAGGAAAAATCAAAAAGGGTTCGTGCATCACTTGTTTAAATAGGTCGTAATCTTGCTTATCAAAATCTGCCATAACTGTGGCCGCATTACTGGCCGTTAAATACTCAATAAACTCTTGTTTCTCTTGCGCCGTAAGGATTTCATCCAGCATGGCCAGATCACCATCTACCTCACCATCTAACTTATTACCCAGCTCTGGGTAAAGGTGAATTAAGCGCATAAAATCTTTATAACTAAATTGCTCAATCAACTTTAAGCCGGCATCTGGCATCTTAATTAAAAACCGTGAACGCCGTGCACACTTTTGTAATGCCTCGGCCAAACCATGTTCATTCACCTTGGTTGTGCGCTGGGAGGGTAAGGTTAAAAATAGATTCCCTACATTACTAGCACCACTGTTTAAAAATAAACTAGAAAACATGCGTGGGCCAACAACGGTATTGCAGTTTTCAACTAGATTATCAAAGCCCAAGCGGCGCAGCGCACTGCGAACAAAATAGGGGCCTAAATACCCTTCGTGATGACCAATAACAAAAATACGGTGTCCATGGGCTTTCAATACCGACGCTTTATACAGCTGGCGAACCACATGAGACGACTCTACTTGCTTTTTAGTACCACGATTAAAAGACGTTTGCTTACCATCATCATCAACTAATACGATATCTTGAATATAGCGAGACTCTAATAAACCAAAAAATTTATGCCACAAAGCCTTATCCGACAACACAGGCGAGAGCGATCGTTTAAAAGAAAAGGGAATCGCTAATAAACGCTCAATGTGGCTTTTATTAAATTCTTTAAAATACGAATGCTGCAAAATTTGATTTTTACGTTCAACCAACTTATCCACATGTTGTGGAAAATGCTTTTTAAAATCCAATCCTTGCTGACTGGCATTCGCCATTAACTCATCCATGTGCTGAGCAAGCTTAGTATTATAAGGGGAGCGTTTAAAGGCATAATATTTAGTGCGGATAAATTCAATCATCGCTTTGAAATTGGTCACGACATCCATGGTATACAAACTCTGTTTGACAAAACCAGGGGAAGGCACCTTCATCAAAACCTTTATTAGCCGATGCTTAATCCGATCGATCAAACCCGCTAATTTTGAAAAGAGTGACATAAAGAACGAAGTTATGCGTAAAAACACATCGCGCTTATCGATAGACTCTATGGATTTTTCTATATGCTTTTTATTTTGCTGAAGAAAATTCAAGGCCTCAGCCTGACTAGAGCGCTGTTTTAGATCTTGAACCATAGAAGGCTCTTGCGGATCTTGAGCTGTAGAAGGCTCTTGCGGATCTTCTGCACGAGCTTGGTCATTGTCTTTGTTCATTGGTAACCACTTAAGATTTTAAGGGATCTTTTTACAACAATGTTAGTCTAAGATCATCTACTGTTTAAATATGAAAAGTTGAACCCCATGCGCCAAGCCATTATCAACAAGCTAAGCGACAAACGTTTTTGGCTATCCAACCTGAAATCACTGGCGATCATGATCACCTTAATCGCCAGTATCACCTATTATCAGCAACGCAATATGGTGAGCGGCCCTGCACCCGCGCTCAGTGCACAGTTGATCAATGGCGATACCTTCGCGCTAATGGCGCAGAATAACACATTACCAACCTTAGTATACTTTTGGGGGAGCTGGTGCTCGGTCTGTAAAACCACGTCACCGTCGGTTTCGACCCTAGCGCTTGAAAATGCCCCACCAGCTACCAGCCAAGACGATCAACCGTCCTATAACCAG
>CAXIBC010000114.1:0-7986 GCA_964022115.1 uncultured Oleispira sp. | reverse complement strand
ATTTAACTCAGCTAACAGAAGAAGACTTGCTTAGCCTCAGACTTTATCTGAATGGCGATGCAGGCAATGTATTGTGGGAATATGCGTTTAATTACCTTCATCTCGAAGCTCAGCTTGCTAGCCATTCATCAGCGACAAAAACTCTGTATGTTTCCGCTGATGATCCAGTTGTTCCATTGCAGGCAGTTTTATTGGGTTACTCAGATAAAGAAGAGGAAGACAAAACCCCTTTAAGAATGCAGTGGCAAGTTGCCGGCAAAGGGGTTTTAAGTACCGCTAGTGAAATTAATACTTCCACGGGTATTTTCTTCAACGAAGTTACATTACCAAACATAACAGGCAGTAAAGCAACCGTATCAGCCAAACTCATTGATGAAGACGTTGAAGCCAAACTAACAACCATCGAAGTGGTTGCCGGTGACGCATCGATTATTAATGTTGAGTCCATTGGCGAAACGTCAATATTGGGTGTCGGTCAAACCTCCTTGTCATTCACCATCCGAGACCAATACAGCAACTTATTACCCGACGGCACAGGTGTTAGCTTTACAGTAGGCAATAATTTAGTCATTCATAGCTTAGATGCAGCAATTACCAATGGTAAAGCGAATATCGTTGTTAAAGGTAGTGAGCACGAAGGTCTTTCATCAGTAACGCTAAACATTCAAGGTATTTCTGAAACCGTAAATGTCGATGTTCAGCCGCTATCCATCACATCAGACTTTAATGGATTGCTCACAGTGCAAGAGCAAGAAGACATACTATTAACTGTGAATGATGCTGCGGGTAATCCAGTCGCGAATGTTGATGTGCTGGTAGGCGCAAGCTTTGCCTATCTTAATGAAGATACCCTAACGACAGACTCTAATGGTGAAGTACGGGTAAAACTAACGGCTCCCAACGCGAAAGGGGAAGGTACTTTTACGGCCCAGTTAGGGCGATTAGAGCAACTAAAAGTTCCGTTTACGGTTAATTATCGCAGTGGCGAAGTGCGTGATTTAGCAGTTAATTATGCTTCCATGATCGGTGATCAAACTTCAGCCGCTAACTTCACTTATCAGCGCTACGACAATACCAATATTGATGTGCCTTATCAGGTTCAGCGCACCATTAAAGCCTTAGGCAGCGAAGGTGATGTTGTTGATATAAGCATTGGTGATATGCACGATGCTAACCGACCGCTATTAGCGGCTTACGCAATGGGCGAAGTTGATCAAGGTTTTATTCACGATAATACCGGCCGAGCACCACTAACGGCCGCTAATACACAAAGCCAATTTGGCACACGCTTAGGTGCGGGTAAAAGCCTGAGTTTTGTGGCTTCAAATAATAGCGAGCTTACGCTGGCCACAGCCCCTTTATTAAATAAAAGTACCGACATTGGTTTTTCGATAGAAGTACTGCCAAAGGGCGATCCTGCCGGGCAGCTAATTAATTTGGGTAAGGGTGCCCAGACTTTAGAACTCAACGATCAAAGCCAGCTGGTATATCAAGTACGCACAGATGCAGGGTTATTCTCGCTGACCAGTGACGCGGTATTCCAAAACCGTTGGCACCAAGTTGCAGGGCGATATTACAATGGCCAGTTAGAGCTGTCGGTCAACGGAGTGGTTAAGCGCACAGCCATTAATGGCGATATTCATTTTGATACCAGCGCTGACGATCTGGTTGTCGGCAAAGGTTTTACCGGCCAACTCAATAGTCTTAAATGGGTCGACTGGTCTAGCCAGCCTGTGATGACTTTTGCCGATGGCAGTACGACGAAAAAAGTTACCATCGGCGCAACAGGCTCTACCGATGTCGCCATAAAAAGCGCAGGAAACTTCCGTAATACCGTGCAAGGCAGTATCAGCAGTCTTGATATTCAGCGAGTATTAATTCATACCCGCAAAACCAAACAATATGCCTCGCTAATATCGCTAGAAGGCTTTGGCCGCATTGCCCAGCAATACACCGATTCCGTATCTACAACCGCACCCGCAATAAACCTAGCGGCATTACAATCAAGCTATAGCCCAAATGCACAAGGGGTTTATGCCAGTAACTACCAATCTAACTTAACATTGGCGGGTGTTAACTTAAGTTTAATCCCCCAAGCTCATGCGGGCAGTATTAGCGATTTTCTAATGAGCACGGTTGAGTTCTTATTACCGCTAGAAAGCTTAAACGTCATCGCTAACCAAATCAGCATCTTAGCAGATGGTGGAGAAGTAGACGGCGTTAAATTCATGCTGGCGATAATGGATGTATTAACCTATTTCCCACCCGCAAGGCCATTGCAGTTATTATTAAAGCCGTTAAAAGGCCTAGCGCATATTATGCCGCGTAAATTCAGAAACCATTTTATTGGTGCGCTTGGTGGCATTGCCAATAAAGCCAGAAAAGGCGATTTTGATACACTGTGGAATGTACTGCCCTTTTTGATTCTCGCCGCCGAAATGTATCACGACCCCGATACCCGTGAAGGCATCGAATTTTTAATGAGTACCGTTAATAGTTCAGAAGACGTACTCAATTGGATCGACTATCTAGGTCTACCTGCAGGCGGCTGGGTTGGGGATACCCTGCCTGAAATCGATCCGTTTGCGCAGCCAGAGCAAACCACACAGTTATTTAATAATCCGTTTATTGCATCCGCACATGCGGCGGGTGGAGCTGCTGTTGCTTTTAGGGTGTCGAGCAGGGTGATTGCCGTCTCACTTAAGCAAGCGAAAAAACGCTTTTCCGGTGATATGAAAGAAGTACTGCCCTCGGCGTTAGGGCAGTTGGCAAAAAGATTAAAGAATGTAGATGAGGCAGCATTAAGGCAATATGTTTTTAGTCCGCGCTTTTGGCTAGCAGGTTCTAGTATTTTATTGCGCAATGGTTCACGTGCTATGGCTCAATTCTTAAAAGGCAAAACCAATGCCCGTTATACACCCGCTGCGATTATGGCGATTACCGCCTATTTAGAATGGGAAGCGAGTTGTGGCAAAGCCCTTGACATTATATCGGGTGAGAAGAAGAAAAACGGCGAAGAGTTTAGCCCAGAGGAAAAGGCGGAAGCGCAAGAGGCGGTTGGTAATTTAGAATGTGGTACAGGTGAGAGCGGCAATACAGGCATTCGTGGTGGTAACAATCGACGTGAGCTATATAATAAATTTAAAGTTGCTTTCAAAGATACGACTTCAGGTAAGTTTAAAGAAGAAATCGACGATGACGTTCATCGAGAAAATAAAGAAAACTACGTTTTAGGTGGTGGTGGCCATGGTGCATTATTCCACATGGAGCAGATCGCTCGTTATCAAATGCTGCACCGAGCAGGGGGCGAACCGATTAAGGCGATTGAAGGTTTTAGAAGGGTATGGTTGTATACGGATCTAGAAGCTCTTGCGGAGGGTGCAGATGAAGAGGAGTCTCAAGATAAAGCCAAAGCAAAGAACCAAATTGCCGGGGCTTATAGCCGCTATGTGGATTTAATTATTGGAAAAGATGGTGACGCAGAACAATGGATCGAATTAAAATCGTTTTCTCAGCGTAAGAATAAACCGACGAAAATCGATTATCTGCAAGGCAAAAATATCAAACGCTGGAACTTACAGAAAAAAGCCCCTGATGCGATGAGCTTACATAGACAATACAGTTTGGACAGAGCCGCGGCGCATGTGAAACATGCAAGGCTAGGGGCTGATAAAAAGACAAAGTTAAATGCTGTTATTGATGTAGCACCAAACTTTTTATGGTTATTCCAAGAGTTCGATATTAAATGGACACCAAACTCTGGGCCGCTACAGCACGTGAAAAGTGTTGAATTGGGCAATCAATCTGCTGCAGGCACAGTTCGGGGAAATATGGCTAAACACATTGCTAACTCAGAGAGTAAAAATAAGAGTAGGAACGAACTGCGTAAAGCCAATATGGGTGATGCGGAAAGTAATACGGGTAAGCATATTAAAGAAGCGGACTCGAAGCAGTTATTACAAGATCTTGTCAGTATTGGATTTAGTGAAGCCTTAGATGACTTCCAAGTAAATTAGGATGAAAAATGAGCATTGATTTAAGTTTTACCAAAGACCCTGAATGGATTAAACAGCGTGAAGTATTGTGGGAACTGTGGCGAGAAGAGATTAAAAGCCTATCTACTAAAAAGGAACTTAATGAATATCGCCACTACTTTATGACAGGTGAAGAGCTACCGAACATTGATATGTCTGATGAAGCATTATTCGATAGTTTTCCTTTGCAAGAAGCTGATGGGTGGGACTATGTATTACAATATTTAGCTAAAAATTCTGATGACTTTAAACGCTTATTTACAGAGTCATTGCAAGACAGATCAGATCATAAATTATTTCCTCATCGTGCCCCTTACGAACTCGCCCGCTGGGATTACTTCTTGGGCGAAACCTTTGAGCCCACCATCACCAGTCGAGTACCGATTGCAGGCGAAAAGGTCACACTAGAGCTTGATCCGTATGATGTGTTTTGTCGGATAGCACCGGGGATTACTGGGTTTCTTGAATATGACAACGCGAGTGGGGAGTGGCCTAAGTGGATTCAGAGGGCGGATTACTTTTGGAGCTTGTGGCCAGTTTTTACTGATGAGGATTTTACCTCGGAATCGAGAGAGGTAGCTAAATCACTCCGATTTATTTTACGACTACTAAAATTTATTAGTGGAGAAAAAGCTTATGAATTTGACGACCCCAACCAAACCCGCCCTAAATTCTTAAAAATGATGGAAGAGAAACTCGACGAGTTATACCCACAGTTATGCCCTAAATTACAAGCACTTTGGGATGAAACCAAAGCCAAAAAAGCAGCGCTGACTAAATAAAATGCTATGAGCTTGCGCGGTTATTTAAACTCGAAAAAATATAAAAGGAATTTTTAATGCCCGAAGCATTTGGCACGGTTTTATTAAAAACCTCTGCAGAAATTATGGCCGACATTGAAGACTGTGGAGAATCGGTGGGTTATGAAAATATAGAATCGCTTCTACAAGAGGCAGGAGTTGATCCTGCATCAACCAGTATTTCATCTTATGATTATTTCTCAGTGGAAGATGAAGTCGTCATAGAGAAAGGCTTTTTAGTGATGACGATTTTTGGCACTGAATGGATGACCTGCCTGAATGCATTGCTGCGCCAAGGAAATAATATTGAAGTCTATGGCCATATTCAGGCTGAGTTTGGCGTTGAAGGTTATTACGCATTAACTAAAACGGATAAGCGCTATTATCAACTATTAGATTCTGAATCTGGAGAGGAGCCGTCCGATCCTGAGCAAGTTCGTAAAGAGTGGTTAGCGTTTATTCCTGAAGAATTAATAGGGGTGTTTGGTTAGCTGTATTTTTTGTCGACAACCAACGAAGGCTATTCAGCAAGTTATTAGCTGAAAAATAATATGCAGTTTTAGGTGGTAATACGGATCGCAGTGGAGATAGCCGTGTTTTTGGCAGCATAAGAATTTAAAGCATTATGGGTAGAGCTTGTTACGTAGTGTTTTCTTTGAATAGCCAGTTAGGTTTTAATGCGGGGGCGCTTTATAAATGATGTTGCTCTGCACAAAGATGATTGATAGTTCTTCTTTATTCGGCAGATATAATTGATATTTTTTCACGAATAATTGACTATCCATTCCATAGGTTGCGTACTCTACAAGCAGTTCGTCTTTGTCTTTTGTTAAGATGATGCCAATAGGCGGGCGTTTTAGTTCTCGTACACTCCAATTCGAAGCAATTGATTGCTGAGTGTAAAAACTTCTTTCAGTTTCATTACTTACTTTTAAAAGCTCAACATAATGAGACCAGCTGAAATGGTGCGACAGTGTCGCGCTATTTCGATTGAATAGTTAAAATTGACGAAAACGCTTGAGGTTGGAAAGGCTAAACCCTTTTCCATACTTAAGCTTTAGGTCGGTACTGAGGGAAGGAAGCAGCTTATCTCCGTAAGCAGCAATGGCTTCACCTTGCTGTTCAAACTCTACGATATGCTGCCCAATTTGCCAATACGTGTTGACCAGACCTGCATTTATCGCAGATATGGTTTTTTGTTGTCCTTACGTACCGTTCAAAGTGCCACTATTTGATGAGCAATACAGCCACTCTTTAAAAATAAGCGGGCAACAAGACGTCTACGACGATCTAAAAGAACAGAACGCAGACAACCCTAGCGAATTAGCAAAGCTAGAAAAACCAGACCCATTATACCGCTGGTACTACCGCCCAGAATTACAATTTAGCCAATACAACTTTGATGCTAAGAGCCTAATCGTTAACCAAACGGATGATAGCGGCACAGAAAGTACAACCGATATTAACATCGAAGAAGATGGCACAGACTTCGGCCCAATCTTCGATGATTACACCGACAGCGTAGAATTATTATTCGATTTGCTTGGCCCACAGCTTGACCGTTTGCCTGCCTTAGAAAATGACCGGGAATTTATTCTCAGCTTAGGTGGCGAAGAAGCCATAGCGACGATTGGTGCTGATGGCAAAGTGGTTTTTAATAATCCTGATCATTTAGCGCGACTGAATTCAGAGGACCTGCTTAGCCTTAGGCTTTATCTCAATGGCGACGCAGGTAATGTATTGTGGGAATACCAAATGGCAGGCTTTAGCCCATTTTGGAGTGTCTACCCTAATCAACAACCTGAGCGTATTCGAAAAGCAAGCAGTGTTGAGCAAGCCCTAGCGCAGCAGCTGAATTTACCGCTAGACTGGTTATTCCCTAAAGCGTACGCTGGGCCAACGGATTTGAATGTGGAAGACCAAGGTAGTTATTACACCTTGGGTGGCATGCGAGTGAAGCTATTATTTCAAGCTGAAAAGAATAACTACCTAGGTGCACCCGTATCAGTCATCTGGAGTAGCTCAGCGATAACCGATGTACCGGAACTGGCTGGAAAAAATGGGGACTTCTACAGTGAAGAATCGCCCTCAGCAACGTCTTTAGGTTCAAACCACCCAGAGGGAGCCGCCTTATCACCGAGCCCTTATCTCTATCAAATTTACTATCAGCCACCTGGTTGGACGACGGGGCAAAACATAACCATCACCGCTAAAGTGCGTTATCAAAACCAACCGAACTATAAAAGTTATGAATTCTCATTAAAAACTCGAGAGCTCTATCCGGTAACCGCAGATAACCCAAATATCTACGATGCTGAAAATCCACAAGCACCGATTCAAGGTGCAGATGTGGCGATGTTGGAAAGTGTGTTGTGGCAGTTGGGGTTGAGTGCTCAGTATCAACTAAAAAGTGATGGCGGAAAAAGTGGTGCGTTGGGTGCAAGAATTGATAGTTCACGAAGTGGTTCTGGCCTTTCAAATACAAAGAACTGTCAAAATACGGCTGCTGATGACCGCAGTAAATTTTATTCAGGTTGGAAGGGCCAGTGCGCTGTTGGCTTAGTATCATTAGAAGGTATGGTTCGTCGCTTTCAAGGCAGAACTTTCGAATCTTCAAATTTAGCTGGGCACAATACTACGAGCCAAGTGCATGGCAAAGTCGATAATGCAACGTTAAATGCATTGAAAAAAGTCTAAAACCATTATCGAACGGCCGTGTATGAAAACCCTAGTACACCACGGTATATCTCTTCGAATATCCCAGATAGTTGGTGGAATGATT
Source organism: uncultured Oleispira sp. (assembly GCA_964022115.1). Lineage (GTDB taxonomy): Bacteria > Pseudomonadota > Gammaproteobacteria > Pseudomonadales > Oceanobacteraceae > Oleispira. The sequence goes on along the minus strand of CAXIBC010000114.1, from coordinate 370 downwards.
TAGCTAAAATGCTTAATAAAGGGGAAACCATACCCTATATCGGCGCGGGAAAATCATATACTCTTAAACCAACCTATACCGAGGCAATACACACTGCGATAACGGCAGATTTTCCTGATAATGCCAAAACGATTACACGTATAGGTTTACTAATAGCATGGAACTATCAAGAAAATGGTGGTGAATTTTGGGGAACGGGCGATTATCAACGAACCCCTTTTAGAATCTATGAAGGCTACAGTGATGAAGAAGGTAGTTTTGGTTTTAATCACATTGTTTGGAAAAGAATGTACAGTAAAACCCCTGCGACTGATGATTGCTCTTCATTTCGGGGCTATCTAGAAGACAAGCATAACGTTAATTTATTTCA
>CAXIBC010000113.1:0-8130 GCA_964022115.1 uncultured Oleispira sp. | reverse complement strand
GTATTAGGAATATCGTGGAATTTTAAATCTAAGAAAACATCAAAATCGAGCTTATGTAACTGCTCAATAACCCCAGGGCCTGCTGCTGTGAATAATTCTTTACCCACCTTCACACGACACTTAGCCGGGTCTAACTGTTTCGCCATAGTAATGGCTTGCTGCGGTGTAGGGTAATCTAATGCGACAACAATAGGAGAAAGAGTATCTTTTGGGTTGGATGGGGCAGCGCTGGATGATGTCATAACTTCTGTTCGTTCTTTTTTATACGTACGTGGCTATTCGTAATCAGATCTTTAGTGTGCGGCAATCACGGTTGACCATTCCTTACAGGAAGGACAGCGCCAATGATGTTCCTTTGCCTTAAAACCACAACTACGACAAATGTATTTAGATTCGGTCTCAACTATGCGCCGCAGGATATCATAAACCGACATAAGCTGCGACGCATTAAGTGTGGTTTTATGATCTACGACCATCTCTACCAAGGCAAAAAATCCTTGGTTTGATGGGTATTGAAACAACTCAGCCAATAATATTTCAACCGCTTGCTGCTGCTTGCCTAGCTCGGCCAGTAGCTTCACCCTCTTGACTAACACATCAATAGCGTGATTATTTTGCCAATGATTGGCTAGCTGCTTATCTAAGCCTTGATAGTCATTCAATTTGATAAAACACTCAGCCATTTGCGGCAATACCGCCAGCATGACATTATTATCTTGTTTCAATGCCTTTAGGTAACACCGTATCGCCTCACTCGGCTCCCCTTGAGTAGAGGCCACCTGGGCGAAAATTACATTAGCCCGGGCGCACAAGGGGTCAACTTTTAAAGCTAACTTCAGGTACTGATGACTTTCTAAATAATTGCCCTTGCTAAACACCTCATCCGCGTATTCACACGCGGCTTGGGCAATACGACTCGCAATATCGGGTAGATCAGGCAGACTGGATTTCTTATATAAACTTAAAATAGATAACCATTCACGCTCTTCTTCATACAGCTGCACCAATAAGCGTGATGCTTGTTTGCGGGTATGACCCTGCTCTTCAATAAGGTCTATCAATAAGCGCTCGGCTCTATCTAACAAGCCAGCTTTTAAGAAGTCGGTTGCGAGTTCTAACTCAACATCCAGTTGTGACTTTTCAGACAAGTCGCTGCGAGCGAATAGATTTTGATGCAATTGAATGGATTTTTCGGTTTGTCCTTTATCACGAAAGATACGGCCTAGATTGAGATACAGCTCTACGGCCTCATCACTTATTTCTTCTACATCCAATAAGCGATCTAAGGCGCCATCGTTATTTTCTGCTAATAAGAAATCAATACTCGGTAGAGTATAACGCCCCATTTTTTGACTGGCGGAGCGGCGACCTTGAAAGCGCCCTAATAACCAACCGCAGCCTATCGCCACAACGAGCAATAAATACATAACAACTGAACTGTTGATCGAAGCGCCTACTGAATCAATTATTGAAGTGCCTAGTGTCGAATTCATCAGTGATTAAGCTTTTCAAGCTTAGCCTTAGCTTGCTTCAATTCCTTTTGCAGGCGCTTATTTTCCATCGATACCATTATTTTAGATAACGACGCGACAAGTAAACCCAAAACGATTCCTACTCCAACTAAACTACCCGACCATAGAGATAGAGGGACTTGCAGCACATCTAAGAATAAGAAATCCAAAGCAATACTTTGCTCATTATATAAGGCAAATAAAATACCATAACCAAAGACTAGCAATACAATAAGCAGAACCAGCAAGTTTTTTAACAGTTTCATTAGGCGCCTAGACTTTCATTAACTTGATCACGTAATTCTTTTCCTGGCTTGAAATGCGGCACAAACTTGCCAGACAATTCAACCGAATCACCCGTTTTAGGATTTCGCCCCATACGCGGAGATCGGTAATGCAGCGAGAAACTGCCAAAACCACGAATTTCAATTCTCTCACCCGTCGATAACGACTGTGACATGTGGTCGAGAATGGTTTTTACCGCCAATTCGACATCTTTCGCCGACAGTTGGGGCTGCTTTGATAACATACGCTCAATCAGTTCTGATTTTGTCATTACGACATCCTTCGAGGAAGCAGATAAAGGTCTCTAGATCAATAACTTACAATCTGTAGTGGTTTATTGCAAGCATAAAAAAACCCCACCTCCTTACGGAGATGGGGTTTTCTTTACCCGCTGTTATTGCTAACAAGGGTTTAGGCTATAAGTTTAAAACTTATTCGCCTTTCTGGCTCAACTGCTCTTTGATAAGGTCGCCAATAGTAGTTGGACCCTTAACATCAGCTTCAGACTTAGCACGCTGATCAGCAATTGCTTGCTTATCGGCTACTGCGTCTTTTGCCTTGATAGACAAGTTGATTACGCGGTTCTTACGATCAACGTTAGAAATAACGGCTTCAACAGCATCGCCTTCTTTCAATACGTTACGAGCATCTTCAACTTTTTCACGGCTAATTTCAGAAGCCTTCAAAGTTGCTTCAACGCCTTCAGCGATCTCAACGATAGCTGCTTTAGCGTCTACAGAGATTACTTTACCAGTAACCAAAGTACCTTTGTCGTTTTCAGAAGCGTATTCAGCGAATGGATCGCTATCTAGCTGCTTAACACCCAAAGAGATGCGCTCACGCTCAGGATCGATAGACAAGATAACGGTTTCTAGCTCATCGCCTTTCTTGTATGCACGAACGGCTTCTTCACCAGAATCGTTCCAAGAAATGTCAGACAAGTGAACCAAACCGTCGATGCCGCCATCTAGACCGATGAAGATACCGAAGTCAGTGATTGACTTGATTTTGCCAGAGATCTTAGCGCCCTTCTCGAACTTAGTACCAAACTCTTCCCATGGGTTCATGGTGCACTGCTTGATACCTAGAGAGATACGACGACGTTCTTCGTCAATGTCAAGAACCATAACTTGAACATCATCACCAACCTGAACAACTTTAGATGGGTGTACGTTCTTGTTAGTCCAATCCATTTCAGAAACGTGTACTAGACCTTCAACGCCTTCTTCCAACTCGGCGAAACAACCGTAGTCAGTCAAGTTCGTTACTTTAGCCGTAACGATTGCGTTTTCTGGGTAACGTGCTTTGATCTCAACCCATGGATCTTCACCCAATTGCTTAAGACCTAGAGATACACGGTTACGCTCGCGGTCGAATTTAAGAACTTTAACGTCGATTTCATCGCCAACAGCAACGATTTCGCTTGGGTGCTTAATGCGCTTCCAAGCCATATCAGTGATGTGCAATAGACCGTCTACACCGCCTAGATCAACGAAAGCACCGTAGTCCGTTAGGTTCTTAACGATACCCTTAACAGACTGACCTTCTTGCAAGTTAGCTAGCAATTCTTCGCGCTCTTGGCTGTTAGCAGCTTCAAGAACAGCACGACGAGAAACAACTACGTTGTTACGCTTAGCATCTAACTTGATTAGTTTGAAATCTAATTCTTTACCTTCCAAGTGCAAGGTATCGCGCACTGGACGGATGTCAACCAAAGAGCCAGGTAGGAATGCACGAATGTTGAACAATTCAACCGTGAAACCGCCTTTAACTTTACCGTTGATAACGCCTTTAACAACAGCGTTTTCTTCGAATGCTTTCTCAAGCTCTTTCCAAGCTTCAGCACGTTTTGCTTTTTCACGAGATAGCTTAGTTTCACCAAAACCATCTTCTACTGCGTCAAGAGCAACTAGAGTCTCATCGCCAACCGCTACTTCCAATTCGCCTTTGTCATCTAAGAACTGGCTGCGTGGAATGATGGCTTCAGATTTAAGACCTGCGTTTACCGTTACCCAATCGCTATCGATATCTACAACCGTACCGGTAACGATAGAACCTGGTTTCATGTCCAGAGTTTGTAACGACTCTTCAAATAACTCAGCAAAATTTTCCATTAATACATCCTATCAAGCTGGTGTAGGCTACCCTCGGAAGGCTAGACTAATCACCCCACCAAGCAGTCAGATACTTGGGGTCATAATAAAAAACTCCACACATCTCGTATTATATACGTCTGACGACATGCAGAGTTTTTAAGAATTCTTTAGAAGATTTATCTATAAAGAGAGCCAGCTCTTAATTAAAAGTCTAGCTAAGCAGACCAGCTTTTTTAGCCGCCTGGAGAACCTGATCAAATACCGCCTCTATGCTCATACTGGTACTATCGATAACAATAGCATCATCAGCAGGCTTCAAAGGCGCTACACTTCGGTTCATGTCGCGATCATCTCGCGCTCTAATATCTTCAATAATCCGATCAAGGTTAGCATTATTGCCGCTTTCTAGCAACTGCTTATAACGACGCTGGCCGCGTTCTTCGGCGCTTGCGGTCAAGTAAATCTTCAGTGCCGCAGCCGGAAAAACCACCGTCCCCATGTCGCGACCATCCGCAATCAAACCTGATTGCTGCTGAAAAGCGCGCTGGCGCTCTAATAATGCTGAACGTACTGCAGTAATGGAAGCGACTTTTGAAGCAAGCGCCCCAGTTTCTTCGGTACGTAGGTTGGCAGTGACATTCTCACCTTCCAAAATCACCTGCACACCCGCTTGCGCTTCAGTCTTTGAATTTGAAGGTACTTTAAACTGCACATCCAAGTGTGCCGCAATGGCTTCTAAACCTGCTTCGTTATCCATCGCCACGGCATGCTGCTTCGCCGCTAATGCCGTAACTCGGTACAAGGCACCACTATCCAATAATGCCCAATTCAACTTTGCCGCCAACATCTGGCAAAGCGTGCCTTTCCCTGCTCCCGATGGCCCATCAACGGTAATAATGGGGCCATTTAATTTAGCTTCCACGTAATCTTTAACTTCAATATCACTCATCATAATTCCTTTTATTACGCGTTTTCGGCCACAACCTGAATACCACAACCACTAGCCAGCTCAACAAAACCAGGGAATGACGTAGCAACGTTTGCACAATCTTTTACCAAGATAGGTGCATTAGCGCGAAGTGATGCAATGGTAAAGCTCATGGCGATGCGGTGATCATCCACACTTTCTACCTCACCACCATTAAAGCTCCCTTCACTACCAAAGCCTTTAATAATCGCACCATCTTCCGTGCCTTGTGCATCCACACCCAAGATCTGCAAACCATCAACCATAGCTTGGATGCGGTCACTCTCTTTCACTCGCAACTCCTCAGCACCGGTTAATACCGTTGTGCCTTCGGCGCAGGCGGCGGCAATGAAAATTGATGGAAATTCGTCAATCGCCAACGGCACCTGATCTTCTGGAATCTGAATACCTTTAAGTTGCGCGCCGCGAATGCGTAAATCCGCAACCGGCTCGCCGCCTACTTCACGCTCATTCAATAACTCAATATTTGCGCCCATTAAACGCAAAATATTAATCACACCAATACGCGTTGGGTTAATACCGACGTGCTGCAAGGTAATATCAGAATCTTTGGCAATACTCGCAGCGACCATAAAGAAGGCCGCAGAAGAAATATCAGACGGAACATCAATCGCCGTTGCGGTTAATTTGCCACCTGGGCGAACCGTTACTTTAGGGCCATCTACTTCAACCGGATAACCAAAACCTTTTAGCATGCGCTCAGTATGGTCACGAGTTGGCGCTGGCTCGATAACCGTCGTTTCACCTTCCGCGTACAAACCCGCTAATAACAAACAGCTTTTAACCTGAGCACTGGCCATGGGTAACTCATAATGAATACCTTTTAATGGCTGACCACCTGTAATTTTTAACGGTGGACGCCCATTTTCAGCCGAATCAATAACCGCTCCCATGGTGCGCAATGGGTCGGCAACACGATTCATCGGGCGCTTGGATAATGACGCATCTCCAGTCATTTCAACGTCAAAGTTCTGCGCCGACATCAGGCCAGATAATAAACGCATTGAAGTACCTGAATTACCTAAGTACAAAGCATTAGGTGGCGTTTTTAAACCGTGTAAACCAACACCATGAACCGTTACTCGGCCTCGATGCGGCCCTTCAATAACCACTCCCATATCACGGAAAGACTGAAGCGTCGCAAGACTATCTTCACCCTCCAAAAAGCCTGTCACCTCTGTTGTACCTTCGGCTAAAGAACCCAACATAATGGAGCGGTGAGAGATTGACTTATCACCAGGAACACGAAATTCACCGGAAAGCTTACCACCGGGTTTTGTTATATAGTTTACAATTTGACTTGTCATGGAATCCACATACGCTCTGCGAGCAAGTATTTTAGTAAAATGGTCTCGGGCAGCTTTTGCACGGGTAAAAGTGCCCATCATCTGAGTTTTATCTTCATTCGCAATCACTTCACGCAGCTGTTGCAAATCGGCAGTGAATAAATCCAGCGCCTTTAATACTTCATCTTTATTACCGACAAAAATGTCGCGCCACATAATAGGGCTGCTAGAAGCAATGCGGGTAAAATCACGAAAACCACCCGCCGCATAATTAAAGATATCGTTATTTTCTTCATCGTTGGCTAAGGTATCAACCAAGGAATACGCTAATAAATGAGGAAGATGGCTAGTTGCCGCCAATACTTCGTCATGATGTTGAACTGTCATCAGCTCAACCTTGCCACCCGTCACTTTCCAAGCATCTGTGACTAAATCTAACGCCATGGCACTGGTGCGTTTTTCTGGGGTTAAGATGATTTTGTGATTTTTAAATAAATTTTCATCCGCAGCGGAAACACCACTGCGCTCTGAGCCTGCAATAGGGTGGCCTAAAACAAAGCGATCAAAATCTTCGCCCAATACTTCAGTGACCGCTTTGGAAATATTACCTTTAACACTGCCAACATCGGTGAGAACAGTCTTATCGCCAATACTCGACTTAATCTGCTCTAATACATCGCCAACGGCTAAAATAGGCACCGAGATAATAATTAAATCTGCATCGCGAACGACATCACACACATCAGCGGCATAATCATCGATCAAGCCAGCTTCTAACGCTTGCTGCATCGAATCCACATTACGATCAAAGCCAGAGACATGGCCAACACTCTTGCTAAGCTTTAACGCTTTTACCCAAGAACAACCGATTAGACCCAAGCCAATAATGGCTACTTTAGGTATATTAAACGCTCGACTCTTCTTATGCGCATTATTATGAAAACTCAAGAGCGCGCATCCGTTAAAATCTTTTTAAGCTTGGTTATGAAAATCTCATTTTCTTCTGCGGTACCAATGGATACACGCAAATGATTTGGCATTTCGTAATTAGCAATCGGGCGAATAATCACACCACTGGCCAATAACTGAGTATTCACCTCAGCCGCTGAAATATTAGCTGGCTTATGATCGATTTCAGCAGGGATTTCAAAGCTAATGAAGTTTCCGACCGACGAAATATAGGGCAAACCCATTTCATCAAATGCTTGCGTTAAATAGACCATACCCGCATCGTTAACCGCCTTGCTTTGAGCCACATAGTCTTCATCATTCAAAGTCGCTACCGCTGCTGCTAAAGCAAAGGAATTGACATTAAACGGAGGACGTACACGATTCATTAAATCTGCCACTGCAGCAGAAGAAATGCCATAACCTATACGCAAAGACGCCAAACCATACGCCTTCGAGAAGGTTCGTGTAACCACAAGGTTTGGATAATCCGCTAACAAGGTCAAACCATCACAATAATCTGCTTCGCCCACATATTCAAAATAGGCTTCATCCAACACCACAATCACATCACTCGGCACTTTCGCCATAAAAGCAGTAATTTCAACTTGGGTTAACCAAGTGCCGGTTGGATTATTTGGATTAGTAACAAAAACTAAGCGGGTTTTCTCGGTAATTGCCGCCGCCATAGCATCTAGATCATGGCCGTAGTTTTTTGCAGGAACGACAATGGAAGTACCACCTTGAATCGTGGTAACCAAACCATAAATAGCAAATGCGTGCTGCGAGAAAACCACCTCATCACCAGCTGATACAAAACAGGTAACGATGAAATCTAAAATATCACTAGAGCCATTACCCAAAGTAATATTTTCTGGGTTAATTTGCGCCGTATCTGTGCTTAGTTTTTGACACAAGGCCTGCTTAAGATCAAAGCCATTACCATCGGGATAACGGGTTAATTCACGGGCTTCTTTTTCCATCGCAGCAATGGCTTTTTTACTTGGGCCAATCGG
>CAXIBC010000112.1:0-8309 GCA_964022115.1 uncultured Oleispira sp. | reverse complement strand
GGTATAAATCAGGAATATATCGGATTTTTTACGCGCATCATAACCACGACGGAACATATTGAAGCTAATCAATTGCTCTGGAGTAATCTCTAGGGTGGTTAAAACGGCTTGTTCAAGCGCTTGATCATTATGATCAAGGGGAAGTTTGATATTGCTAAGACGAATCATGCGGGTGCCTTTACACTGAGGGCAGTGCTTAATTATTTAGTGGTTACTTAGTTATAGTAAAGGCGTCATTTTACGGTATTTTGCGGGGTTTATATAGCGGGGTTTATATAGCGGGTATTTTATAGAGAGCGGCTAACAGCGAACTGCTAGCACGGGTTACTAATCAACTGATTAGCCAAACAAGATCAGCCAAAGCTCGCCGCTTTCTGATACGCAGGTCGCTGTTGCACCCTTGTCAGATAGGCTTGAGTCTTCTCATAGCCTTTTAACAATCCGCTGTTAGCAGCGATTTCTAGAATAATCGTCATCATGATATCTGCGGCCGTGAACTCACAACCAGCAAAATACTCATACTGCGCCAGCGTCGATTCGATATAACTAAAATCCAAAGCCACTTCTTTAGCCACATAACCATCCATCGGCTGGTCGCCATTACGGCTTTCCATTGCCATGAATAATTTAAACATCACAGGCATGGCCAATGAGCCTTCGGCAAAGTGAGACCATTCCAGATATTGATAATATTCTTTTGTGCCTGCTTTAGGGCGAAGAACCTTATCAGTCACTGGGTTTTGTTCATTCTTATCCAGAATGTATTCCATAATGGTACTGGATTCGCACAAGGTGATCTCACCCTCGCTGCTATCATTAAGACGATCAACAATTACTGGTGCTTTACTCAGCGGATGCACCGCTTTTAGCGTATCGGGTGCCAAGTGTGTTTGCGCATCGCGTTGATGATCAACTTTTTGATACGGCATTTGCAGTTCTTCTAATAACCACAATATACGCTTAGAACGAGACTGATTTAAGTGGTGTACGGTTAACATACATCTTCCTTTTTCATTAAAGTGCCTCTTTTATTAAAGTGCATCAGGGCCAACTCGAACCACTAACTTACCGAAGTTCTTGCCTTCTAATAAACCCGCAAACGATTCAACCGCTTGCTCTAATCCATTCACCAAATCTTCGCGATATTTGATTTTTCCATCTTGCAACCACTGCGACATATCTGCGCTGAATTCGTTATAACGATGACCATAATCGTCAAATACAATAAAGCCCTGCATTTTAATGCGCTTAACCAATAGGTTGCCCATAAGTGCTCCCATACGATCGGGGCCTTGAGGTAATTCTGTTGCGTTGTATTGTGCAATCATGCCGCATAACGGTATACGCGCGCAGGCATTTAATAACGGTAAAACCGCATCAAAGACTTTGCCACCGACGTTTTCAAAATACACATCAATGCCCTTGTCACAAGCTTTGGCTAGCTGTTCGGCTAAGTCATCCGCTTTGTGGTCGATACAGGCATCAAAGCCTAATTCTTCAACCGCTGAGCGACACTTCTCTTCGCCACCAGCAATGCCAACGACTTTACAGCCTTTTAATTTAGCGATCTGCCCAACCAAGCTGCCCACTGCGCCCGTTGCGGCTGCAACGACGACTGTTTCACCGGCTTTAGGCTGGCCTATGTCTAATAAGCCCATATACGCGGTTAATCCTGGCATACCCATCACGCCTAATGCGTAAGAAGGTTTGGTAGGTTCCATACCCAGCTTTAATAAATCGATACCATCCGAGATGGCATAATCTTGCCAGCCAGAAAATGACACTACCCATTCGCCAATACTGTAATCTGGGTTATTGGAGGCTTCTACTCGACAGACAGTGCCACCGACCATAGTCTCGCCAATGGCGACGGGTTCGGCGTAGGATTTAGCATCGTTCATGCGGCCACGCATGTAAGGGTCGAGTGATAAAAATACCGTGCGTAATAAAACCTCACCCTGTTTAAGGGTTGGTATTTCAGATTCAACAAAGTTGAAGTGGTCTAAATTAGGCGCGCCAACAGGACGAGCTTTTAAGGTCCACTGACGGTTTACATTAGCTGTTTGCTGCAGTGCTGCCATAACAATCTCACTTGATTTCAACGAATACGATAGCGCGCTTTAATCGATATTAAAGCGCGAAAAATTATAGTGTTAGGAATTTCAGTACTAAGGATTAGAGCGCAGTCACTAAAATTTCACGGCTCACTTCTGGCGTAATTGCCTTATGCTCGCCCAGTTTAACCATGCCGTGCTGAGTCAGTTTTTCGATTAATAAATCGATATCCGCTTCGCCTAAATCAACATGAGATAAACGCGTAGGTACTTGCATCATTTCAAAGAACTGCTCGGTTAATTCGATCGCACGATTAATACGTGATTCTTCATCGCCGTCGGTGATATTCCAAATACGCTCTGCGTACTGCAATAATTTTTCACGTTTAGCTTCTTTACACACCTTCATCACAGCGGGTAATACGATGGATAATGTACGTGCATGATCAATATTGTGCGTGCCCGTTAGCTCATGACCAATCATGTGTGTTGCCCAATCTTGTGGAACACCAGCACCAATCAAACCATTCAGCGCCATGGTGGCCGCCCACATAATGTTGCCACGGACTTCTAAGTCTTGTGAGGTTTCTGCAGCTAACGCTTTAGGGCCTTCTTCGATCAGCGTTAATAATAAACCTTCGGCAAAACGATCTTGAACTTTACCGTTTACGCTGTAAGTTAAGTACTGCTCCATAGTGTGTACAAATGCATCTACCACACCATTACTGATTTGACGGTCAGATAACGATAAGGTTACCGCAGGATCTAATACGGCAAAAATTGGGCGAACTAGTGGGCTAGCAAACGGCAGTTTATTACCATCGCGGGTTACAACCGCACCGGTATTCGATTCAGAGCCCGTTGCTGGTAGGGTTAAAACACAGGCTAGGGGCAATGCCTGTTTAACGCGCGCTTGCTTGCTAACGATATCCCAAGGGTCGTTATTTTCACCTTCGCCATTGAACAAAGCCGCCGCAGCAATAAATTTAGAGCCATCAACCACCGACCCACCACCAACAGCCAAAATAAAATCGACATCATTTTCTTTGATAATATCTAACGATTTTATTAGCGTATCGTAGCTTGGATTGGGTTCGATGCCTGAAAATTCAAACCAAGTATGATCGCTTAAAGCAGCAGCAACTTGATCGTAAACGCCGTTACTTTTAATTGAACCACCACCGTAAGTCACTAGCACTTTCGCGTCGCTTGGAATCTGTTTTTTTAAGGCGGCGATCTGGCCTTCACCAAAAAGAATTTGTGTGGTGTTTTGAAAACTAAAATTTAACATGAACATTTTCCTAAAATTATGTATTTTTGATTTAAACCGCTACAGCGCTGCTAATAATTTTGCCGCCGCTAGCTCAGAACTCTGTGGGTTTTGACCACTGATTAATAACCCATCTTGAACCGCAAAAGCATTCCAGTCAGCGACTTTCTGATAGTCGCCACCACGCTTAATCAATTCATCTTCTAATAAAAAAGGCACGATATCGGTTAGCTGTACCGCGTCTTCTTCGCTATTGGTAAAACCAGTAACCGCCTTGCCTTTAACCACAAATTCACCTTGGGCATCTTTAACATTCAAGAAAGCAGCGGTCGCATGGCACACTGCTGCAACCGGCTTGTTAGCCGCAAGGAAGCTTTCGATTAAGGTAATTGAATCACTATTGTCTACAAGATCCCACAATGGGCCGTGGCCACCTGGGTAGAAAACAGCGTCAAATTCAGCCGCGTCAACATTGGCTAGTACTTCAGTATTGGCCATTAATGCTTTCACGTTTGCATCGGCGTCATAACGCTTAGTCGCTTCTGTTTGAAAGTCTTCTAATTCACTTTTAGGATCTATCGGAGGCTGGCCACCTGCAGGAGAAGCAAGGGTCACTTTAATACCCGCATCGGTTAAGGCGTAATACGGTGCGGCAAATTCTTCTACCCAAAAACCAGTTTTCTCACCGCTATTACCTAACTCGGCGTGGGAGGTTAATACCATTAATACGTGCTTATTTTGCTGTGTATTCATTATTTCGCTCTCACTTGTATTTTTGTAAATGCATTTGAGCCTAAGTACTTGAGCCTAAGTACTTGAGCCAATGTACTTGAACTGGCTGTTTTGACGTTGAATCCAGTGTATGCCTCAAAGTCATTTGTAACAATAGATAGAAAATAGACAACATTGTTCGAAAAATTGATCTAATAGGATAGAATGAATGCCCTACTCAAAGTAAGTCCACACTTAAGTCCACACTAAGGCAGTCACTTTAAAGGGTAAATAAGGTATGAACCTTTCTTTTGAACAACTTAAAAGTATGGTGGTTTTTGCTCAGGTCGTTGAGCAAGGTAACCTAACGGCTGCTGCCAAACACATAGGTTTATCTCGCGCTGTGGTGAGTTACCATATTAAGAAGCTTGAATCTCAGCTTGGGGTCAAACTACTTAATCGCTCTACTCGCTCTATTTCGCTAACTGAGGCCGGAGCCGAGTATTATCAGTCGTGTCGTATCATTGCTGAGCAAGCGAATACCGCAAATCAGCAAATTGAAAATCTAAAGAATGAACCTGAAGGTGTGTTAAAGATTACTTGCCCAGTCAACGTTGGTTTGCAGCTAGTCGTGCCCGCACTGAGTGAATTTCGCTGTTTATATCCCAAGATTGAACTCGATGTGATGTTGACCGATGAAGTTGTTAATATCATGCAAGAGGGCATTGATTTAGCGATTCGCGGCGCCCCATTGCCCGACTCGGGTTTACAAGCCAGTAAGTTATCCACACTCACGACCTGCTTATGCGGGTCGCCAAAATACTTTCAAAAGCGCGGGCGTCCAGCCGACCCTACTGAGTTAGAGCAACATGATTGGGTTATCTATAAAATGACCTCTGGGACCATAGAGTTAACCAAAGGCAGCCGCTCTTACAGTATTTCAGTAAAAGGAGGCATCAGTACCAATAACGCCGCGGCGCGCACCGCTTTTCTAGAGGGGGGTCATGGTTTAGGTAGAATTCCCGTTTATGATGCTTGGCCTAAGATTCAGGCCGGTACCTTAGAATCCGTTTTGGATGATTATCAATTAAAAGACATTGATATTTATGGGGTGTTTTTACCCGGTGGCGCTGCCTCGAAAAAGTTGCGTTTATTGATTGATTATTTAAAAGATTATTTCATAAAAATAGATCGCCAAATACACAATAGCTACCCTCAAAAATCAATCCCACAATCCAGCCAAAAATCTGTTCATAAAAAGGCTTTGCGCTAGCGTATCTAATGTTTGGGTTAATGTGCATCGATGCGTTACAATCAAAGCTTAATCTAATTTATTTGAGTTGTTAATCTGTGCTTTTTATCTCACACGCTGTTTCTATTCCTAGTGACCAACTCGAATTGACCGCAATGCGCTCGCAAGGGGCTGGCGGCCAAAATGTGAATAAGGTATCCAGTGCGATTCATTTACGTTTTGATATTAAAGCCTCTACTCTGCCAGAATTTTATAAAGAGCGCTTATTAGCCTTAAACGACCACCGTATTACCAAAGACGGTATTATCATTATTAAATCACAAGAGCATCGAAGCCAAGAGCTTAACCGACAAGCGGCGCTCGAGCGCTTAGTCGTATTAATTAAGTCAGCGATTGTAGTACAAAAGTCTCGCCGACCGACTAAACCGAGTCGGTCTTCGCAAAATAAACGCATGGATAAAAAAACTAAACACAGCAAAACCAAGTCTATGCGAGGTCGAGTCCAGCACGACTAATATCCTCTCATTTACCCCAAGCATTATATTACCTTCTTTTACAACATTTAATAATAAACCTCTTAAAATGTCAGAACCTTAGCGCCAAGATATATTGAGAAGCTTTCATGTTACGTCACTGTACTTTTCTACTAATAGCATTAATTATTAGTTTCCCTTCTTTTGCTCGCCAATCCTGTGAATGGCCTTTTCGAACTCAAATCGATGTACAAGAAAATTCGATTTCGGGTAGCCAACTGCAAAGCTATCAAGTTCAATTTGAAATTGATGCATCAACGCTGAGCTCTGACTACGACTGGAGCACTAATGGCCAAGATTTATACATTTATGATAGCGATGACCAAACTCGATTAGAATTTTGGATTGATAGCTGGGATCAGGCTGCCAAACAAGCAACTCTTTGGGTGCGCTTTCCCACCTTAGACCGCGGAGAAGTGCGTACAATTTATTTTTATTACGGCAATAAAAATGCCCCTGCTGCCGGTGATGCCCCCTTTCCCTTCGATAACCCAGGTATTAAATTTCATACGCGCTTCTCAACGGCTAATCCGAACAATTTAAATCAAGCTCGCAAAGCTTTTAATGCCTCCAATGATCTTAATCCAAGTTATGGCTGTGGCTTTATTACTAATTTTGATGGCATAACTAACCGCTCTCAATTTGGTATCAGCAATAGCAACTTCGGCGCATTCTCTGAAAGCTACTTTTTAGTGAAACCCGGAGAGTCTGGTCAATGGGAGTTTCGTTACGGTGCCGACTTTGGCCGCGGTGGGGCTTTGTATATCAATGGCAACCCACTAGAGCAGCAGTGGCGCGATAATTTATGGTGGGCTAATAACTGGAATAATGCGAGCCAAGTTCTACAAGGCACTGCCACGTTAAATGGTGGTTACCAAAAACTCGAAGTACTAGGCTTTGAAGACTGCTGTGATGGTGGTATTACCGTTCAATTTAAAAAACCTGGTGGTAATTGGGCAACCTTCTCTACCGATAATATTGATATTCGCTCTCGTGCCTGCCCTGTTGAGGAAGAGCCAACATTCACAGTTATTAGTCACGATGTTTGCCGCATTGATTTGGGGTTTGATAACAGTTTGAGTTATCCCAATGCTTGGGTCATTGATGACTCGCGCCCAGTAACATTTGCCATTGAAAACCTCAGCACGACCCACTCAAGTTTACCTCAAACTCGCGTTGCCATTACGCTTGCTGAGGGGTTGAGCCTCAGTAGCTCAAGCGGCAATAATTGGACCTGTACGTCTGATTCAGGCACACCTTCGACAAACGTGGAATGCCTGTATGGGCTAGCCATTAGCCCCAATGGTGCTAGCTCCAATCCTGTCACTCTAAACATTATGGCTACAGGTCTTAATACCTCTGCTACCTTCGATGCTACTGTCTTCAGCAAGCAATTTGATGAGCAATTCGCGAACAATCAGACCTCTGCTGATTTACCTATTTGGCAATTGGTCAAGGATATAGATCCAGCCTGCTCAATACCAAAACAAGGTATTTATACCGGGGTGTATAATACTCAAGGTTATGGGGATAATTATGTGGATAGTGAAGCAGAATTTGATCAGTGGGAAAATGATTTAGCCATTCGTTCAAAGCTTGATGGTAAAACCATACTAACCCATATTAATAACAGCTCAGGCAACCCATTTAATGTCCGCAATAATGATTACTACCTAGTATTAATAGAAGGCTATTTATACATTCCTGAAGACGGTTTTTATAATTTTGCCGTCGACGGCAATGATGCGGTTGAGCTAAAGCTTAATGATGTGGTTTATTCACGCTGGTATGGCGCTCACGACGCACAAAATGGCCCCTACGACGAGAATAGGGTTGGACTTGCGAAAGGCTACCACAAGTTAAATTATCGTATGCAAGAGCACCTAGGGGGCGATTCTTTTTATGCCTACTGGCGTCTACCCAACGATACGGTCACTCGAATAATTCCTGCGACTGCTCTTTATCATTGTGCCGGTGATGACGATATACGTTTAACTATGAGCATTGATATTCAAGATAATCCCAATACCATAAGCGTGAATGATAAAGCCATTCCTGGTGCTGTTTTACGTTATGCCGTAATCGTCAGTAATGAAGGGAATTTAAGTACTACAGGCAATTCCATGGAGCTCATTCAAATACTCTCTAATGACGCCAAACTATTTGTCAATGACCTATCGACCGGTGGGCCCGTGCTGTTTAATGACGGTGCAGGGAGTAATACCAGTGGGTTAAGCTATAACTTTATCAGCCTTGATAGTACAACAGATGATCTTAGCTTTTCGAATGATAACGCCACTAGTTTTAATTATGTTCCTGCGCCCGATAGTGAAGGTTACGATAGTAATATCAGCCATATAAAACTGCTATTCCATGGCAATATGAAACCCAAATACGATCAAGGCACTCCTGAGTTTAATCTTGAATATCAAATAAAAGTGAAATAATGACGGCATCTTTTAGAGTAGCTTCATAGAATGAGTAGCTTC
>CAXIBC010000111.1:0-8495 GCA_964022115.1 uncultured Oleispira sp. | reverse complement strand
ATGTTCTTCTCCTTCGAAGAATTTGCTGTCCAGTATGCGGACAGTCAGAAATAAATTAATAACCCCGGGTGCTGATATAGCGACTTAAATTAAATTAAGCTTTTATAACAACAGTCTCATTTAAATAACTCAAGACGAATGCCAAATCGCTAACTGGGGATACCAATTGCGATATTCTTGACTAAATTATAGTCAAAAACCCAAATTTGGTTAAGAAACGTACGAAAAGCATGGGCAAATGCCCTACTTAATAGACTATGGGTTAAATATGGCGGTCTACGGCAGTATTTTCAAGGCACTTTGCAGAAGATTTGGATCTTCTGTATCTAAGCTATGCAAATCTGGCCAGCTTCTGAGCCAAGTAACTTGTCTTTTCGCTAATTGACGAGTGGCAATAATGCCACGTTCGACCATTTCATCATAATCGATTTCGCCTTTTAAATACTGCCAAACTTGGCGATAACCTACACAGCGAATAGACGGTAGCTCTTCATGCAGATCCCCTCGTGCATACAGCTTTTTTACTTCATCGACAAAGCCTTGCTGCATCATTATTTGATAACGCTGAGCAATACGTTTATGTAAGGTCTTACGTTCTTTAGGCATCACCGAAAAATTGATGACGTCATAGGGTAGCGGTTGCTCATCTTGCTCTTGCCAATACTCAGTTAAGGTTTTGCCACTGATCTCAAAGACCTCTAATGCTCGTTGAATTCTTTGCGAGTCCATCGGCTTTAAACGCTGCGCAGATACCGGATCTATTTCTGCTAATTTGCCATGCATGTATGGCCAGCCGAACTCTTCCCCTTGGGCTAATAAGCGCTGGCGAATTTCTTCATTCGCTTTCGGTAGTTGAGCAGCACCATCCCGTAAGAATTTAAAATACATCATAGTACCACCGACTAATAACGGCACCTTGCCTTTGGCGGTAATATCAGCCATTTCACGCAAAGCATCTTCACGGAACATGGCAGCAGAATAAGCCTCTGTTGGATCGATCAAATCAATTAGGCGATGCGGAGCCCGTGCTTGTAGCTCGGCATCGGGCTTAGCCGTGCCGATATCCATACCTTTATAAACCAGCGCTGAGTCCACACTGATGATTTCGCAATTATAGTTTTCGACTAATTCAATGGCTAAGGCGGTTTTTCCTGAAGCCGTAGGGCCCATTAAAAAAATCGCGGGTGGTAAAGCAGTAATAGAAGTCACTTATCGGCCTCGTAAAAATAATTTATCTAGGTCCGACATACTCATCTGAGTCCAAGTCGGGCGGCCGTGATTGCATTGACCACTACGCTCAGTATCTTCCATATCCCGTAATAGCCCATTCATTTCAGGCAAGGTGAGTTTACGATTGGCGCGCACACTACCATGACATGCCATAGTACCCAGTATTTCATTTCGGTGTGCTTGAATGCGATCCGAACTACCATGCTGCATGAGGTCGGCCAACATATCCGTCACTAAACGTTCAACTTCCGCTTGCTGCAGAATAACCGGTATCTGGCGAATCATGATCGATTCAGGCGCGGCTCGTTGTAATAATACCCCAAAGCGCGCGAACTCTTCGGCGAACTGCTCAGCCGCGTCAGCTTCTCTTTCTGAAACACTTAATGTAATCGGCACTAATAACGGCTGGCTTTGCACGTTTTGATTATCCACCGCTATCTTTAGCCGTTCGTAAGTAATGCGTTCATGGGCCGCATGCATATCGACGACCACAAGACCGTGTGCATTCTGGGATAAAATATAAATGCCATGTAACTGAGCAATGGCAAAACCGAGTGGCGGCACATCGGCTTGCTGAGAAGTATTTTCCATCGCCACAGTGACGATCTCACCGGTTTCCGGATCAATGCGCTCTTCTACATTCAACGGCTGTGATAAAGAGCGATAAGCGTCAAGATGCTCTTGCACACCCCCAAGACTGCCTTGCCCTAAGTTTGCTTGCCCTGAATTTTCCTGCCCGGTGAGTGGATGACGTCCAGGCAATAAACTCATACGCTCTTGCCCTGCAAACTCCCCCGCTTGTATACCCGTAACCGGCTGCTGACTATTCGCCATTAATGCCGGGCTCGTTAATCCTGATGGCGAGTGTGTGCCACCTTGCCCCTCGGTTTGTAAGACCCCTGAACCTTGTAAGCTGGTTGGTGCTACTTGATTATCTGGGCGAACATCCGCTAACGCTTTATGCAGAGTTCGAAATAAATAATCGTGCACTAAACGACCATCACGGAAGCGTACTTCGTGCTTAGTAGGATGTACATTCACATCAACCAAAGCAGGATCAACGCTAAGGTATAAGACAAACGCGGGCTGACGACCATGATAAAGCACATCACGATACGCTTGTTTTATCGCATGAGCGACCAAGCGATCTCGTACTACGCGCCCATTAACAAAAAAGTATTGCATGTCGGCCTGACTGCGGGAAAACGTCGGCAAACCGACCCAACCGGTTAAGCCTAAACCCGCCGCTTCAGCGTCTATGTGTAACGCTGCATCAATAAACTTAGGCCCTAATAAGGCGGCAACACGTTTTTCTTTATCGATATTACGCATAGCTGGGCGCAATGAATGTATCACTTTTTGATTGTGGCGCAGACTAAACGCCACATCGTAACGGCTTAACGCTAGACGCTTAAAATATTCATCAACGTGATTAAATTCAGTTTTCTCAGTGCGTAAAAACTTACGCCTAGCTGGGGTATTAAAAAATAAATCGCGCACCTCTAAGGTAGTGCCTTGAGGGTGAGCCGCGGGTTTAACCGTCGCCGCCATCTCACGCCCTTCTACTTCAACCTGCCACGCTTGTTCGGCTTCATTTTCTGCCGTCGCAGTCGCTGAGGTTAGAGTTAAACGTGAAACAGAACTGATAGAGGCTAACGCTTCGCCACGAAAGCCTAAACTATCTACGGCCTCTAAATCATCTAGCGTAGTGATTTTACTGGTAGCGTGGCGACTGAGCGCTAAAGGTAAATCGTCTTTAGCAATACCATGGCCATCATCGCGAATGCGTAATAATTTTATGCCACCTTGCTCAACATCAATTTCAATACGCTGAGCCCCCGCATCTAACGAATTTTCCACCAATTCTTTAATAATATTAGCGGGACGTTCAACAACCTCACCGGCGGCGATTTGGTTGGCTAAACGTGGAGATAATAATTGGATTCTTTTCATAACGATTTAATTAGCAATCTCTTAGATGCAAGCAATAATGATCTAGCTAGCCGGCAGTTTAATTCTCTGCCCAACTTGAATGGTATTATTTTTTATACCATTCAAACGGCGAATATCCGCGATGGATACTTTATGTCGTTGCGCAATATGAGACAAGGTATCACCGGGTTGAATGGTATAGCGCTTAACATTAGTCACTTTATTAAACTTCAACCTAGGCACGCTCTTATTGCTCGCGAGCTCAGCTGATTTTCCGCCACGCTTTTTCCACGCAAGATAACTGCCTTCTGGTGGCTGTTGATAAAAATAATGAGTGAGCCCTTTAAAAATCTCATTAGCCATTTTCTTTTGATAATAAGAAGTTGCCAGTTTTTTAGCTTCTCCGGGATTAGAAATAAAACCGGTTTCAATTAATAACGCTGGGATATCCGGAGCCTTTAATACCATAAAAGCGGCTTCTTCTACCCGCTTTTTGTGTAACCGCGAGATTCTTCCCATACGCTCTAAAATAGATTTACCTGCGGCTAAACTTGAACCCCGGGTTGCTGTCATGGATAAATCCAATAATGTCATCGCAACATGGTCATCTTTATCACCCAAGCTAACCCCACCGACTAAATCAGCTTCATTTTCTTTTTCGGCTAAATAACGGGATTCTTCACTGGAAGCGCCACGCTCAGATAAGACAAAGACTGAGCTACCATGGGCTTGGGAATTGCTAAAGGCATCAGCATGAATCGAGATAAATAAATCGGCATTCGCATCACGGGCTTTACGAGTGCGTTCACGCAGGGGAATATAATAATCCCCTGTGCGGGTTAAATAAGGTTTATAACCAGGTTCCGCTTCTAATAAACGCGCTAATTCTTTAGCAATTTTTAATACTACCGTCTTCTCTTTCGTCCGTCGATATCCCACGGCACCAGGGTCCTCCCCTCCATGCCCAGCATCAATGGCTACTATGATATCGCGCTTTTGATGGGCCACTTTATCCGCCACCGTTTTCACCGTTATTGCCGGCTCAATAGTACGGGTATTTTTTTCTACTAGATCTACGACCAAACGATGGTGGGGATAAATTTTATTCGGTGGCAAAATAGAGCTTTTAGGATCTACGTCGTCTCGCAGCTGAAAAACCATGCGTAAGTCTTTATTTTTTTGACGGCCGGTTCTTAAACCCGTCACTAGGTTGCTCGCAAGATCTACCTGAGCAATATCGGGTTTGAACTGTGCGTTTCCGGTCAGGTCGATGACCAGCCGATAGGGCTTATCGAGGGTGAAAATTTTATGTTGATGCGGTTGCGATAAATCAAATACCAAACGCGTATTTGATGGCGACTGCCATACCCGCACACCATCCACATCTGCTACAGCAGACACTGTGGAAACCATACCAGTGAGTAATAAAAATAGTTTAATTATTATCGTTTTCATCATACTTCTATTTGTTTTAATTGCTCATACCAGGCTTGGCCTTTTTCACTACCTGCTTGCCAAGTTAACTGACGGCCATCTTTTATATCAGCAATATTTAGCACTAGGTCAGCTGCAGGTAAAAAACCCATACCTTTATCAGCCCACTCCATTAAGCATAAATGTCCTTCTTCAAGGTAATCACGTATGCCCATAAATTCCAATTCTTCTGGGTCGGCCAAACGATAAAGATCAAAGTGACAGACGGTTAACGCTGATATCTGACCTGTCTGTTGAGTCGTAACAACATCATAAGTTTCCACCAGCGTATAAGTTGGGCTTTTTACTGCCCCTTGATAACCAAAACCACGCATCAAACCACGACTAAAAGTCGTTTTACCGGCGCCAAGGTCCCCTTCTAAAAAGATTAGCCCACCTTCCGTCGCGGCATTCGCAAATACCTTGGCACACTGACCCGCAAAGGCCAGCATTTTCTCTTCACCGATTAGATTAATCATGTTGTATTCTCTCTGCCTGTTCTGTCCTTGCCTGGGTTTGAATAGCGCGACGAATAAAAGGTAATAAGTCAGTGGCTAATAAACCGATTTCCCCCTGTGAACTCGCCTTATCTGCTGCATGGCTATGAACACAGCAAGCCAACTTCGCGGCGGCTAAAGGGCTCAAGCCTAAGGGCTTAAATTGCGCTAACACGGCGCCGACGATACCACTAAGAATATCCCCCATACCCCCACTCGCCATACCTGGGTTACCATCTAAACAACGATATATTGTGCAATCACCATTCGCTTCTTTACCCGCTATCAAGCTGTATTGGCCTTTTAAAATAACCGTACAGGAAAATTTCTCAACTAAGGCTTGCGCCGCAGCAAAGCGATCGGCCTGAACTTCAGCTGTGGTGATATTCAATAAGCGCCCCGCTTCCCCAGGATGCGGAGTCATGATTAAGTGGTGCAAAGAAAAGTCGCTATCAGCCCCTGTGATCTGCGGGTGACTGGCAAGCAAATTAAGCCCATCGGCATCCAATACCAAGGGTATTGCTTGCTCTGATTGCGCTAATGTTTGCAAAACCGTTTGTAATAATAACTGACCAAAAGCCTGTTTACCTAAGCCTGGGCCAACCACCAGCACCTTAGCACTGCCATTTGCCCCATGATCAGTAATTACAGGGGTTAATAAGGGCGCTAGCTCTAAGCCCGAGTTTACCCCAGCGACCATAATTTCTGGGCTACGGCTGAGGTACGCCGCAACATGCTCTGGCCGCGTAGCACAGCTCACCAATCCTGCGCCACTGACTAAAGCCGCCTGCGCGGCCATTAACGCTGCACCACCATAACCATGATCACCACCGATTACCTGCACATGGCCGTGATCACCCTTGTGGCTATCGGCACCTCGCGGCGGTAATAATTGGTCATCTTGCTGCAATAGCTGCCAGCTGATATCGGTAATCTTCGGGGTATTCATAGTCTGCCATTAGCTTGTGGTTTTCTAGTCACAGATTATACGGGCTAGAGAAAGAAATGGCGAAGTTCGATTACTCTAATCATTCCGCTTGCGCACTGGTATAATTTGTTTAATAACTCATTTACTCACTAGATTTAACGACCGACCTAGGCCAAAGATTAAAGACGATATGACTGAAAGCGAGCTGCAAGATCTAGCGGATAACATTAAGGTATGGGGGCGAGAACTAGGTTTTCAGCAAATCGGCATCACCCATATTGAGTTAGGCGAGCATGAAACGAGACTGAAAGAATGGCTCGCCAAAGGTTATCACGGCAGCATGGACTATATGGCCGCCCACGATAATATGCGCAGCCGGCCAGCAGATCTTCTGCCGGGTACGCTACGGGTTATTAGTGCGCGTATGGACTACCTACCCGCCGATGCCCGCATCAAAGAGCAATTACAAGATAAAAGCCTCGCTTATGTCTCACGCTATGCTTTAGGCCGTGATTACCACAAGGTCATTCGCAAACGTTTAACTCAGCTAGGTAAGATGATTGAAGAGGCCGTAGACCATAGTTATCGTGCCTTTGTTGATAGTGCGCCGGTCTTAGAGCGTGCTCTTGCTAGTAATGCGGGCCTAGGTTGGTTAGGCAAAAATACCATGCTGATTAATAAAAAAGCGGGCTCGTATTTTTTTCTCAGTGAATTATTAACCGACCTTCCTCTGCCAATTGATCTACCCGATGATAAAAATCACTGCGGCCGCTGCACAGCGTGTATCGATATTTGCCCGACCCAAGCTTTTGTCGGCGAGCAAGTATTGGATGCACGACGCTGTATCTCTTATCTCACCATTGAATTAAAAGGCCCCATCCCAGTCGACCTGCGTAAAGGTATGGGTAATCGGATTTTTGGCTGTGATGATTGCCAGCTTTGCTGCCCCTGGAATCGCTTTAGTAAAACCACTCAAGAAACCGACTTTACACCACGTCATCCATTAGATAGCGCAACGCTACTGGAATTATTTAGCTGGGATGAAGCCACCTTTTTGCAACAGACTGAAGGCAACCCCATTCGCCGTACTGGCTATCAAAACTGGTTACGAAATATTGCTGTGGCGCTGGGTAATGCACCCACCAGTATTGAAATAATCGAAGCACTTAAACAGCGTTTACCGGATGCTAGTGATTTATTAAAAGAGCATATTGAGTGGGCATTAAGACAACACTCCTGCTAAATCATAATAACAGCCTTCATTATCTGGCATTTCTGATATAACAACTATACTAACTACTAGCTTAAATTAATGTTGAGAACCCCTATGCCAGTCGCTGCTATACCTGATAATGAGCAACAACGCCTAGAAGCACTAGATGAGCTAGGGATATTATATACCCCACTCGAAGATAGATTTGATCGTATTACTCGCACCTTGTGTCGGCTATTTGATGTACCCATCGCCTACCTATCGTTAATTGATGCCGATACCCAATGGATAAAATCGATTCAAGGAATGGAGCTGATCAATGCACCGAGAAATACCTCTATCTGTGCCCATACTCTGTTAGTCGATGAATTCATTGCTTGTGAAGACCTCACTCAAGATGATCGCTTTAAGGATTCAATCTTTGTAACCGAAGGATTAAAACTGCGTTTTTACGTAGGTTTTACACTAAAAAGCCGAGGACAGAATATTGGCACCCTGTGCCTAATTGATACTAAAGCGCGTTCTTTTAATGAAGCCGATATTACTGCAATGCGCGATATAACTTCTTGGGCGCAAACCGAATTAAGCCTGACCCAGCTGAGTGAAGTTCAGGTACAACTCATTACTGATCTAGACCATGCACAACGCGAAGCCAAAATTGATGGCCTTAGCGGATTCTGGAATCATATTACCGTCAAAGCCATACTCGCGCGGGCTTACCATCGCCACCTGCTAACTGAGCAACCGCTCACGGCCATGATGATCGACATTGATCACTTTAAAAACATTAATGATACTCATGGCCACCCGTTTGGCGATGTCGTCATTCAAAAAATCAGTAAAGTATTACGCACATCCTTACGACCGAGTGATTCAATCGGACGTTATGGTGGTGATGAGTTTTTAGTGATCTTAGAAAATTGCCCCTTGCCCCGAGCGCAGGAATTAAGCCAACGTATTTTAGAGCACATTAACCAACTGAGCTTTAATGATAAAAAAGAAAATGTGAGTATTAGTATTGGCTTAGCTACAACCGATGGGGAGGCAATTACCAGCCCAGAACGACTATTAGAAGCGGCCGATAGAGGATTATACCTAGCCAAACACGGTGGCCGAAATTGTGCAAAAAGCTAGAGAGTAAAGACTAAGAGATAAGGGCTAATCACCAGCCCCTATCTAAATTAAAGACATCACAGCTAAACTAACGATATTACCGTTAAAC
>CAXIBC010000110.1:0-8510 GCA_964022115.1 uncultured Oleispira sp. | reverse complement strand
AAAAATTTCAGGAACACATTAAAATGTTAACGATTAAAGACTTAAAAGCCAGCGTTGAAGATAAAGAGATTCTTAAAGGTCTAAACCTAGATATTAAACCCGGCGAAATTCACGCGATTATGGGGCCGAACGGCGCCGGTAAAAGTACCCTAGGTAATGTATTAGCAGGCCGCGAAGGCTATGAAGTTACTCAAGGTAGCGCAGAATTAGAAGGTACTGATCTACTCGACATGGACGCGGAAGAGCGTGCACGTTTAGGCTTGTTTTTAGCCTTCCAGTACCCGGTAGAAATCCCAGGTGTTTCCAACCTAGAATTTTTAAAAGCATCGGTTGATTCGGTTCGCGCGGCACAAGGTAAAGAGCCTTTAGATTCTGTAAGCTTCTTAAAACTTGCCCGTGCAAAATGTAAACTGGTTGATCTAGACCAAAGTTTCTTAAAGCGTGGCGTTAACGAAGGTTTTTCTGGCGGAGAAAAGAAGCGTAACGAAATCATGCAAATGATGTTATTAGAGCCAAAAATTTGCATCCTAGATGAAACAGATTCTGGCCTAGACATTGACGCGCTACAAGTTGTAGCGGAAGGCGTAAACAGCCTACGTGATCCCAACCGTAGCTTCATCGTTGTGACTCACTACCAGCGTCTATTAGACTACATAGTTCCAGATTACGTTCACGTTCTGGCCAACGGTAAAATCGTTAAGTCTGGCGGCAAAGAGCTTGCTTTAGAGCTGGAAGAAAAAGGTTATGGCTGGTTAGAAGACGCAGCGGAAAATGGAGCTGGCTAATGACAGATTTTCATAACGGTCTACTGGCGATCAATGATGCCGCTGCGAATACCAGCGCAGCATCTTCATTATTTAGCGCTTTAAATAAGAGCGGTAAAGAGTGCTTTTTACAGCAAGATATTCCGACCCGTAAAACCGAAGCGTGGAAATACACATCGCTTTATAACCTGACGTCAAACGAAGAAGGTTATGGTCGTTTAGCAACGACTCATAGCGCTGCTGGACTTGATGGTATTGCAACCATTCCAGCTTTAGATGCTCAACGTTTAGTCTTTGTTAATGGCCAGTATTCAGAAGAGCTTTCATCCAATACAGAGCATAAAAATGTCGTACGCTTTAGCCAAGCCAATGACGCTCAGCAAAAGATCATTGCCGACAACTTAGGCACTGCGATTGAGCAAGAAAAGCATCTATTTGCGGCACTGAATAATGCGACGTCTCAAGACGGTGTATTGGTACATATCGAAAAAAATGAGCAGCTGAAAACAAATATTCAGATTACTCATATCACCACCCCAGAGGCTAAGTCCTTTACGGTGGCAGCACGTTTATTAATCGTCTTAGAAACTGGCGCAAACGCAACCGTGGTTGAGCACTTTGCGAGTAATGATGCTGAGCAGAACTGTTTTGTTAATGCCATTACTGAAGCTAAGGTCGGTGCTAACGCATTCTTGAATCACTACCGCTTGCAATTAATGCAAGAAGGCAGCATTCAAATTGGTGGTGTCCACGTAGACTTAGATCGCGATGCCAACTACGACAGTTTCCAACTGGGTTTAGGCGCTAAAATCGTTCGTAACGATATTAACGTTAACCATAATGTCGGTGGTAGTCACTGTGAATTAAAAGGTGTTTATTTGCCGCAAAATAAACAACTAATTGATTTTCACAGCAACATTGAGCACAAGGTTGCACAGTGTACGACTAACGAAGTCTTCCGTGGCATCATGGCGGATAAATCAAAAGCCGTATTTAATGGTCGTATTCATATTCACCCGGATGCTCAAAAGACCTTGGCTGAATTAAGTAATAAAAACTTATTACTTTCTAACGATGCTGAAATTAATACTAAACCAGAGCTTGAGATTTACGCTGATGACGTACGTTGTGCTCACGGTGCAACCATTGCTCAGCTAGACGAAAAAGCACGTTTCTATTTACAGTCTCGTGGTATCAGCGCAGCAGAAGCCGATGTTATGTTGAGTTTCGGTTTTATTAATGAGTTATTAGAAAACCTTGAACTTGATCCGATTCGTAATTTAATTCGTCCAATCTTAGCGCTGCGCTTTGGTCGTGATGAAGAATTAATGAAGCACATTGGGTAATTAGAAGAAGTTTTTCAAGCTTTCTTACCGGTTTAATAAAACTTCTTGGTTTTAATGTTAAGAGTTAATTATGAGCGATAGTAAAAAATCAAATATCGAGCAGATCCGCGCTGACTTCCCGATTTTGCATCAGCAAATTAATGGTAAGCCATTAGTCTATTTGGATAACGGCGCGACCACGCAAAAACCACAAGTGGTTATCGATGCCATCGCTGATTATTACCGCACAACTAACTCAAATGTGCACCGTGGCGCTCACACCCTGAGCGACCAAGCGACACAAATGTTTGAAGATGCGCGCATCACCTTGCAAGGTTTCTTGAACGCGGCTAAAAGCGAAGAGATTATTTGGACTCGAGGTACAACCGAGTCAATTAACCTAGTCGCGCAAACTTGGGTTCGCTCAAATGTCAAAGCCGGTGATGAAATTATTATCTCGGCTATGGAGCACCACTCTAATATCGTGCCTTGGCAGATGGTATGCGAACAAACAGGCGCTAAACTGAAAGTCATTCCTGTTTTAGAGGATGGTTCATTAGATTATGACGGTTATTTAAAGCTGTTAAGCGATAATACTAAGTTTGTTGCTGTGGTTCACGTATCGAATGCTTTAGGTACTTTAAATCCTGTTGCCGATATCATTCGTGAAGCACACAAGGTTGGTGCTAAAACCTTGATTGATGGTGCGCAAGCGGTTGCTCACTGGGATATCGACGTACAAGCATTAGATTGTGATTTCTATGCCTTCTCTGGCCATAAATTATTTGGCCCTACCGGCTTAGGCGTACTGTATGGTAAAGAAGCATTATTAAATGCCATGCCTCCTTATCAAGGTGGCGGCGAAATGATATTGCATGTTAGCTTTGATAAAACTACGTATAACGTTTTGCCTTATAAGTTTGAAGCTGGTACCCCGAATATAGCGGGCGCCATCGGCATGGCTGCAGCGGTGAAGTATTTACAAAGCCTAGATCGTATTGCCTTAGCCCAGCATGAAGATGCTTTATTAGCTCGAGCGAATGAACTCGCCGCGCAAACTGACGGTATTCGCTTAATCGGTACCAGCGATAAAAAAGCCAGTGTATTTAGCTTTCTAATTGAAGGTACGCATCCTCACGATGTGGGCACGTTATTAGACCAGCAAGGTATTGCCGTTCGCACCGGACATCATTGTGCTATGCCTGTGATGGAACAGTTTGAAATCCCCGGTACAGTCCGAGCCTCTTTCACCTTCTACAATACGTTAGAAGAAGTCGACGCTCTGTTTAAAGCGATTGAAAAAGTGAAAATGTTTTTACTCTAGTAGGCCTCCCTACTCATTTAAAGTAAGTCTATTTTCCGCAAGAGATAAGTTATGACCATAGAAACTTTTGACCCAAGCGCAGCAGCTAATCAACAAAGCCAACAAGTCAGTATGACGGCAGCGGCCATGGTACACGTGCGTAAATTATTAGCGAATTCTGAGGCTATTGGCGTCCGTATTGGTGTTAAAAAAAGTGGCTGTTCTGGATTCAAATATGATATTGAATTTGTTACTACACCGTTAGCTGAAGATACTTGCTTTCAAGTAGCTGAAGACATAGCGCTCTACGTGCCGACAGAGTACCTTGCCATGGTTAAAGGTACTGAAGTTGACTATACCACCGAAGGTTTAAATAGCACGATCAAGTTCAATAATCCTAACGCCAAAGACCTTTGTGGTTGCGGCGAATCGTTTTCAGTTTAAAGGAGCAAGGCCATGGAAAAGCGTATGGTGGTTGCTCAGCAGGAATGCCCTGCACGAAAGGTTCCTAGTGGTCAGCCAACCACAATTCCAGCCGGAACATTTGTTACTATCAACCAGGCTCTAGGGGGCAACTATACCCTAACAGTGAATGGCAACATGGTACGAGTTGATGGTACCGATGCCGCCGCATTAGGCTTAGAGTCGGAAGAAATTGTCTTTGAGGACAAGGGTGATGGCCTAGTTCATGAAGATCAAATCCGTCATGCTCTGCGCACTATTTTTGATCCTGAAATTCCCGTCAACCTACTCGACTTAGGTTTGATTTATGGTATCGATATCGATAATAAAGATGTCATTATCCGTATGACATTAACCGCACCGACTTGTGGTATGGGGCCAGTACTGATTAGTGATGTTGAATATAGAGTCGCTAAAGTCCCGAATGTTAAGTCGGTTAAGGTGGAGCTTGTTTTTGACCCCCCTTGGCATAAAGATATGATGACTGACGAAGCGCAACTCGAAACCGGCCTGTTTTTTTAACAGGCCGTTTTGCTTTTAGCGACTATGATTTAGCGACCGATACCGATTAATACTAGGCCATGACCACTAATTTATTTAAAAAGCGACGCAAGTTTTTAATTAGCCTCGCCAAGACATTACATCAATGCGGAACACCTGCTTATCAACTTGAAGGTCATCTGGTGAAAATCAGCGAGACCCTTGAGCTAGGCGGGTCTTTTTTAATTAGCCCAACCGCAATCACTTGCGTCTTTTGGCCTGTAGAAGATAGAGAAAATCAGGTTAATAATTATGTTGCCCGCGTGCAACCAGGTAATTTAGATCTAGGTATGCTGGCCCGTACCGACGAACTAGTAGAAGAACTGTGCTCAGGCAAGCGTGACCTTGATGATGCACTTATTCGCTTAGAAGAAATCACCAATAAACCACATCCTTACCCTAAATGGATAATCTTCTTTGCGTTTGGTTTAGCCAGCGCCGCTTTTAGTATGTTAATGGGCACCAGCTGGGCAGACGTTATTGCCTCTTGCATCATAGCGCTTGGTATTTATGGTTTGGTAATTTGGGGAGAAAAGTCTCATAGATTCCAATCGGCACTGGAACCGATTGCGTCAATGGCCGCCGCCTTTTGTGCTTCAGCCATTAGTTTTATTGAACCTAGCATTAATATGGCGTTAGTCGTGCTGGCCAGCATTATCGTTTTTATCCCTGGTTTAGCATTAACCGTGGGCTTATCTGAGCTTGCCGCACGCGATTTAGTCTCGGGCACAGTACGCGTCATGGATGCCCTCATGGTATTATTCAAACTCTATTTTGGCGCCTTCTTAGGGTTTGCGATTGCCGGCTTTATCTGGGGTACAGTACCACAACAAGCAGCCATTCCTTTACCGGCTTGGAGTGGCTGGTTAGCGGTATTAGTGCTCTCTTTCAGCTTAATGGTGATGTTTAGAATTCGCTTAAAAGATGCCCCTTGGGGCATAGCCGCAGGTTTTCTCGGCCACGGGGTTAGCTTATTAGCGACGCCCTTTTTTGGTTATGCACTAGGCACTTTTTTTGCTGCATTATTCTTAGGCATTTACGCAAACCTATTTGCACGTTGGTTAAAAGCCCCTGCAGCGATTGTATTATTGCAAGGGATAGTCGTACTGGTACCAGGGAGTAAACTCTATATAGGGCTGAATAGCGTCATTTCTGGCCAAGAAATTTTGCATATCGAGCAGCTTGGTAGCCAATCTTTTTTGATTTTAATGTCTTTAGTCGCTGGCTTAATCTTTGCGAATACACTCGTCGACCCACGCCGCTCATTGTAACAGGCCTTTTTAGCAAAAAGCGCTATAGCTGAGCCTGAACCTCGACAGGCGTCACTCGCAAAGGTTGAATTTCTTGTGGCGCATCAATAATTGATAATAAAAAGCGCCTCGCATCCTTGGCCGACTGCTGAGGGATTTCCTCCATCGGTATATGGCCAATACCAGGGTAGGTAATCAACTTAGCCCCTGGGATTTCAGCGGAAAATCTATGAGCGTTGGCGATAGGAATCCAGCGATCCTCTTCTCCCCACTGAATCAAGGTCGGTAGGGTGAGCTGTTGTATCTTGTCATTGTCCACATCAATAAGGCTCGCTAATACGCTAACCACAGCTTTACGATTACCTGCGCGTAACATGAGGGCATGATAACGATCTATGACGTCATCCGTTACTTTAGAGCTATCACCATAAACCTCTTTTAAAGTTTGACTGACGATAAATCTAGGAGTGATATATTCCATGCTGTCTTTGAGCACAGGCATGCCTAGAAGCTTTAGCAGCACAGGCAACTCAAACGGATAGCCCGCTGAATCTAATAAAATTAAACGCTTCACCTTAGCTGGATATTGGGCAGCGAAATTCCAAGAAATATAGCCCCCCATTGAATTTCCAGCGAGAAAAAAAGAATCGATATTCAGCTTATTACTCACTTGGGCGAGCATGTCCATAGAGCGCTCTATATTATAAATACCATCGGCATACGGGCCGGTTAAGCCAAATCCAGGAATATCAATACGGATGATTCGAAAATCATCTTGTAAGGCTTCAACCCAACCATCCCAAGTGTGCAGACTGGCCATAATGCCATGCAATAAGAATAATACCGGCGCATCAGGATTTTCCTCGCTACTAATACCTTCATCTCGATAATGCAGCACTATGCCTTGTTGTATTCCATCTAACGGCATGAATTTAGAATCTTGATTGGCATAACGGGATTTAACCTCGGCTAAATCAAGATCAACAAAGCCCATGTACTGACGGCTAGCGTACATAGATATTAATAGCACCACAGCGATTAAGGCGATTATAGGTTTTTTCATGAAATGTCCTGCTGATAGCTTAAGCTTTTATTTGAAATTATGGGCTTAGTGTGCAGGATTGAAGGGATGTTTGGCTAGGTTTGTTTATGACATGTTTGAATAAAAGATATTTTCATTGTGGGTCGGCCTAAAGACCGACCTACACGACTTATTTTTCAACAAAAGCGCGCTCAATCACGTAATGCCCCTGCTCACCCTGGCGAGCTTCTTCGAAGCCTCGCTGATCCAAGATTTTGCAGAAATCTTTCAGCATGCTGGGGCTACCACACAGCATAAAGCGATCATTTTCTAAATTGATATCCGGCAAACCCAGATCAGAGAACAGCTTGCCACTTTCAACCAAGTCGGTTAAACGCCCTTGATTACGAAATTCTTCACGGGTCACGGTCGGGTAATATTTCAGTTTTTCACGAACAACATCACCAAAGTATTCGTTATTAGGCAGCTCTTCTTCAATAAATTGCTGATACGCGAGTTCAGAAACCTCACGCACCCCATGAGTCAAAATGACGTTATCAAACTGCTCATAAATCTCAGGGTCTTTAATGATGCTCATAAAAGGTGCTAAGCCTGTACCTGTACTTAATAAGTAGAGGTTTTTACCCGGTATAAGGTGATCGGCTATTAGAGTGCCGACGGGTTTAGTACCGACTAGAATCTCATCGCCAACCTGAAGATTTTGCAGATGCTTAGTTAATGGACCGTCTTGCACCTTAATGCTAAAGAACTCCATCTCTTCTTCATAGTTTGCACTGGCAATACTATAAGCGCGTAATAACGGCTTATTATCAATTTCTAAGCCAATCATAGTAAAGTGACCATTCTTGAAACGCAGGCCCTGATTACGGGTGGTATTGAAACTGAAAAGCGTATCATTCCAATGATGTACTTTAGTCACTGTCTCACGAATCATTTTACTCACGGCTAACCTCGTTGTTTTCATCAGCACTTATTTAATAACTGAGTTTAGAATAGCCTAGACTTATTAATCAGAAAAACAGATTATATTAATTACCCTTATCGATTTTATCTATATAAGTTATATAACCAGAGTAACAAGTACATGCGCTATACCTTACGCCAGTTAGAAGTCTTCCTTGCCATCGCCCACCAGCAAAATGTAAGTAAGGCCGCTCAAGCATTGAACCTATCCCAAAGTGCAGCGAGTTCAGCACTAAAAGAAATGGAACAACAATTTGATGTACAGCTGTTTGATCGAGTTGGTAAGCGCTTACAACTAAATGAGCAAGGCCGTCTTATACGCCCCAAGGCTGAGGGCTTATTAGCCCAAGCCGCGGATCTGGAACAAACCTTATTAAAGCATGCCGACGCGGGTCATTTAAAAGTTGGGGCAACACTGTCAATCGGTAATTATTTAGCGGTCAATATCATGGCAGATATGATGGCTCAACAGCCCAATGCCCATATCACCCTAGAAGTGGCCAATACCGCCAGTATCAGCCAAAAGGTGCTCAACTTTGATCTCGATATAGGTTTAATTGAAGGGGAGTTACAGCATTCAGATCTCAACGTTATCCCTTGGAGGGATGATGAACTCGCTGTATTTTGCAGCCCTAGCCACCCACTCGCGCGTAAGCAAGCCCTTTCTGATGAGGACTTACTCGCAGCGCGCTGGATTTTACGCGAAGCAGGATCAGGTACTCGGCAAGCCTTTGAACGAGCTATGCATGGGATTCTACCGGATTTACAGGTTGCCCATGAGTTGCAGCACACAGAAGCGATTAAGCGGGCCGTAGAAGCAAACCTAGGCATAGGCTGCTTGTCTCAGATTACGCTTGAAGA
>CAXIBC010000109.1:0-8869 GCA_964022115.1 uncultured Oleispira sp. | reverse complement strand
ATTTCTAAAATGCCATCGCCGTAGATGTCTTCGCCGCTTTTAGCGTGTTTTTTTAAGACTGCGAAAATGATGTCTTGTTTACGAGAACGGCTTACGTGCTCGATGCCCATTTCCTTGGCGATATCCAGTAATACTGGAACGGATTTTTGCTTTAATTCGGTAAGATTCATAGATAGGATAAGAAGTTTTAATGCTTATTTAAGAATAAAATATACACCTTAGAAGTGGGCATACATCAGGGGAATGTCGGTTAAGACTAAATATTGAACAAATTTAATATAGACGGTTTGCTATAATCTGTCTAGGGAAAGACAGAGATAAAGCATGATTTATCAGACTTTATCTCTAATAATACCCAATTAATCATTGGGTATTAGTCTAAATTAGATGCTTTGCTCGATGAAAGCCACCAATTCAGATTTGCTTAAAGCACCGACTTTAGTCGCTTCAGCGTTGCCATCTTTGAAGATCATCAAGGTTGGAATGCTACGGATACCAAACTTAGGGGCCGTTTCTTCGTGCTGGTCGATGTTCAACTTAGCTACTTTAATTTTACCTGCGAACTCTTCAGCGATTTCTTCAAGAACAGGGGCGATCATTTTACAAGGGCCACACCATTCAGCCCAGAAATCAACCAAAACTGGTAGATCAGAGCCTAGAACGTCAGCATCAAATGAATCGTCAGAAACGGTTAAGATATTATCACTCATGGATTATCTCCGGAATTTGGTTATCAATAATTATAAAGAGTGCATTGTACGGAGCCATTTAAAGGACGCAAGTCAAAAAGTGTTTAACTCACACAAAACAGCTATTCCGTAACATTGTCACTATCACGTATGATGGAAAGGTTATTGTTATATAAGGCCTTAGGGTAGAATTTCAACTATGTCAGAAATGAATCAGCCAGTTTCTACTCAAATAGACGCTAACCCCTCTGAGCCTAATTCGCCAGAGGCGAACCAAGTTGCCGCCATCGACTTGGGTTCGAATAGTTTTCATATGATTATCGCCCAGCCGTTGCAGGGAGAGCTGCGCACACTGGATAAGCGTGGAGAAAAAGTGCAGCTCGCCGCGGGCTTGAACGAGCGGGGTTATTTAAGCGAAGAAGCCATGCAGCGCGGCTTAGAATGTTTACGGGGTTTTGCTAACCACTTACGCGGTTTTAAACCAGAATCGGTATCTGTGGTGGCGACAAACGCCTTGCGGGTAGCGCGTAATCGCAGTGACTTTATTAGCCGAGCAGAAGAAATTTTAGGTTTTCAAATTGAATTGATTGCTGGGCGCGAAGAAGCTCGTTTGATCTACTTAGGGGTGAGCCATACCCTTGCGGACGATAAAGGTAAGCGCTTAGTTATTGATATCGGTGGTGGCAGCACGGAATTTATTATTGGCGAGCGTTTTGAATCAAAGGTACTTGAAAGCCTCTTTATGGGCTGTGTTTCTTATACTCGTCAGTTTTTCCCAGATGGTGAAATTAGTGAATTAAATTTTCAACGTGCTATTGCCCGTGCCCGTCGTGAGCTATTAGAAATTCAGCAAGCGTATAAAGACATCGGTTGGCAGGAAGTGATTGGTTCCTCGGGAACGATTCGCGCCACAGAGCAAATATTGATTAATAAAGGCTGGAGTGAGCAAGGCATTAGCAGTGAAGGATTGAATAAGCTTTGCCAGTGGCTAACGTCCCATAAGTCGATTAGTGATATCGAGCTACCCGGCTTTAAACCCCTACGTCAGCAGGTATTTATTGCTGGGGTTGCCATCTTAAAAGGTATTTTTGATACCTTCAAAATTAATATGATGCACTATTCTGATGGTGCTCTGCGTGAAGGGGCGTTATGGGATCTGATTGGCCGTTCAGGCCATGAGGATGTGCGTCAGCGCACTGTGACTTCCATGCAAGAAAGATTTCATGTCGATCAAGCACAAGCCCAGCGGGTGAAAAGCTGTGCGCTAGCGATGCTGATGCAGGTGGAGAAAGATTGGAAACTACCGAGCACAGCGCGTAATTGGTTATTGTGGGCAGCAGAATTGCATGAAGTCGGTTTAAGTATTACGCATCATCAATTTCAGAAACACGGCGCTTATCTCGTGCAACATAGTGATATGGCCGGTTTTACGCGCCAAGGGCAAGAGCTGCTCGCTGTGTTATTGAAAGGCCATAGGCGCAAATTCCCGTTAGCGGGATTGGAAAGTTTAAATTCTATGGTGCGTTTGCAAGCGCGTTATATCTGTATGCTATTGCGCCTTGCGGCGGTGCTGAATCATAGTCGTGGCGCGGTAGAATTACCGGCGATTGAATGCCAGGCTAAGAATGCTTCGCTGACCCTGATTTTTCCACAGGGTTGGTTCAAGCAGCACTCGCTAACGTATGACGATTTAATGGTGGAATCCAATTACCTGAATGCCGCGGGCTTAGAGCTCGTAGTGGCGGAAGAAGCTTAATCTGCAAAGGAATGCTTTTTCTACTGACTCAAATCTATCGGCTCAAAACTGCGGCTAGTTAGCCGCAGCGAGTTTTTCTAATAATATTTGCTGAGCACGAATAATTTCGAGCTCACCGGTTTCTTCATTTTTCTTTGGTTGGGCCAAGATATAGTGGCCATCACTATCTAAATCCCAAGCTTGGCTATTATCCGCTAGGTAACATTCAAACTCTTCTTTCATACGGTTGCGCAACTTGTTGCCTTCTATCGGAAAGCAAGTCTCAACTCGGTTGAGTAAATTACGCTCCATCCAATCGGCGCTCGCGGCATAAAACTCGTCTTTGCCATTATTACAAAAAGAATAAACTCGGGTATGTTCTAGAAAACGGCCCACGATGGAGCGTACACGAATATTCTCCGATACCCCAGCAATCCCAGGGCGTAAACAGCACATACCCCGAATAATAAGATCGATCTGAACCCCAGCTTGAGAGGCTTTATACAAGGCGCGGATGACCTTGTTTTCGGTGAGTCCATTGACCTTTACGCGTATGTAAGCCGGTTTGCCTTCTTCAGCATTTAGGCGTTCGCGATCAATCAGTTCGAGCAACTTTTTATGTAGGGTAAAAGGCGCATGGAAGAGTTTTTTGATGCGTAGGGCTTTACCCATGCCAGTAAGCTGTTGGAATACTTTATGCACATCTTCACCAATAGAATCATCGGCGGTTAGGAAGCTATAATCGGTATAAACTCGGGCATTACCTGCGTGGTAGTTGCCCGTGCCTAAGTGCACATAGCGACGTAATGTATTTTGCTCTTTGCGCACAATCAACATCATTTTAGCGTGGGTCTTGTAACCCACGACGCCATAGACCACTACGGCTCCGGCTTCTTGTAAACGGTTCGCTAGATAGAGGTTCTCTTCTTCGTCGAAGCGTGCGCGCAATTCAATGACGACGGTGACTTCTGTGCCTCTACGGGCCGCATCAACTAGGGCATTAACGATTTCAGATTTAGCCCCAGTACGATATAAGGTTTGTTTGATCGCTAATACCGTGGGATCTTTTGCGGCTTCGCGCAACATATCCACGACCGGCGTGAAGGATTCAAACGGGTGCATGAGCAAGGTATCTTTTTCTCGAATGGCTTCGAAGATGCTCTTTTTAAAGCTCAAGTGCTTAGGTAACCCTGGGGTGAATGGAGGGTAGCGCAAGTCGGGACGTTGAATTTGGTCAATCACCTCCATCATACGGCCTAGGTTAACAGGGCCGTTGACTTGATAAAGGTCGCTTTCTTTGAGATCAAATTTGGCGAGTAAAAAATCCACCAGTTCCGCTGGACAGTTGTCTGCGACTTCTAAGCGCATTTCTTCACCGAAGTTACGGGAATGCAATTCATCTTCAAGTGCACTCGCGAGGTCAACGGTATCATCGTGGTCGATTTCTAAATCGGCATTACGGGTGACACGGAATTGGTAGCAGCCTTTAATCGCCATGCCGGGAAATAGTTCATCGGCAAAGTGATGGATAATGGAGGATAGGAAGACAAAGTTATCACCATCTTCGCAGAGCTCATCTGGCAGGCGGATGATACGCGGCAGAGTTCGTGGTGCTGGAATTAACGCTAAGCCAGTTTCACGGCCAAAAGCATCCTTACCATCGAGGCTGACAATAAAGTTTAAACTTTTGTTTACCAAGCGTGGAAATGGGTGCGATGGGTCGAGCCCAATCGGGCTGCAAATGGGTAATACGCTATTATCAAAGTATTCTTTGACCCAGGTTTGCTGTTCTTCTGTCCACGCCGCACGACGTAGAAAGCGAATATTCTCTTGCGCTAAGGCCGGAAACATTACGTCGTTGAGAATGTCGTATTGACGTTCTAGGGTATTGGTACAGATCTCGTTGATTTGTTTGAGTACTTGTCCGGCGTGCAAGCCATCAGCGCCAGCGGTTTCTCGACCAAATGCGAGCTGCTGTTTTAAATCAGCTACACGAACTTCAAAGAACTCATCCAGGTTGCTACTGAAGATACAGAGAAAGAAAAGGCGCTCCAATAACGGATGCGTCTCATCCAGAGCCTGCTCCAATACGCGGATATTAAACTGCAAATGGCTTAATTCCCGATT
Source organism: uncultured Oleispira sp. (assembly GCA_964022115.1). Classification (GTDB taxonomy): domain Bacteria; phylum Pseudomonadota; class Gammaproteobacteria; order Pseudomonadales; family Oceanobacteraceae; genus Oleispira. Next base: position 4,318 of record CAXIBC010000109.1, on the reverse strand, counting down.
GATATAATATTCCGGGCTTTGCAGGTCGATCACTGTATCGTCAGTCGCTGACATTATGCTTCCTTATTATTTAACTGTGTTAAGCATTTTATGGCTAGAAAACTACTTATTCAGTGCTTCAGCAAACTGCTTGGCGTAATAAGTTAAAATTGCATTAGCCCCAGCACGCTTGATGCAGGTTAACGATTCGTGCATCACAGCAATATCATCTAACCAACCATTTTGAGCCGCCGCTTTGTGCATGGCATATTCGCCACTCACCTGATAAACAAAGGTGGGTACGCCGAACTCTTGTTTTATGCGGTGGACGATATCTAGGTACGGCATGCCTGGTTTAATCATTACCATGTCAGCGCCTTCCGCTAAATCCATCGCTACTTCATGCAAGGCTTCATCCGTATTCGCCGGATCCATCTGGTAATTTTTCTTGTCGGCTTTACCTAAATTAGCCGCTGAGCCTACCGCGTCGCGGAAAGGGCCATAATAGGCTGAGGCGTATTTAGCAGAATACGCCAAAATTCGAGTATTCACATGGCCATCATTTTCTAAAATAGCGCGGATCTCTCCAATGCGGCCATCCATCATATCACTAGGGGCAACAACATCAGCCCCGGCTTCCGCATGAGAAAGCGCTTGGCGAACCAGGGTATCAACGGTACGGTCGTTTAATACATAACCGTTGGCATCTAAAATGCCGTCTTGGCCATGTAGGGTAAAAGGATCTAAGGCGACGTCGGTAATAACCCCTAATAATGGGCAAGCATCCTTAATCGCACGTACTGCACGCTGAGCTAAACCATCTGAGTTGTAGGCTTCTTCTGCGAATTCAGTTTTAGCCTTCGCTGGGGTTACTGGAAATAAGGCGACGGCCGGAATGCCAAGCTTAACTAGGTGCTTACATTCTTCGACTAATAAATCGATGGATAAACGCTCAATGCCTGGCATGGAAGGAATCGCTTCGCGCTCGCCTTGGCCTTCTAAAACGAACATAGGGTAGATTAAATCATCCGTTGTTAACGTCGTTTCACGCATTAAACGACGAGAGAAATCATCTCGACGATTGCGACGAAGACGAGTTTCTGGATAAAAGCGCTGTGCATCATTAAAAGCCACGGGTATTCTCCAAGCAGTCGGCTAGTATATAGCCATCTATAGATCATAAAAATATAACTACTATTCTAGCGGACTCGGCGGATCAATTCGCTGATTTATGACAGATTCCATTAGAAAATCTTCACCCGGTATCTCCATTGCCATCAGAAAATGAACTGAAGCCAGAATATCTGTACTAATTATAGGTATAGCGAGTACGGATTAAGTAAGGACAAACATGAAAAAGTTATTAATACTCGTCTTAATTATTATCTTCGTACTCGGGTTTTATGAGCTAGGCGGAGAGTGGTTATTGCCTGAAACCTATCACGCTCTGTATCAAGATAATCCGCTTACAACCCAGCTAGCCTTTTTTATAACGTATGTCTTGATGGCCGCCTTATCGATACCGGGTGCTGCCATAATGACCTTGGTTGCAGGGGCCGTATTCGGTTTGGCCCAAGGCTTATTGATCGTTTCTTTTGCTAGCTCCTTAGGCGCTACCCTAGCGTTTTTGATGTCACGTTTATTACTGAAAGACTGGGTACAGGATAAGTTCTCGGGCTATCTGAAAACCATTAACGCTGGGGTGAAAAAAGAAGGTTCTTTTTACTTATTTACCTTACGCCTGATTCCGCTGGTGCCGTTTTTTGCGATTAACTTATTAATGGGCTTGATGCCGATTTCCGCTTGGCGTTTTTATTGGGTCAGTCAGTTAGGCATGTTGGCAGGGACGGCGGTTTATGTGAATGCCGGTGCTGAGCTAGGGCAGGTCATTATTAGTGAGCAAAGCCTCTCATTGGCGGGGGTTATGACGCCGGGATTACTAATTGCCTTGTTATTACTCGCCATTTTTCCTTGGTTTGCTAAGGCGATTATGGCCAAGCTAAGCGCTAACAGAGCGTTATTGCTTCGCAGTAATGGACGGGCAAAACCTAAAAAATTCGATGATAATCTCATCGTAATTGGTGGTGGCGCCGCGGGTTTGGTCAGCTCAATTATCGGCTCGGCGGTGAAAGCTAAGGTCACTTTAATTGAGCAAGACAAGATGGGTGGAGATTGCCTCAATACCGGTTGTGTACCGAGTAAGGGCATTATTCACGCCGCGAAAATCGTTCATGAAAATCGACAAGGGCACGCAAAGGGCTTGTTAAGTGGCAGTCCAGCGCCTATCGATTTTCAACAAATCATGAAGCATGTACATGGATCGATTAAAGCCATAGAACCCCATGACTCGATTGAACGCTATGAAGGGTTAGGGGTCTCGTGCGCAACTGGGCAAGGCAAGATTATTTCCCCTTGGGAGGTTGAAATTCAACATTCTGATGGCCGTATCGAAGTACGTAGTGCTGCCAATATTATTATCGCGACAGGAGGCCAGCCGCGTATCCCGCCAATTCCCGGTTTAGACCAAGTGAGTTATTACACGTCGAATACCCTTTGGCAGATTAAGACATTGCCTAAGCGATTAGTGGTGTTAGGAGCTGGACCCATAGGTTGTGAGCTAGGCCAAGCTTTTGCCCGTTTAGGCTCTCAGGTCAGCATAGTTGATAAAGGCGAATTTTTGATGCCTCGAGAAGATGAAGATGTCTCTCAACTCGTCGCTGATGCCATGAAGAATGAAGGTGTGCTTTTTATGAGTGGGCGCTCAATTGTCAGGCTAGCGTCGGCAGATGATGGTCATTTGGCGGAACTGGATAATGGTGAGGTTATCAAATTTGATGCGTTATTATTGGCCATTGGACGTACTGGCAATACCACCAACCTAGGCTTGGAAAGTGTCGGCTTAGACGTCGATAGCAATGGATTTTTAGCCGTCAATGAATACTTACAAACCGATTGCCCAACCATTTATGCCTGTGGGGATGTGATTGGGGGTTATCAATTTACCCATGTTTCAGCCCATGAAGCTTGGTTTGCCTCGGTGAATAGTCTGTTTGCTCGCTTTAAGCGCTTCAAGGCCGATTATCGAGTAATTCCTTGGGCTACTTTTATTAGTCCAACGGTTGCACGGGTAGGCCTTAGTACTAAAGACGCTAAAATGAAGAGTATTCCTTTCGAGAGCACTCAATATGGCTTAGATGATCTAGATCGGGCGATTACCGATGATGCGGCGATGGGCTTTGTGCGGGTATTGACCGTACCAGGGAAGGATAAAATATTGGGGGTCACCATAGTGGGTGCGAGAGCAGATGACCTTATTGCGGTTTTTGTCATGGCGATGAAACATGGCTTGGGTCTGAACAAGGTATTAGGTACTATTCACGCCTATCCAACGTATATGGAAGCGAATAAGTTTGTTGCGGGCCAGTGGAAGCGCAAGCAGGTTTCTGCCAAGTTATTAGCCTTGTTGGATTGTTATCACAAACAAAATTTGAAATAAGACATTCAATACAGAAACGAAAGCCCTAGTTAGAAGATGACTCTATTGTTTTTGAGCTTCTAGTAAAAAATAGCCGTTACTCATGGGCAGAAAATAGATGTGAGTAAATTTGGGGCTTCAGCAATAACCCGTTAGGAACTTAATATGAGCACAGAAAATAGGTCAGTCGACCAGGTCGACTCTGATAAAACGGTAGATACAGAAGGTTTTAATCGCAGTGAATACAATATTGCGATTAACTTTCTCGAGCAAATCCCTTTCAATAAAGTGTTAGGTCTAATACCTAGCAAGCTCAGTGGGGATTATTGTGAGTTTAAAATGAAGATGAAAGACGAGCTGATTGGTAACTTTCTGCAAGGTATTCTTCATGGTGGGGCGATTTCAACCGCATTGGATGTGACGGGCGGTGCCATGGCGATGGTGGCGGCGTGGCAGCGCTTGAAAGAACATAAGGTGCCAGCGTCAGAACGCCCTAAAACACTGGCTAAATTAGGTACCATTGATATGCGAGTAGACTTCCTGCGGCCAGGGAAGGGAGAAGAGTTCACTATTGGTGCAACGTTATTGCGTATTGGTAATAAAGTCGCGGTAACACGGATGGAATTTAGCAACGAAAAAGGTGATCTAATCGCTGTTGGAACCGGTACATACCTGTGCGGATAGTCAGGTTTTATCACTACTCCTAGTTTGTTTTGGATAATAGTCAGTAAATAATTAAAATATAGAAAATTAGCCCATCTTTTAGCTAAATAGTGTTGACAATAGCTGAGATGGGCTTAGTATATAGACGTCTGAAAGTTAGTCTTAGTTTTATGTACACCGTTTCGATATCCTGTATCTCGT
>CAXIBC010000108.1:0-8918 GCA_964022115.1 uncultured Oleispira sp. | reverse complement strand
AGCAAGAATTCTTTGTGCCACTGTCTGATGGCCGCTGGATGGGCACTATGTGCTTAACCGAACCACAGTGTGGTACCGACTTAGGTCAGGTAAAAACTAAGGCTGAGCCAAACGCAGATGGTTCTTACAATATTACCGGGACTAAGATCTTTATCTCATCCGGTGAGCACGATCTAACCGAAAACATCGTTCATATTGTATTAGCACGTCTTCCGGGTGCACCAGAAGGCACGCGTGGTATCTCTCTATTTATTGTGCCTAAGTTCAATGTGAATGCCGATGGTTCTTTAGGTGATCGCAACCCAGTAACTTGTGGTTCTATCGAAGAGAAAATGGGGATTCACGCCTCTTCTACCTGTGTGATGAACTTTGATAATGCTAAAGGTTTCTTGATTGGCCCTGAAAACAAGGGTCTGATGTGCATGTTCACCTTTATGAATACCGCGCGAATCGGTACCTCTATTCAAGGTGTTGCTTCGGCAGAATTATCTTTCCAAGGTGCCTTGCCTTACGCGAAAGATCGTCGTTCTATGCGTGCTTTAACGGGTAAAAAAGATCCGGATAAGGTCGCTGATACCTTGATGGTTCACCCTGATGTGCGACGCATGTTATTAACTCAAAAAGCCATCGCTGAAGGCGGTCGTGCCATGGTTTATAACGCCGCCCGCCTTGCAGATTTAATGAATGCAGCTCATTCCAAGGGCGATACTGCACTCTATGAAAAGTACGATGATGAACTCGGTTTCTTAACGCCTATCTTAAAAGCGTTTTTAACTGAAATGGGTTATGAAGCTGCCAACCATGGTGTACAGGTTTATGGTGGTCATGGCTTTATTAAAGAGTGGGGCATGGAGCAAATTGTGCGTGACTCTCAAATCTCTAAGTTGTATGAAGGTACTACGGGAATTCAGGCACTCGATCTATTAGGTCGTAAGATGCTATTAGGTAAGTTTAAATCTTTTAACATGTATGCCGATAAAGTTGCCGCTTTCACTAAAGCAACTAAACGTCCTGAAATGAAGAAATTCATTAAGACTTTAAAGCGCAGCATGTTGGCGTGGAAAATTTATAACTACCGCATTGCGTTTAAAGCATCAAAAGATCGTGACATGGTTGGTTCAGCATCCGTTGATTACCTAATGTACTCTGGTTATGTTTGCTTAGCCTATTATTGGGCGATGATGGCAGAGACTGCGTATCAGAAGCTAGAAAAAGGTGAAGGAGATTTAGCCTTTTATAAAGCTAAAATCCAAACGGCCGAGTTCTACTTTGAACGTATGCTGCCGCGCGCTAAAGGTCACGCTAAAATGATGGTGAAAGACCCTAAGAGCTTGATGCAAATGAAAGAAGAAGATTTTTCTTTCTTAGACTGATTCGTTTTAGATATTATGAGTAAGTTGCGAGTTTAAATAGATTTAGCTGAACTCCATGTTATATATTAAGGCCATAGCGTTAGCGTTATGGCCTTTTTTTATGATCTTGTTAAAGTCTTTTAATAGAAGTTTTATTGGGTCAGTGATCACTATATGGGAGAAACCTATGGCAATGCCTCATGCTCAAACACATTTTGTTAATGGTGAAAATGTGGATACCTTACCGGAGGGAATGGAGTACGCCATGTTTGGTCTAGGGTGCTTTTGGGGTGCGGAACGCAAATTCTGGCAATTAGCGGGTGTGCATGTGACGTCAGTCGGTTATGCGGCGGGGAATACCGAGCATCCAAGCTATAAGCAAGTTTGTTCTGGGCTAACTCAGCATAATGAGGTTGTACGCCTAGTATATGATCCTAAGCTAGTGAGTTATCAGCAGCTATTAGAAGAGTTTTGGCAAGCTCACAACCCAACCCAAGGAGATCGCCAAGGCAATGATGTAGGTAGTCAGTATCGCAGTGGCATCTATACCTTTTCAGCACAACAACAAGCTTTAGCGGAGGCGTCGAGAGAGGTTTTTCAGCGTGCGCTAACAAAGGCCGGTTTTGGCCAGATTACGACAGAGATCCTGCCCGCCCCAAGCTTTTATTTTGCCGAGGATTATCATCAGCAATATCTAGCCAAAGAGCCTAATGGCTATTGTGGTTTAGCAGGTTTGGGTATCCGTTATAGTTGATGAGCCTTGCTTTTTAGATTGTTTTCTCGCCTGTGGATACGCAAGATGCAGTGCCCAAGCAATGGCGGTAGCATAGGATAAATTGGTCGCGAGCTCTAAATGTGGGTGTTTGAGAAATTCTCGTTGGGATGCTAAACCTCGAATCTTACTCGCTAGCTCGGGGTTAAACGCCAGATACTTATCCCAGACTCGCTGATGACTTGGGACGTCTATTTGGAATATGCCGTAATTTTTAGTGCAGCGGTTATCTTGTCGATGGCCATGTTCTTGTTTTACTAAGGCAATGGCCATTAACAAGTTCTCTGCCGCTTGGGAATATTTATCAAGAGATATTAGGGTCGGCCTAATGATCATTTCTCTTAATTCTTGCGGGCTAAGATCCATGACTGCATCCTTTCATACTAGGCATCGGTTTGATGCACATTCCATTTTCAATCACAATAAACCAATCATGCTATTAATTACTAGGGCAAGCTATGCCTATTTTCACTGAAATGCCTGAATCTATTAATTGTACACCTTACCCACAATGGCTGGATTCTCATTGCCATTTCGATTTTACCTGCTTTGACCCTGATCGCGATAAGCAATGGCAGCAACTGCAATACTTTGGCTGTGCGGGATTGGTCATTCCTGGGGTAGAGGCTAATACCTGGCATAACCTCATTCAGCTCTGCGAATCTAAACCTTGGGGTTATGCCTTAGGCTTGCACCCTTATTTCCTCGAGCAGCATTCAGGCGGGGATATGAAGCGTCTTGCAGAGCTATGCCAGCAGCAGCTATTAGATCCTTCGAGTCATTTAGTCGCTATCGGCGAGTTTGGTTTGGATTTTGCGTTAACGCAAAAAGAGCACGCTAAGCAAGTTGAATGGTGTCAGCAGCAATTTAAACTGGCCCAAGGCTTACAGTTGCCGGTGATTTTACATATACGTAAAGCCTATGATGAGACCTGCGCTATGATTCGTCGCTTAGGCTTTAATCAGGGGGGGATAGTTCATGCTTTTAGTGGCAGTTATCAGCAAGCAGAAGCCTTGATAAAGCTCGGATTTAAGCTCGGGGTTGGTGGTGCTATGAGTCATGCTAGAGCAACGAAATTGCGCACGACTATTAGTCGGTTACCACTAGATTGCATGGTGCTAGAGACCGATTCTCCAGATATGAGGCCTGCTTTTTGGAAAAATGCGGATAACTCTCCAGTGAGTTTATTATTCTTGGCGCAAATGGTTGCAAGCTTGCATCAGTGTTCTCTTGCTGAGGTGATTTTTGCCAGTAATAACAACTTGTTAGCGGCGCTGCCGAACCTGTCTTTGATAGTAGAAATGAATAATAAAGTATAAAAAGTAAAAAAGTAGCCTGTCAAAACGCAGTATTACCTTGCCATTTATCTCTTTGTTGGCTAATTATTAACTAGGGTCTATGCATTTTGTATGGCTCGGTGCCGTGATATCACACTATAAGCATAAGGGGACAAGTATGTTTACTGCACATATGTTTGGGCTGCTTTACCATCCTAAAAGTGAATGGTCATTCATTCGCCGCGAAAAATATAGCCTAGTTCAGGTTTATCTTCGCTATGCTATCTTCTTAGCCATGATACCGCCGGTGAGTTTGTTTATCGGAACAACTCAATTTGGTTGGAGTATTGCAGGTGGCGATGTGATAAAGCTATCGACCGAAAGTGCCTTGCCTATTGCGATATTATTTTACTTAGCATTATTAGTTGGCTTGGCTTTTGTATCTTATTGCACCTTTTGGATGGAAAGAACCTTTGGTGCTGATGCAAGCTTTGAACGCTGCCTTATTTTTACGACTTTTACCGCAACCCCTATGTTTTTATCAGGATTTATTGGCTTATTGCCTATTCTTTGGTTGGATGTCTTTGTGGTATTAGGGGCGGTTTGTTATTCCTTATACTTGCTTTATGTGGGTATTCCTATTTTCATGAATATTCCTGAAGAGCGTGGTTTTATTTTTGCTAGCTCGATATTAACCGTTGGTTTATGTTCTTTGGTCGGCTTAATGGCGATAACGGTTATATTGTGGGGTAGTGGTTTAGGGCCACAGTTTTTAAATTAGCACTGTTTTATGGTGTGGCCTCAGCGAGTCTTAACTAAGCTGAGGTTTTACAAGGTCTAAATTCACGCTTTGGTGTAACAGTTTGTGTTTTTTAGTATCGAAGCGTAATAACCTCTTGTTCAACCCTTGTTCAGCTATTAGCCTGCCGGCACCAAAAATAATTAATGGAAATTACCATGCACAAAACGGTCATACCTTTTTTGCTTTTAATCTTTGCTATGTCTACGCAAGCTAATGAGCAAGATCTAAATCGACTTGAAAGAGATTTGACCCCAGTCGGTGCAGAGAGAATGGGAAACGGTAAGGATATTCCTGCCTGGACGGGTGGATTACAGCAATCCAAAATTCATCAGTCGGGAGACTTCCACAGTAATCCCTATTTTCGCGAGAAGCCACTTTTTACGATTAGCCATGCCAATATGGAAGAGCATAAAAGTCGTTTAAGTTTAGGCAGTCAAAAGCTGTTAAAACAGTTCCCTAGTATGGAGTTGCCAATCTATAAAACCCATCGCTCTGGGTCGTATCCAGAGTATGTTTATGAAGGCATCAAAAATAACATCAGTAATGCCTCGTTGATGAAGTATGGGGCGGGTGTTAGTGGTTCGCGTATTAGCTCGCCATTCCCCATTCCTAATAATGGTTTGGAGGTTTTATGGAACCATACCTTACGCTTTCGTGGCCAATCCATAAGCTATGAAGCATCAACAGTGCATGTCAATACTGCGGGTAGTCGTGCAGTGACCCTGCGTGATTATAAGTATTATTTTGCCTACAGTGATCCTAGTTTATCCACAGAAGAGCTGAATAATAAAATCTTCTTTTTAAAGCGTAAGACGTTAGCTCCTGCTTCGCAGGCGGGTGGCATTACGTTAGTTCATGAAACACTAGATCAGGTTCGTTCTCCGCGTAAATCTTGGATCTATGTACCTGGTCAGAGGCGTGTTCGCCGTACCCCGGACTTAAATCATGATACGCCAGATGTAGCGACGGACTCGCTCAGAACCATTGATCAGGTGGATATGTTCAATGGTGCACCGACTTATTATGATTGGAAGTTGGTTGGTAAGCAGGAAATGTATATTCCTTATAACTCGTATTTATTGCATTCAGCGGATTTGACCATTGAGGATATTACCGGGCCAGCACACTTGAATCCTAAATTATTACGTTATGAAGCGCATCGAGTATGGGTGGTTGAAGCGACTTTACGCCTTGGCTTACAACATCGTTATGCTAAACGTCGCTATTATTTTGATGAAGACAGTTGGTCGATTGTATACGCAGAAGAATACGATGCTGATGGCGAGCTATGGCAGTTTACGGAAGCACACTTAATTAACTATTATGAAGTACCATTGGTCTTTTCAACATTGGAAAATACCTATGACTTTAAAGACAATCGTTATTTTGTTGAGGGGATAGATAACGATCGTGGCGCTACCTACGATTATAGTGCCGAGCACTCGAAAAGAGATTTCACAACCTCGGCCATTAGGCGAGAGGCTCGACGCTAGGCTGACAAGGTCTGTTTGATTCCGTATGATGCCTTCTTCTTGGAGGCATTATGTATTTAAGCCAATATTATTCTTTTCAATTTATTCTTCAGCTGCTTTTGCTATTTGGCTTAGCGGCGAGTTCTAGTCGTGCAGCATTACCGGAAAACTTCATCGATTTGTCCGATGACGTGCAAGCTCTATTATTAGAAATCGAATTTTTTTCCGAACAAGGTTTTTTGCATTGGGGGGATGACTTTGTTGCTCCTTCTCAACAAGCTTATGTGAAGTATTTAGATGAGTACTATAGCCGAGCGCAAGTTGATTTTAATTTAGGTAATATTCGAGTTGAAACGTTAAAGCAAGAAAATCATCAAGCAGTGCTTAAACATGCCATTGTATCGACATTATTGACCCCCGCCGACCCTCAGCAGCTTGATATCTATACCGCTCAAGAGGTTGGTTTAATCGGCGAGCCTTTTTTATTGAATAAAGTTCATGACCACGAAGGCCAAGCCATTGCCTTTCAATGGCGAGCTCAGCGCTATGCTAAATATTTGGTTGAAAATAACTTACACAGTCGCTGGGTTGATGGTAAGCGGCGGTTTTGGGTTGATATACCCTTAGTTCGCCAGTTTAAACAGTTAGCGGCTAAGCAGTATTTGCCTTATGTATCAGAGTCTTCCATACGTTATCAGCTTGATCAGGCTTTAGTATTTGCCGTGATCGAAGCAGAAAGCAGTTTTAATCCTTTTGCTGTGAGTCATGCTAATGCCTATGGGCTGATGCAGGTAATGCCGAATACGGCGGGGAGAGATTATTTTCAACGTTTGCAGAAAAGTGATGTGCGCCCTAGTCGACAATATTTGTTTAATGCCCAAAATAATATTGAAGTTGGTAGTGGCTATTTATCGATTCTAAGGGATGTGTATTTGCGTGGGATTAATAACCCCTTGAGTCAAGAGTATTGCATGATAGCCGCTTATAACGGTGGGGCTGGTCAATTATTACGTAGCTTTCATCGGGATAGGAAAACGGCGATTGCAAAAATAAATCGTTTATCGGCTGAAGAAGTCTATCGATATATCGTTACTCGTCATCCAAAACATGAGTCACGAAATTATTTAAAGAAAGTCATTCGATTTAAAAAGAAGTATGTCTTGTGAGTCAGTTAATTAACCCATTATCAGAAGGTTTGAATCAGTTATTACCGGGCGCTAAGCTTGAGTGGCAGAGATTATCTTTTGCTAATAATGGTACTCAAGATATTGACTTGCAGTTACTGGCTATTGAAAGTACTGATGTTCAGCTGGATGCCGAACAAATAGGTCTATTTTGGCAGCAGTTACCTTATTGGGCATTTGCCTGGGCGGCAGGGCAAGGCTTAGCAAGGTATTTGTTAGCACATCCAGAGCTCGTAAAAGGGAAGAGGGTATTAGACTTTGGTTGCGGTTCGGGGGTGGTGGGAATTGCAGCGGCTAAAGCAGGAGCCGCATCGGTAGTTTGCTGTGATAATGATCCACTAGCACTTATCGCGTGCGAGGTTAATGCTTTGCATAATGGGGTCAATATAGAAGCGATAAGGAACTGGGATGACCTTGGCGGAGGTTTTGACTGCTTATTAGCGGCAGACATACTTTATGACTTGACCAGTGCTGGTGACCTCTCAAGGAGGTGCGAGAGTATTCCCTACTGGCTAGTCGCAGAAACTGAATATCAGTTACCCCCTTGGTCTGCTTTAGTTAAAGTTGATAGTGAAAAGGTGACTACCTTACCTAGTTTGCAGGATTTTGATCAGGATCTTGATGTTTCCATCTACGCACTGAATAAACAGCTATAGTTAAGGTATCTATTATTAAAAGAGCCCTCGCTTAGGTGTTATTATGAGTTTTAAAACTGTTCGCGACGTACTGGTTCTAAGCCAAGATATACATACTTCTGCAAGTAATATCTACCAGCAGCTGAGAGAGCAAACTCAGCGTGAGAGAATTGACATGTTACTTAAGTTTTTAAGTAAGCATGAAGAGCAGCTGGCCGAAACCCTAGGCAAGGTAACCGCAGAGCTGAGTGAGAAAATTCTAGGGGAGTGGCATCAAACTGAGCTCACTTCGGTCGCTCAAATTTTGGATGGCTGTAAAGAATGTCACCCTGATATCAGTATCAATGAATTGGTGAGCATGGCCTTGCGGGTGGATGATTCGTTAATTAGTTTATACAAGCATATGGCCAGTGATTCTTCTACCGATCAAGCCCGTCAGCTATTTAACAACTTAGTACTATTAGAAGAAAATGAAAAGATGAAGACGGCTAGAGCCGCCTTATCAAGTGATGATTGGTAAGCTGTGAGTCGCTATTAGGCGGGTTCAGATTCGTGGTGGTTAGAGCGCCAGTGCTTATGAAAAGCCGAAGGGGTGATGCCACTCCACTGTTTAAAAGCTCTTTCAAACCCTCTGCGGTCTGCAAAGCCAAGCTCGTGGGCAATTTCTTGCATATCAATGTGATAGTTTTGCAGTTGTTCTTGTGCTTTTCCCATCCTAACATCGCGTAAAATATGTGAGAACTGAGTTTTTTCTTCTTGTAATCGACGGGTGAGGGTTCTTGGGCTGGTATTGAGTAGCTCTGCCACAGTTTCTTTATTAGCACTGTTTTGATTTGGCCAGCGTTGTAATACGTGACGCACCTTGTTACTAGTCGGTTTCAGGTGTTTTTGCCCGCTTAATAAGCTTTCTGCTTGCTGTTGTAATGATTGATGCAATATTGGATGTGATTCTTGCAGGGGTTGATCTATATGATCTGCGGTCAAGCTTATCCAGCATTCGGGTTCATTGTAAGCGATATCAACCGCAAAAAAATCATCTAATGATTTATGGTATTTAGGTTTAGGATGCTTAAAACCCAATTTAATAGGTTGATAAATATTCCCCCCTAGAGAGCGCCCAAGTGTATGCACGGCAGTCGCAATCAATTCAGCTCGTGCGCGCATGGCTAGCTCGTTACCATGGCTGATATGGTAAAGCACCTTAATTTTATTGTTCGTAATAAAAATTTCTGGAGCAGGACTATCGCTTAATAGCATGTAGTAGCGACGCATAGTGAGCAGGGCATCACGACCCGTCTCACAAGCACTCAATAATAGGCCAAGTAAGCTGAAGGACTGTAACTCGAGTGCTCGACCCGTAATAAAACCAATATCTTCATGCTGGCTAAGGCGAGCGATATTGGTGATTATTTTATCAAAACAAC
>CAXIBC010000107.1:0-9217 GCA_964022115.1 uncultured Oleispira sp. | reverse complement strand
GGAAGTTGGCATGAATGTACCTGTCTTAGCCGACAGTCATTACATACACTGTGCAAAAATTATTAGAGCTGTATTCTATGTCTGCACCAACCCCCCTTCGTATTGCCTGCTTGAGCTTATTATTATCCCTGCTCTCGGGCTGCCAGTTATTAGATTATTTGTATCAGGATTCTGTTGATGCTGAAGTCGGTTCATTAACCTTAACCGGATTACGCGAGCCGGTAGAAGTCCGCCGTGATGAGTTTGGGATTCCCGCGATTAAAGCGAACAACCTAGAAGACCTGACGTTCGCAACCGGTTACACCATGGCCAGTGATCGTTTAGCACAAATGTATTCTATGACGTTATTAGCACAAGGTCGCTTAGCGGAAATGGCTGGGCCAGTGGCGTTAGATATGGATAAATACATGCGTACTTTAGGCATTACGACGATTGTGCAGAAAAAGTATGCCGCTACCGATGATGAAGTAAAAAAATTGTTAGAAAGTTTTAGTCGTGGGGTCAATGCTTATATTGAATCCCACCAAGGTAAGCTGCCATTAGATTTTGATCTGAGTAACTACACGCCAGAACCTTGGCTGCCTGAAAACTCGATTTATTTATTATCGATTTTAAACTTAGGTGTCGCGTTTAACTCCCACGAAGAAATAGCTTACCTTAACCTCGCTAAAGTATTAGGGCACGATACTGCCGCTTGGTTAGTGCCTAGCTATCCAGATGAGCCTCTGCCATTTGTTGAAGCCAGCAAGCTCGCTGGGGTAGATCTTAATAGAGTGCAAGACGAACTGCTGCATGTGGCTCATATTCAAAACCAGATAATGGATACTACTTCTGCACTGGGTATCGCAGCATCCAATAACTGGGGCATTCATAAAAGTAAAACCAAAAACAATGCCAGCATCATTGCCAACGATACTCACTTATTAATGTCGCAGCCTGCAGTCTGGATGATGATGAGTGTCGATGCTCCTGGGTATCATGCCAGCGGCATTGGTCTAGCGGGCGTACCTGCGGTAATCGCGGGTTATAATGGTCATATTGCTTGGGGAGAAACTATGGTGATGGCCGATAGCCAAGATATCTTTTTAGAACAGCTAAAAGAGATTGATGGAAAAATTCATTATTTATTTAAAGGTGAATGGCTACCGACGAAAGAGCGTATTGAAACCTTCAAGATTCGTGGTGGTGCAATAGAAACCATTACCGTGCACGAAACGCATCATGGCCCTATCCTAAATCCTGTGATTAACACAGACCCTGCCCATGTGATGATGATGCTTAAATCGCAGCAGAATTATGCTTTGGCACTCGGCTGGACGGCCAATCAGCCTGACAATACCATTGAAGGTTTTTTAAATTTGGCACGCGCGAAAAATATGGAAGAAGCGAAAGCCGCTATATCGAATGTTGGCTACATCCATCTCAACATGATTTATGGTGACAAAGACAATATCGCTTGGCAGGTAACGGGCAATTATCCACAGCGTAAAAAAGGCACGGGCTTTTTACCTTCTCCTGGCTGGACCGGTGAATATGATTGGGACGGTTATGTCGATGTGGAAAAATTTCCTTATGTGCTAAATCCGCAGCAAGGTTTTATTGGTACAGGTAATGATAGAACCCTTAATGCCTCTGACTATGATTTTACCCTAAGCAATTCTTGGTACTTTCCTGAGCGTGGTGAACGCATTAAACAACTGTTATCAGCAAGCGACCAGCATACGTTCCAAACCAGTATCGCTATGCAAGCCGATCAGCACGATGTCTTAGTGGTGAAAATTCAGCAGGTCTTTAAACAACTAGAAAAACCGTTAGCGGCGGCGATTGAATCATTATCAATAGACGATCAGGCAAAAGCGCAAGCCACACTGAAAACCCTATTAGAATTTAATGGCGAAATGCTGGTTGATTCTCACGCCGCTGCCGTCATGGCGATGTTTGATCATCAACTGACTCGTGGGATTTTCCGAGATGAGTTAACAGCCAGTAAGCCAGAGCAAAATGACATGCTTTGGAAATCGTTCATCAATATGAATGGTCGCAGTTACTCAGCTTACCAAGATCATTTATTAGGCCGCGAAGACAGCCCATTTTGGGATGATGTGACTACCGAAATTAAAGAAGACAAAGCGCTAACCATCGCGAAAGCACTGGCCAATACGCAAACCTACGGCAAACAGTTACTCGGTGCTGATAGCACTAAATGGCAACTAGGCCAATTACAGTACTACACCTGGGAAAGTGCGGGTACACAAATGAAACCGCTATTACCCTTCTATGAGCAATGGGGTGTATCTGCCTTATCTGGTTATTTAGATCGTGGACCTTATCCTGCTGGGGGTAGCCGCAATACCTTAAACGTTGCTGGTTATGATGTGGGTAATGATTACGATGTATGGAATATCCCTGCCATGCGCCTAGTCGTCGATTTTTCTTTAGACGAACCCATGTATCTAACTAACTCAGGAGGCCAGTCTGGTAACCCTGCGAGCCCCTATTACGACAAAGGCATCGAGACTTGGTTAAAAGCCGAAAATCGCAGTATTCCGTTTAAGCGAGAAAATATTAAAACGCATTTTTCCAAGTTACTGATGTTAGAGCCGAACAACTAGCCTTAAAAATCTAGCGCAACATTGCCGCTTTTATAGGGCATAAAAAAACCCAGTTCAATTACTTGAGCTGGGTTTTTTTGTCTCTCTAGCTAATAGGCTTAAAACAAGTCTTAGACCTAATAGCTAAGGCAGAGATTAGATCGCAAAGCTATGACGCAATACGATAGTCTGAATACGGTCAGGGCCGGTAGAGATAATATCGATTGGCGCGCCAATCGCTTTTTCTACAAAGCGGATATAGGCTTTGGCATTCTCTGGCAGTTGATCCAAAGATTGTGCGCCAACCGTGCTTTCGCTCCAACCAGGTAAGTCTTCATATACGGGTGTGATCTTATCGAACTGATCAGCACTCGCAGGAACACCCATCTTGTTGCCGTCTGCATCTTGGTAACCCGTACAAACGCGAACAGTTTCTAAACCATCAAGAACGTCTAGCTTAGTTAAGCAGATTGCGTTTACCGAGTTAACACGAATTGCGTGCTTAACCAGCGCCGCATCAAACCAACCACAACGGCGTGAACGGCCAGTCGTTGTGCCTTTTTCGTGACCGACTGTGGATAAGTGCTCACCCACTTCGTCAAACAATTCCGTTGGGAATGGACCCGAACCGACACGAGTCGTATAAGCCTTAGTAATACCCATGATCTGATCAAGGTACAAAGGACCTACGCCGCTGCCACAAGCAACACCACCGGCAGTGGTATTGGAAGAGGTTACAAACGGGTAAGTACCGTGGTCGATATCCAGCAAGGTGCCTTGAGCGCCTTCAAACATGATGTCGCCACCGGCTTCACGAATGCTATGAACCAGTTCAACCGCATCAACCACAACGTCTTTAATCTGTGCAGCCCAATCGTTACACAATGCTAAAGTCTCTTCGTAGCTTACCGCTTCAACGCCGTAGTAATTAACCAAAGAGAAGTTATGGAATTCCATCACGTCTTTTAGCTTATCAGCGAATTCTGGCTGATACATATCACCAATACGCAAACCACGACGCGCTACTTTATCTTCGTACGCTGGACCAATACCACGGCCAGTCGTGCCAATTTTAGCGTTACCACGTTTGATTTCACGGGCTTGGTCTAAAGCGATGTGATAAGGCAAGATCAAAGGACAAGCGTGAGAAATACGAAGACGTTCCATAACCGGTACGCCACGCTCTTCTAATGCACGTGCTTCTTTTAGCAAAGCGTCAGGAGCAACAACAACACCATTACCAATAATGCACTGAACGCCTTCACGCAAGATACCCGAAGGGATCAAGTGCAATGCGGTCTTAACACCGTCGATTACTAATGTATGCCCAGCATTGTGACCACCTTGGAAACGAACAACCGCCGTTGCTTTTTCCGTCAGTAGATCAACAATTTTACCTTTACCTTCGTCACCCCATTGGGTGCCTAAAACGACAACGTTCTTGCCCATTGAATTCATTTCACTAATTTAGATTAATTGGATTCGATCAGTTTCCACTGACCGTCTTTTAACTCAATACGTGCACCGCTGGTTGGCAAGTCGCCACTGAGCTGCACTTCAACTCGCTTACCGTTAGCACGAAGCTCGGCAATCAAGTCTAATAATTCTTGTTCTTGCTGCTGCCCATAAGGCGCAGGGGCTTTTACGATATCAGCCTGAGCTGACGCAAAGCGGCCTAGTTGAGCCAATACTTTTAGGTCGCCGCTGAAACCCGTTGCCGGACGCGCACGCCCAAATACCGCACCGGTTTCGTCATAACGGCCACCTTGAGCTATGGCATCACCATAACCAGGAACGTAAGCCGCAAATACCAACCCAGTGTGGTAGTTGTAACCACGAAGATCGGTAAAATCAAAGTACATAGGTACCTTGTAGCGAGTTGCGATCACTTGGCAAACTTGCTTCATGTGTTCAATGATAGCGCTGACTTCAGGAACTACTGGCGCTAGCTGCTCAGCCACTTGATCAAGGACTTCAATACCACCTTGTAAGCGCACAATGGCTTTAAAGGCTTGAGTAAGCGCAGCATCAGCAAGATGTTCTTCTGCCCACGCATCTAAATCCGTTGCACATTTTACTTTTAATAATGCAAAAAGCTGCTCTTCTGCCATATTAGACAGTTGAGCTTTTTCTGAAAATGCTTTGAAAATGCCCACATGGCCAAGATCTAGGTGCAGATCCTGCAACCCAGCTTGCTCTAGGGTATTCAGCATCAAGCTAATAATTTCAATATCGGCACTAGCACCTGCTTCACCATAAAGCTCGGCACCGATTTGCGTCGGCGTACGACCGGCTAGGATACTGGCGGCTTTAGCATGGAAAACCGTACGGCAATAGCACAAGCGGCTTACACCTTCTTGTGCCCAGCTATGGGCATCAATACGCGCAGTTTGCGGGGTAGTATCCGCACTCAAGCCCATTAAGCGGCCCGATAATTGATCGGTAACCTTGAACGTCTGCAAGCCTAAGCCACGGGCTGTGCCTGTGAGCAGGGAATCAAGGTATTCTAGCGCTGGTGGTATAACAAAGTCATAACCCCAACGGTCAAAATCGTCCAACAAGTGACGGCGTAGTTGCTCTACACCACGCGCTTGTGGTGGCAACACTTCTTCAATGCCATCTGGTAATAACCAGCGATCGGCAGTGCTCATAGATTCATCCATTAGACAGCTAGACACAAAAAAACCGGATCAATGTCCGGTTTTTCTGATTGTATCAAAAGCAAACAACTTGTTGAAGTTATTTACTCTATCAAGGCGAAAGGCTTATTTGCCTTTGGCATCCTTCATATAGCGGAAGAAGTCACTATCAGGCTTCAATAGTAATACATCTTGGCTACGGAAAGTTTCGGTATAGGCTTTCAAACTACGGGTAAACGCATAGAACTCAGCGTCCTTGCTATACGCCTTAGCGTAGATGCTGGCGGCGGTGGCATCACCTTCACCCTTGATCTGCTCAGATTCACGATAAGCGTTCGCCAAGGCTACTGTCTTATTGCGATCGGCTTCAGCGCGAATAACTTCCGCTAGCTCATTACCTTCAGAGCGAATCTCTTTCGCTTCACGATCACGCTCTGCGCGCATACGACGATATACGTCATTGCTTAGCTCTTCCGGTAAATCGATGGCCTTAACTCGCACGTCTAATACTTCGATACCGAAGTTATCCAGCGTTTCTTTATTTAGATCAGCGGTTAGCTTAGTCATCAACTGGTCACGTTCGCCAGAAACAACTTCGTGTAAGCTACGCACACCAAACTCATTACGTAGACCCTTGTTGGCCAAATCCGCTAAACGGTTGCTGGCTTCAAAGCGATCACCGTTGGTTGCCTTGTAGTACTTCAATACATCTTTAATGCGCCATTTCACAAACGCATCAACGATGACGTATTTTTTACCTGCAGTTAAGAAACGTGATGGTTGCGCATCTAAGGTCAGAATACGGGCATCAAACTTCTTAACATTTTGTAAGAAAGGCACTTTGAAATGCAGACCCGCTGGAATGTCATTATCAACAATTTGACCAAACTGTAAGGTTAACGCACCTTCAGTTTCTTTCACTATGTATAAGCTCTGGCTACCAATAATGATGGCCAAACCTAATACGATTAATAGTCCTAAGCTCTTACCAGTCATTAGCGAGACTCCTTACGACGATCATTTTGACGAGATCGGATTTCATTCAATACCTGATCAGTGATCGCTGATACATCAACATTAGTAGAACCTGCGGCATTTGATTGCGGCATATTCTTCATGATTTGATCAAGTGGCAAGTACATCATGTTATTGCCGCCTTCAACGTCGACTAAAACCTTGCTGCTATTTGTGTATACGCTGCTAATGGCATCAATATATAAACGCTCACGGGTTACTTCAGGGGCTTTTTTATACTCGGTATAAAGTGCCGAGAAACGATCCGCTTCACCGGTTGCTTTTGCAACCACCTGCTCTCTATAAGCATTCGCTTCTTCTAGCTGACGCTGAGCTTGACCACGAGCTTGTGGTACAACAGAGTTAGCATAAGATTCTGCTTCACTGATTAAACGGTCTTTATCTTGACGAGCCGCCTGAATGTCATCAAACGATGCTTTAACCTGAGACGGTGGACGGGCATCTTTAACGTTGACGTTGGTCAATTGAATACCGGTTTGGTAACGATCTAGGTAGCTTTGCAAACGCAGTTTAACTTGTGCTGCGGTTGTTTCACGACCTGAGGTTAAGATCGGATCCATTGCTGTAGAACCTACGTCATGACGCAAAGCACTCTGTGCTGCGTGCTGTAAGGTTAAGCGTGGGTTTTCAATACGCAAGGCAAAAGATACGGGATCAGCAACACGGTATTGAACGTTAAGTTCGATCTCTACAATGTTATTATCTTCCGTTAGCATACGCTCTTCGATATTTTCTTTACGCACTGTGGTCGTTTCAATACGGGTTAATGATTCTGCCAAAGGCCATTTAAAATGCAGACCTGGACCTTCGGTACGATCATATTTACCCAAACGTAGAATCACACCACGTTCTTTTTCATCCAGCGTATAAACAGAGCTAAAGCCTAAAAACAAAAGTCCGACAATCGCCAATACACCAATTAGGCCACCAGTACCTTGGTTATTGCTTTTATTACCGTTACCACCACTGTTGCCACCGAACATTTTATTCAGTTTATCCATCAGCTGCTTTAGCGCTTCATCTAAATCAGGTGGACCCTGGTTATTACCACCACGGTTGCCCCCGTTATTACCGCCATTGCCCCAAGGATCTTTACCACCACCGGGTTCATTCCACGCCATAAATCACTCCATTTCTCTGGATTGCATATCGTTAAAATTATCTGCGCAAATAATAGAAGATTGATTATGAAATTCCTATCACAATCATCACCTTTACTTATCTTTGCCCTTTACCAATTTGTCTTTAAACTACTTTTGCCAATCTTCTAGCTCAATCGGAATAAAGCGTTCTGCTCTAGTCCCCGTCTTCGCTAAGATTTTTTTAAAATCATCTAACTGTAAACGCAAGCGTAATAAATTATCGCCATTGTCGGCAAATGTCTCTTCCGCTACCGCAGCTTGCTCATAAAGTAATGCTCTAAGCCGAGAGTCCGCCGCGGTTAATTGAATCGTTTGCTGAAATAACTCTTCACCCACTAATTCAGAAATAGCTTGGGTTAAGAGTTCAAATCCAACTTTTGCCTGTGCAGACAACCAAACCGCAACCGGTTTACCTTGTTCATCACGATCAATTCTTGGCTCTGCATGTTCGAGCAGGTCTATTTTATTGTAGACCTTTAATTGCAGTACTTGATCCGCTTCAATTTCATCGAGTACATGCTGTACTTGTTCGATATTATGATCACGCTCATCACTAGCACTGTCGATCACATGCAATAATAAATTGGCTTCCGTGGTTTCTTGCAACGTTGCGCGAAACGCTTCAACTAACTTATGCGGCAAATGGCGAATAAAGCCTACCGTATCGGCTAATACCACTTCACCCACATCCATCACTTTTAAACGACGTAAGGTGGGATCGAGGGTGGCAAATAATTGATCGGCCGCGTACACAGTAGCATTCGTTAACGCGTTAAATAGCGTCGACTTACCAGCATTGGTATAACCCACTAAAGCAATGGTCGGCACTTCAGAGCGCTTCCGGGCACGGCGGCCTTGATCGCGCTGGGAGCGTACTTTTGCTAACCGCTTACGAATGAGGGTTTCCCGAGTCGCGACTAAGCGTCGGTCAGTTTCTAACTGAGATTCACCGGCACCGCGCGAGCCAATACCACCTTGCTGACGCTCTAAGTGCGTCCAACCACGAATAAGGCGAGTTGTTTGATGCTGTAATTGCGCCAGTTCAACTTGTAATTTACCTTCGTGAGTGCGAGCGCGTAAGGCGAAGATATCAAGAATTAAGCCCGTACGGTCAAGTACACGACATTCTAATGCCGCTTCGAGATTTCGTTCTTGGCTAGGGGATAACGCATGATTAAATAGCACAATATCGGCTTCATGAGCTTCCGCCATGGCTTTAATTTCTTCTACCTTGCCTTTACCAACAAAGGTTTTTGGGTCGGGGGATTTGCGTGCACCAGTGACGAATTCGACGGGCACACCACCAGCTGATAATACCAGCTCTTTAAATTCGTTAGGGTCCTCGCGGTTATCCCCCTCCGGAAAATCGATGTGTACTAGAATGGCGATATCGCCGGCTTTATTACCAGCTTCGGGACGATCAAAGAACAATAGAAATACCTAAATGAGTAGAAGAGTATGAATTAAAGTACGCTGCCCATAACCAGCATGGGCAGCAGGTACCTAATTAACTCTTATTCAGTTTCGTCTTCTTTGGTTTCTACTTGCAAGCGAACTGGACGGCTAGGAACAACCGTTGAAATCGCGTGCTTATAAACCATCTGACTTACTGTGTTTTTCAATACAATAACGAACTGATCAAACGATTCAACCTGACCTTGCAGCTTGATACCATTGACCAAAAATATGGATACAGGAATGCGCTCTTTACGCAGTGCATTCAAGTAAGGGTCTTGTAGAGAGTGCCCTTTTGACATGTTCTTCTCCTTCGAAGAATTTGCTGTCCAGTATGCGGACAGTCAGAAATAAA
>CAXIBC010000106.1:0-9422 GCA_964022115.1 uncultured Oleispira sp. | reverse complement strand
ACCGGTGGCTTTATTAAATCGAAAAAAGAGCTCAACGACCCCGATATGCAATTAAACTTTATACCTTTGGTGATGGAAGATCATGGACGAAAAATCGACATTATTAACCTACGGCTATTCATTACATAATTGTTTATTACGCCCTAAAAGTCGTGGCCGCGTGAGTTTGCATGGCAGTGATTACCAACAAGATCCAAAGATTGAGCTTAATATGCTGAGCCATCCCGATGATTTAGCGACCATGGTAGAGGCGGTCAAAATTAATCTTAATATCTTTTCTCAACAAGCGTTTGACGACTTTCGTGGTAAGCCGATATTTCCTAACCAAGTAAAGCCAAACGATAAAGAAATTGAAGACTTTGTACGTAATAATGCAAACCATGTTTATCACCCTGTAGGCACCTGCAAAATGGGCCATGATCAAGAGGCTGTGGTTAACGACCGGCTACAAGTTCATGGTATAGCAGGATTACGAGTAGTTGATGCTTCTATTATGCCGACCTTAGTCGCTGGCAATACCAACGCCCCCACCATCATGATTGCTGCCAAAGCCGCAGATATGATATTGGCAGATAATCGCTAGCATTAACCTGTTTTAGGCATTAGCCGATGCCTCAATCAATAACAAAGCTATTAAAAACCCCAAAATTGTTAATAAATAGGCATTTATTGCTAAATCAATAAATTTTAAACTACAATTTGCCATCATTCTCCCCTTACTTGCATTTATAGTTAACTCATCAATTAGTTAATTCATTAGGTGCTCCCATGAATCAGGTTCAATCAAACAGTTTCACTCACAGCAAATACTCATCTTTCCAGCAGAGCATGCCCGCGATTAAGATGGTCAATCGCCAGTGGCCGAATCAAGTAATCACTCAAGCACCTCAATGGTGTGCGGTTGATCTTCGTGATGGCAATCAGGCGTTAATCGAACCTATGTCTGTGAAGCAAAAACAACAGATGTGGCACTTGATGATTAAAATGGGTTTTAAGCACATTGAAGTGGGTTTTCCATCGGCCTCTCAGCCTGACTTTGATTTTGTGCGCTGGTTGATTGAAGATAATCAAATTCCTGAAGACGTGACCATTCAGGTTTTAGTACAAGCCCGAGATGAGTTGATCGAGCGGACCTATCAAGCATTAAGTGGTGCTCCACGAGCCATTGTGCATGTGTATAACTCGACTTCTCCAGTGCAGCGTAAAAAAGTGTTTGGCTTGGATAAGCAAGGCATTATCGATATCGCTATTAACGGTGCTGAAAAAGTTCAGAGTGAAGCCAAAAAGTACCCAATGACGGATTGGACCTTTCAATACTCCCCAGAAAGTTTTTCTTCTACCGAAACCGATTTCGCCATCGAAGTGTGTAATGCGGTAATTAACGTATGGCAACCCAGTTCAGACAATAAAGCCATTATTAACTTACCAGCTACCGTTGAGTGTGCTGGGCCGAATGTGTTTGCTGACCAGGTTGAAACCTTCTGCAACCAGATTAATCAGCGTGCCAACATCATCATCTCTATCCATACCCACAATGATCGTGGCTGTGCTGTCGCGGCGGCTGAAATGGCCATTTTAGCGGGCGCAGATCGTATCGAAGGCACCTTGATGGGTAACGGTGAGCGCACCGGTAATATGGATTTAATTACCATGGCAATGAACTTATACAGCCAGGGTATTGATCCAGAAATCGACTTGTCGATTGCCGATGAAATTGTATCCACAGTAGAAGCCTGCACTCAAATTAAAACCCACCCTCGCCACCCTTGGTTTGGTGAATTGGTCTACACCGCTTTTTCTGGCAGCCATCAAGATGCGATTAAGAAGTGCTTGAGCCAGCAAAAAAACGACGAGCAGTGGGATGTGGCTTATTTACCGATTGACCCAAGAGACATTGGCCGCGACTACCAATCGGTTATTCGTGTTAATAGCCAATCAGGAAAAGGCGGCGTAGCTTATATTATGGAAAGTGAATTTGGTATTAATTTGCCACGTTGGATGCAAATAGAATTAAGCCAAGCCGTTCAAGCCTATAGTGTTAAACACCAGTGCGAAGTGGATAACAAAACTATTTATAAAATATTTCAGCAGAATTTTTTGCAAGCAAATCAAAACTGCGAACAGCAGTATCAGGTTTTGGGCTACGAGGTGCATAAGCAAGGTGAGCAAGAATCCATTCAAGCAAGTATTTGTGATGGCAGTATTCATGGCGAAACCCAAACCATTCATGGTCAAGGCAAAGGGGTTATATCAGCCTTGAGTGACGGTTTACATAAAGCCTTAGGTATTGATTTTCAAGTACAGCAGTTTGATCAGATTGCATTGAGTAAAGGCACCCATGCACAAGCGATGGCTTTTGTTCAGATTAAGATCAATAGCGATGGTCATCAAGGGACGAAATTTATTGGCATTAGCCAACACCAAGACATGATGACAGCGACCATAAATAGCGTTTTGGCCGCCGTTAATAGCTATCTAGAGCAAACCGCCATAGCAGCATAAAGAAAAAATTATTCGCGCGGAAGGCAATCTTCCAGCGCGGATAATAAATCTTCTTCCATAATGGGTTTTGATAAATGGCTATTAAAACCTGATTCTACTGCTCTATTTTTACCTTCTTCGGTGACATCAGCAGTCAGTGCTAAAATAGGAATTGTATTATATTTAGGTAACTTCCTAATCCGCTTCGTTGCCTCATAACCATCCATTATTGGCATTTGACAATCCATTAAAACAGCATCATACAAGCCAGATCCTACTTTTTCTACTGCTTGCTTACCATCACTGACGATGTCTGAAGTAATCCCTAAATTATCCAAAATAGCTTCAATAACCAACTGATTTATTTCATTATCCTCTACGATTAATATATGTCTGCCAGCAAACTTACTGACTTTATTAATTTCCTCGGTACCGGCTATCATTTCAGTTTGAGGTTGGCCATGTTTTAACGCGGATTGTTTTAATTCAAAGTCGTGATCTGCGGATAAAATAATGCATTCAAATATAAACTCAGATCCTTTCCCCTCTTGGCTAATCACCTTGATATCTCCCTGCATTAAATGACTCAATTCCTGCGATAACGCTAAGCCTAAACCAGTACCACCAAACCTCCTTAATGTAGAATCATCAGCCTGTGTGAATGCAGTAAATAATTTTTTCTGGTTATCTTCACTAATCCCTATGCCGCTATCTTTGATTCGAATAATAATTTTATTCTTTCCATTATTTAATATCTCTGAATCGGCAGTAATACTCACCTCTCCATGCTCGGTAAATTTTAAAGCATTACTGCAAAGATTAATCAAAACTTGTTCAAATCGTACTTGATCACCTTTAAAGTATAAAGAAGTAGGGATATTATTTTTCACCTTCCATACTAAATTTTTATTCTCGGCCTGACTTTGAAAAATACTGCCAATACGACAAAGGCTTTCCTGCAAATCAAAATTTTCATGCGTCAATATTAATTTTTTCGCTTCTATTTTTGATATATCCAAAATATCATTTACTATGTTTAATAATAGATCTGACGATACTTCTATTTTTTCCAAATACCCCTGAATAGTTTTCATGTCGTCTGTTTTTCTAGCAAGAGCAGAAAAGCCAACCACGGCATTCATCGGTGTTCGTATTTCATGGCTCATATTAGCTAAAAATCGACTCTTTGCCTTATTGGCCTCATTGGCTTCTTGTACAGCATTTTTTAAAGAGTTGGTTTTTTCTGCAACTATGGTATTAAGTTGTATTTGTCGACTATTCATCATCAAGATTAGCAAGATGATAGAAGCGACAATAATAAATTCCAAACAGTACAAGAAAAAATAAGATTGACTCTGCTTTTGCAACATAAACTCTTTATTAGCAAGTAAATACAGATTCCAGACCTGGCCCGCCAAATCAAACTCTAAACTTTCAGCACTTTCATTATTA
Source organism: uncultured Oleispira sp. (assembly GCA_964022115.1). Lineage (GTDB taxonomy): Bacteria > Pseudomonadota > Gammaproteobacteria > Pseudomonadales > Oceanobacteraceae > Oleispira. The sequence continues at coordinate 5,489 of CAXIBC010000106.1, read as the reverse complement.
ATTAAACTTCTATCGGTTATATTAGACAAAAAGGCTGTTTTGCTGTCCTGCTCATATAATTCATAATCGAACTTGTGATTAGCATTGCCATCCAGAGCATTAGCGAGCATGGCCTCTACAAGAAAAACTCCTGTTGCAAAACCTTTTAATTCTTTATTACCTTTAAATACTGGGAAAAACATTAAATACGCCGGTGATTTAGTCTCGGATTGCACCAATTGAATAACAGGAGTGGCTCTAGGCTGGAAACTCAAATCCGCCTCTATTAAGGTTTGCTTTCTCTCCTTGTTGGAAAACACATTAAAGCCAATCGCTTTGCTATTTTGTTCTTCTGGCACTATGAGTTTCACATAGACAATAGGATCGTCGCTTATTAATGGATCACCACGGATAATAACCTCTCGACCATAGATATTACTTAATTCTAATTGATGCTGTTCTTTCTCTTGCTGAGAGATTACAGGGTTCCAAGACATAGCCGCGATGGTAGGTTGTGTCGCAATAAGATCGCTGACAAAAGTAGTAAAGTTACTTTGCTTTAATACTTTTGTATTTTGAATATAACTAGCAAGATTTTGTAATTGCGCCATGCTGTTATTAAGCTCACGATACAAGCCATTTTCGATGCTTTTAATCTCTCTAGCGGTTGATTGTTTAGTATTCTCATTTGAAAAGCTAATGAAGAAATTGGTTAATACTAGAACAGCAAAAAGTAATACACTCGCCGTCGATAATACCAGTATCCGCGAGCGTTTTTGTTCTCGATCTAAATTATCAACAGAGATAAGACTCAATAAAAATGGGGTCGCAAGCAAAACGCCTAGCGAATCACCCAACCACCAATAAAATATATTATTCCAAAAGTGCTCTTTACTGTAATCAGGGTTAAATAGGCTGAGAGAATAAGTGCCAATGGTAGACGATATTAGATTGACCAGCAGACCAACGGTTAATACAAAATAGAGAATTTTAAGATTCGATACTTGCCTTAAGGGGTGACCTAACCAATATCGTAATAATGCACTGCCTACTAATGCTTGTAGACTGGCACCAAAAGCTATAAGACTAAAACCTACACCTTGCTCTGTTAATAATGTAACCATATCAGCACTAGGCTGAACTGAATAATTAAACGCAAAGGACGCAATAAAGACCGCAGGTAAGAATCGCCACCACCATATATAGCAACCTACAAGGGCAATACCCGCAGGTAACCAAATAGGAACGATTTGCGCTTGAAATGAAAAAAGAGATAAAGTGTGCCCTGCTAAAAAATAAGCGAAGAACAATCCAACATATAATCCAGCCGAATGGATAGGGTTGGCGATCCGTACCATAAAAAACTCACATTTAATTTAAGTTATATTATAAGTGCATAAGTATAGCTTAATACTTGTATATTGCCGGAGGATTTAACCAATACGCTTAAGCTCATTTACCTGATCTAGCCTTTGCTGTATCTGCTTTACAGCTTGTTTATAGCTTGAGCGTAAGTGCTTTTTGAGGTGCCTAGTCGCATCTTTATACGCTATGCCTTTTAAACGGCAAAATAACGCCAATGCAAATATACTATCCAATTCAGTCAATGCTGGCTGACGATTAGCCATGGCGTTATAACAAGAACCACAGCCGCCGCGAAAAGTATAAGCTGAGTTACTGAGCAATACCCCAAAGCCCATCATACTGGCCAACACCTCACTGGCCTCAGCAAAAAACTGAAGACCTCCCGGGGGGAGCTGCTTTGATTGAATGATCAAATGCTGAGCAATCACATGAGCATAACTTGCACTTAAGTCTTCAGGCTTTAATGTTTGCTGAGGGTTATAGAAAACAAATATGGGCTGTTGAGTGATGATGGTCGGGACGTCTTTTCCATAAGTAGCCACCCCATCTTCATTACATGCAGGAGAATGTGGATAAGAATTACGGTAAATAAATACTAGCTCTTCTTGTGGTGCAGGTTGTAGCTGACATTCACTATTAGCATTGAGCTCCATCATGGACCTTAATTCAAATGGCCAATGGCGCAAACCGGCATAGCGTAAAGTGTGCTGAAAAATATTCTGTGCTTTTTCATCCACGCTCGTCACACGCCCAGGAAAAAATTCATTACTCGGGGCAACTAAACGAGTACGTTTAAAAAACTCTTCATGGTCAAAATTTTGCAATACCCAAGCGACGGTAGAAAATATAAAATCGGCGCTATTTTGATCAACCAGAGGCTTAGCTTTTAATTTAGAGCTTATAAAGGCGGGTAATAAACTTGGCATTAGTGTCTCTTGTCATAATTGGCTTTTCTAACATACCATAGACAGTACTTAGACGATAAAGATTCTCAGCATGACATATTTACCAGCCATTGAAATAGCTGCAAAAAACCAAACCGCTACAGCCAGCATCATCTGGTTACACGGCTTAGGCGCAACAGGGGATGATTTTGCAGCGCTATTACCTGAGTTAAAAAGCATGCTAGGAGACTGCTCTAGTACGATCCGCTTTATCTTTCCTCATGCGGCTGAAATACCCGTCACTATTAATAACGGTTATACAATGCCTGCTTGGTACGATATTTTAGACATGCCAACCAATACCCAAACGGGAGAAAGTGCCGAGCGTACAATCAACCAAAAGCAACTGCTAAAATCGGTTAGCGATATCCACAATTTAATCGACCGCGAAGTCGAACGCGGGAGTAGAAGTGAGCGAATATTTCTATTAGGCTTCTCGCAAGGGGGGGCTGTTGCCTATCATGCGGCTTTAACTTACCCACAACCCTTAGCCGGATTAGCGGGTCTATCGACGTACTTTCCAATCCTGAAACAGCCCTATGTATTTCAACCTAGTTCAAGCAATAAAAGCATTGATATACAAATTTACCACGGCAATCTCGACCCTGTAGTCAACCTCAGCTTAGGATTAAAAGCGCAGCAGGATCTGACCACCCTTGGATACCAAACTCAATTTCAGGATTATCCTATGGAACATCAAGTGTGTTATCAACAGCTGCAAGATATCGCTGCATGGATTCGATCAAAACTCAATTAAAGGCTTATGGTTTATTTGTGCTTAGTGATCAATCACGCAGACTTTTTTGTAAAAACCAATAATCGGTTATTAGCCGGCATGGCTAAATTATCGATTAACTGCAAATCGTGCTCTCTAGCCAAGGATTCAATGTCAGCCAAATCCTTAATACCCGCTAATGGATTCACACAGGTTTTCAGCCATTGATCCAATTGGGCATTACCTTCACTGGTATATTCACCATTCACATTGACTGGGCCATATAGCATAAACAATGATCCTATTGCTAATAGCTGGCTAATACCTCTAAACATATTCACCACACTTTCGTAGGCAATGTAATGCACTGTATTGGCGGTAAATACATGGTCGACCTCAATTAAGGGCCAATCTTGGTCAACATCCAATACCAGCGGAGCAAGTACATTGCTTAAAGCCGCCTCATCTATCCACAGTTTCATGCCGTCATGATGCTGTGCAAGATCGCTAGGCTGCCAAATTATATGCGGCAATTCCTTGGCACAAAATACCGCATGCTGGCCAGTACCACTACCAATTTCTAATAATCGTGTAGCGTTAGGCAAAAGTGTTTTTAGCGCCGTCGCTATAGGCTCTTGATTGCGTAAGCAGGCCGCTGATACGGGTTTATCCATCTTGTATGTACTCCTAAAACCAGGTAAAAAATAATACTAAAGACTGATAGAGCTGTGACTATTTTGTCAGTAATGTTGAGATAGCAGTAGATAGTAAAACAATAATTAATACTCAAAAAACTATTATTAATACTCAAAAACTATAAGGTAGCACATTCATGCTAGGTAATATGATGGACAGCCCGTTGTTAATTTCTGGGTTAATTGAACATGCCGCATCCTCTAATCCCGAAAGTGAAATAGTCAGTCGACGCTGCGAAGCTGATAGTACAGGCAATAGCATTCATCGCTATACTATGAAAGACGCAGCCAAACGCTCTAAAAGAATTGCTAATGCTTTAATAAAACTAGGTGCTAAACCTGCTGATCGCATCGCTACCCTAGCATGGAACAACTACCGCCATTTTGAACTCTATTTTGGTGTATCCGGCATTGGCTCTGTACTCCATACTATTAACCCACGCTTATTTCCTGAACAGCTGGTTTATATAATCAACCACGCAGAAGACCGCTGGATCTTCGTTGACCTTACCTTCGTACCTTTATTGGAGGCGATTCAAGACCAAATAGACACAGTGGAAGGCTTTATCATTATGGCCGATAAAGCCAATATGCCCGATACTAGTCTAAACAATGTCATCTGCTATGAAGACTTAATTAGTGACGCTAGTGATCAACTAGAATGGCCAACATTTGACGAGAACTCGGCCGCAAGCCTGTGTTATACCTCAGGCACCACAGGTAACCCTAAAGGCGTTCTATACAGCCACCGATCAACTGTACTCCATGCCATGTCGGAAATCAGCCGCGAAGCGCTAGGTATTAGTGGTTTATCTTGTGTATTACCGGTTGTTCCTATGTTTCACGTAAACGCTTGGGGCGTACCTTATGCTGGTGCAATGACTGGCGCTAAATTAGTTTTCCCTGGCCCTGGTATGGATGGCGCTTCCTTATGGGAATTAATCGATGCCGAACAGCCTGATCTATTATTAGGGGTTCCTACCGTTTGGTTAATGCTGCTCAATCATATGGACGAGATTGGCAAAACCTTAGACTCGGTTAAAAATGTAGTGGTCGGTGGCTCGGCCGCACCACTGTCGATGATTAAGAAATTTGATCAGGTACATAACGCATTTTTAATCCACGCTTGGGGCATGACCGAAATGTCACCACTGGGTACAGCAAATGTTAATACCGCGGCAATGAAAAACCTGCCTATCGAAGAACGTTATCGACTACAGCAAAAGCAAGGGCGTGCGGTATTTGGGGTTGAAATGAAGATTGTTGATGATAATGGTGAAAGCCAGCCTCACGACGGCACAACCTTCGGCCGCTTATTAGTACGAGGCCCTTGGATCATAAAGCAATATTTCAAAAACGACGATATGAGTAGCTTTGAGAATGGCTGGCTAGATACCGGCGATGTTGCCACTATTGATGAAAACAGTTATTTAAACATTGTTGATCGCTCAAAAGATGTTATTAAATCAGGCGGAGAGTGGATCAGCTCCATCGACTTAGAAAATGCCGCCGTTGGCCACCCTGATATTATTGAAGCCTGTGTCATTGGCGTAGCCCATGAAAAATGGGATGAGCGACCACTATTACTGGTCATTCGCAAGCCAGACTCGACAATCTCAGCTGACCAAGTGAAAGACTTTTTAGCCGATAAAATTGCTAAATGGTGGATGCCAGACGACGTTATTTTCGTTGACAGCCTACCCCATACGGCAACGGGTAAATTATTAAAAATTAACTTGCGTACAGAATATCAAGATTACTTGCTTAACAAATAAATTAATAATGATTAAC
>CAXIBC010000105.1:0-9519 GCA_964022115.1 uncultured Oleispira sp. | reverse complement strand
CACCTACTTTATCTACATCATTGATCGATACTTGATCAAACCAAAGCGTATTCTGTGTCAAAGCCCTTCTCCTATTAAAAATACTGACATATATTGGCTAGTAACTAATATAATCGTGCTCACAACATTTTACCACCAAGTAGGACTTATGAAACGTTACGCTTTTTTTATTTCTGATGGCACAGGCATAACTGCCGAAACTTTAGGCAATAGTCTACTATCTCAATTTGAAAGCATCCAGTTTGAGCGCATCACTATGCCCTATATTGATAGCGAAGAAAAAGCTCAAACCGTCGTGCATGAAATTAACAAAGCGCAGAAAGAATCAGGCCAAACTGCCATTGTGATCGATACCGTAGTTGATAAAAATATTCGCAAAGTGATTGATCAAGCGCAAGCGTTTAAAGTCGATATCTTCTCAACTTTCTTATCTCCACTAGAAAGAGAGCTAGGGGAAAAATCTTCCTATACCGTCGGCAAATCTCACCAAAGTGCACTAAGTGATAGCTATGTTGCGCGCATGGATGCCATTAACTATGCACTAGATAACGATGATGGCGCCAGAACACGCTATTACGATGAAGCTGATATTATCTTAGTCGGTGTTTCCCGCAGTGGAAAAACCCCTAGCTGCCTGTATTTAGCCATGCAATTTGGTATCAAGGCGGCAAATTATCCATTAACAGAAGATGACATGGATGAGCTCAAATTACCGAGCTGCTTAAAAGATCGTAAAGAAAAATTATTTGGCCTCACCATCGACCCCGATAGACTATCGGCCATCCGCAACGAGCGTCGAGCAAATAGCCGCTACGCGTCATTAAAACAGTGTTACCACGAAGTGGATGAAGTAGAAATGCTATTTGAGAAAAATAACATTCCTTATCTCACCACCACAGACGCGTCGGTAGAAGAAATCTCGACGCGAATAATGGCCGCAGCCAACCTGCAAAGACGGTTTAACTAATCGATAGCAACCAAACAAACTTAAGCAAGGTAAGTATTAATCAGCTGTGCGACCTGCTTAGGTCGCACATAGACTAGGCTATGGTCGGCCTCAGGCAGCACTTCTATGTGCCAGTGCTTGTGCTGCTGCCTAATGTTATCTTGCGCCATAAATAACCCCTTACTGGACAAACCACCAATAATCCCGACCCCTTGTGGGATCACCGAGATCAAGCTATCCAGTTTATATTCATCCAAATCGTCGGCGTAATGAGAAACCGATGCAAGTGCATTAGCAAAACCAAAAGGCCTAGCTTGCAAGCGCTGCACTGCCAACTGATCTATCTTAGGGTTGCGTTTTCGATTGGGTGAAACCAGCTCTAGAAAATCAATAAAATGTGAAGATTCTTCGGGTTCTGCTTTGATGTTTTCAGTAATGGGAATAAAAGCTTGCCTAAATTCCATCGCATCCTGAAGGGACGGATCACTAAATAACGCAGGTTCAATCAAGCACAGACTATTAACAATAAAATTGGGGGCAGAGCTTAAATCCAATGCCATGCTCGCGTCATGATTAAGCTCTAACGCGACCAAGCCCCCTAAAGAGTAACCCACCAGGTCAAACTCGTGCCAAGATAAGTGGCGTAACAAAGATAACAAAGATTGGCTAATATCTTCTAAAGTAAAAGGCTGTTTATCCGACGACTCAAAATAGCTATTCCCCATACCCAATAAATCTGGGATTAATATTTCATCCCAGTGCTCTAGGTAATTAGCAATAAAGGTCCAAGTTAATTCACCGGCCACACCAGCGCCATGCAAGAGCATAATTCTTCTTGGCGCCAAAGGTAACGACCCCTTTGATTGGTATACGCTATAAGCGAGACTTGTCTCACCCAGCTGTAATATAAAACGCTGCTTTTTCAATGGTTCACTTACTTAGTATTCAAAGTATCTCGAATAACAGAGACGGTATAGCTGCCCTCTGCGCGACTCTGATGACCTTTAATTCCTTGAGGATCGTTAATAAAAATAATCAGGTGCTTAACCTCAGTATCCGATAATTCTACCATCACTTTTTTATACGCTACATCCTTCCAAGTTTCAGGGACAAACATTCCTTTTATATTGGATTGTAAATACAAGGGCTTAAACGATTCAGACAGCGCAATTAATTCAAATTCACTGTCTTTAGGGATTTGATACGCCTTAATAACAACGATTTCTTTAGCGCTGAGTTTAGCCAAAGAAAAATACGCCGCATTAACCTCACCCTGTTGAGTTTTGAAGGCCTTTTGAGAATCATCCACCTTAAAACTTCCTGAGCCATTAGGCTCAACTTCTGCCGTAAAATGCTCAGCATAAGCCTCACAACAGATGCCATTACGAACATACTCAGGTAAGCGAAAAGGAGGAACTAAAGCAACGTCATAGACTATTTCCGTTGCTGAAAACTCTATCACAACCTCAGGTTTAACCTCGCTGCGTATAATGCCTTCAGCATCAGTCCAGGTGTAAAAAGGTTTTTCAGTATTAGGTTTGTTTTCTAGGTTTTTCTGATACTGCTCTTCACTAGGATAGTCATCAGGATTAATACCTGCAGCATCTTTTTGCTTAGTAGCTTCTGGATTAGTAGCTTCTTGCTCAGCATCAGTTTGCTCAGAAGCGCTTTTCTCGGGGGTAATAAGGGTATTATGAATATTTCCCTGGGCATCAACCCAGGTGTAATATTTTTGCTCTGCCGAGATAGGCAGAGCAAGAAAGAGACAAGCGAGAACAAGAAAAGATCTGATTAAAACTTGGTCCGATAAGTAATACCCGCCGCACCTACGGTAAAGCTGGTTTTTACATCCAGTCCTGGATAAGGGTTGGTTACCGTACATGTTAAGCAGTTCCTGTTCAAAGAGTTACTGGAGTTCGAATAAGGACCCCCATCAGCTGTTTCACTTTGAGGGTCAGCCAAAATTTCTTCTTTAGATTGCATAAAAGCCAAAGAGAAATCAACAACCGTATCTTTATCCCACTGATATCCCATACCAAGAGAATACATATTCATAAAGCCTAATGGTGCTTGAATACTACGAGCATCGTCAGGAATCGAGGTAGCACGAGGTTCATAACCCGCACGTAATTGAACCCGTGAATTCAAATCGTACTGCATACCAAAAGATGGGCTCCACACACTCTTAAAGCCTAGTGGCTGTCTTAAACTGGTATTGGTGACCAATTCAGGTGCCATGATCTTAGCAGAACTCAAGAAACTCACTGGGCGGTCAAAATGAAACTCAACCGCATCCCATTTATCAAAATCACTCCAGCCTAGGTCAACATTTAATTGAAAATCTTCAAAAAATCGTAATTTAATCCCCGTTTGGAAACGCTGTGGGAAGACTTGCTCGGTTGAAACTAGGCCTGTTTCTTTTTTCTGACCGTTAGGCAGCTGGAAGATTGCTCCACCGATAGCACCAAAAATAGTCGACTGTAGTTTACGGAAAAAGCCTGCAAAGTCATCAGTATACTCGAGCTCATACGTACCTTTTAAATGCGCTGTCGCTTCACTTTGATAAGTAGCGCCCCAAGCAAACCATGCATTAGGCTCCCAAAGAAAACCGATATTGAAAGAAGGTGATAAAGACTCTTGCGTTTCAATAGATAGAGTACCTACATCATCATAAGGTCCAATATTACCACCACACAAGGCAACCAAAGGCACGAGAGGGTCATTACCCGTTGGCTTACCGTCATCATCAAAACAACCAAAGGCATCCTGCAGCTGCTCCGCAACCCCAATCAAAATATTAGGTGCACGCAAATCTTGCTCTAAAGCCAATACGTGGTTACTAAAAACAAAACTCGCACCTACAGCAAACTCATCATTCACCTGATAACCAAATGACGGTGATAAATAACTCATGCGCTGCATAACCAGCTTCTTACCCTGATAGCGACCAGGGTCATCATCATCTTTAGCAAAACCACCGGCGAGTGGTATATAAACCGCATTCGCAAAAGTAAAACGAGAGCCTTCAGGTTTAATCGATAAACCCGCCCCTGGAGCTTGCATAAGCGGTAAATGATTCAGTGGTAAGATACCCAATCCAGGGGCGTAAATCGCTGCCCCCGCAGAACCTTTCTCGCCCGCAACCGGGTCTTTGCTCACATCTAATAACTGGCCTTCGCCATCATAACCCTCTGGCACATTGAATTCTGTTTCAACACTCAAATAGATATTCTGTACCGAGAACTGAATCTGTCGCCCATCCAGCTTGGTTAAGCCTGCTGGGTTAAAGTGAATATCCATAATACCAACTGGGTCTGCTGTTACAGCGTTACCCAAAGACATAGCCTTAGTATCAAGAAATAAGTTTGTTGCTAACTGCGCGTGCGAACTACTCGCTGCCAACCCTAGAGACAGCAGCGCAAGACGCTTAATCATCGCAATATTCATGTCACTCTCCTTTATTGCGATGCTTAAAAGCTAGGCTTCACGCCTTCGATATCAATTGGCATAGAAAAGCCAACCATAAAGTCAGGAGCAGATTCTGTCATACCAAAACCAACGTTAATATTGGTAATCGTTTTAGGTGAAACGCGTACGCCTAGCGCAAAATTCATGATGCCCGTTACCTGGCTACCGACGGTGCTATTAATGGTATCGCCGCCGCGCTTAAGAACGAACTTAGTTTTATCGTTATAAGAGGCCTGAAAAGAAACACTCAACGACACATCATAAGATAAGGAATAAGCGAAGCCCATAGAACCCGACAGAGAACTACCAGGATGAACTTCTTTTAAGACAGAGCCATCACGCACCTGATTAAGGTCCGTTTCAGGAATATTATAAGCATAGGTACCCGAACCAAATAATACGACAGGGTCCAAAACCTTTGAAATACTCGCACCACCACTTAGGCTGTAATAACCTGAACCACTGGCTAAATGTCGATTAGGGTCAATTTCATAAGGGCTATCACCGGTTTTAAGTTTAAGTGAACCAAACAAGGTTTTACTCAAAGTACCTGGAACAATTCCCCATGGCTGCCAGCGAACCGTACCACTTAAATCCCCGATGGAATAATTGGTAATATCGGCTTCGGTATCGAACTTAGCCACTAAAGGCAAACGACCACCAATAGTGATGTTATCGTATAAACCATAATCTAAATTAAAAGAATTGGTAAAAGTATGGGAGGCAGCAGGAGAAACATCCGCGCTTAAAATATTTGAATCGCCGGTTGTATTACCTTCACTATCAATTTCTGGGGCGATGATTAAACTCAATCTTTGATCAGCATAATAGCTGTAATCAAAACTGTAATTTAAACCAATACCACCCTCTTTAAGTAGTGAGTAGCTATTTTCAGCCGCTTCAAATACTTCCTCAAGAGCCTTTTCCGTATCAGCATCAGACTCTTGCTTGGTTAACGCATCACGTGCCTGTGATACATCTGCGGCGTGAACCAAAGAAGTACCCGTTGCACTAAGAGCGATCAATAGTAACGATGAATGCAGCTTAATCCCCATTGGAATCCCTATCTTTTTTAAGTTCTTATTTTAATTTTTCACAGAAGCGATGATCTATTCAGCTTCTAGTTGCGTTTATAACGTATATTCTTTTCAATCTTATCAATGCCACTATCATATAAGCCGCCTGCACCACCCCAATAAATTGAGTTGTACTTGCCTTTAGCATTAAGATCATATTTCTTAGAGTTGTAAGTCCGATTACCCGCAGTATCTTCGGTATAACCATTTTCGTAATACTGCTCTTCCTCTTCATTCAAAAGAGGTTCGCCATTTTCATCACGTATAACATCAAACTCATAAAACGCATTATTATTTAATGCAGCAATTTTATTATAAAGATTACCATCAACAGGCATAGAGAAATGAGGGAATTCTTTAAAACTATTTTCAGCAATAATGTAATCTGAAACATAGCGTAAATCTTGCTCTTGCAGCTCTAGGCCGCTAGCAGGTTTGTGACCATTCGGGAATACGATAAAGAGTACATTATTATCCCAAACTTCTAAAAAGCGATGCATAGTAAAACTGATATTGCCAAGCGCCGGGTCTGCTACAAAAACACGACCATCATAAACCGCACGGATAACAACAAAGTGTTTAAAGCCCGCGTATTCAATCGGTGCGATGGCTGGGTGATCCAATTCTTCTAAATCTGAAGCCTCTGCTTTAAAACCACCAGATGGGTGCCCAAGCGCTGTTACTAGACGTTTCATATCCAACAAGGAAAAACCGCGACGCTCAACGATTCGTTCAGTTTCGCCAAAACGTAATAGACCTTCCATCACTTGTCGCTCTTGGAAGTTACGACCTAGATAGAAATCGAGCACAGTGGTTAATGCGGCAGAACCGCAGCTGTAATCATAGGCTTGACGTACAACATTATTAAAACGCTGTACCGCTAATGGCTCGACATTAATAACGACGTCTTGCTGAGCAGGCTCAGTATTAGCGACACGATAAACGAGATCACCATCATTGCGATCTGGGATAATGGCCAGCTCGTTAACGATGGAAAATGCGATGATTGAACCCAATAAAATAATTAGCACGATAGTTGGCTTAAGCCCCTCCTGGATTATTATTATTTGTACTTCCAGTAATGGGACTCATGTTACAGAAGTTTACTAAAAAGGCCACTTTTTTATGACTAACAATGCGCTCATTTGGTGAATCTTTACGTAAAAAAAAGACAAAACAAGCCAGTGGAATTAGATCTATTGAGCTCCTTAATATTAGTGCTCAAACAATAACCAAACCCATATTTTTCTTGAGATATAAAAAAACCCGCCGAAGCGGGTTTTCTTTTTCTAGCAATAAAGCCAGATGCTTTTAGTCATTAAAAGCTTAATCAGATAATCACGAGTGATTAGTGACCGTAGATTTTCTGAGTAATACCAGCCATTGAGATGTCATTAACCGCTAGAGAACCGATTGAAGCACCACCAATTGTAATACCTTGAATGTTCAAATCTGCATCAAAGCCTGCAATCTGAATACTTACACCAGTACTATCAGCCCAAATCTTTTGATTTAAGTTGATAGCGCCGCCATTGTTATTAAGCGTCAATCCACTAATTGAAACTGCAGATGCACTAGAGTATGCGGCTGCTGTTGCAGCTTCAGTTGGAGTCTCTACAGTAGCATCACCATCACCACCATTTGCAGGGTCATTAGCAATAGCATCAGCCTGAGCAGCTGTATAACCAAATAGACCTACATCTAGATTATCGATCTGGAAACTTGCATTCTGGCTAATAACCAAACCTGACGTTGAAGTAGCAGCAGCACCAGTAACACCAAAATCACCCAGAGTCTGAGATGAAATATCAACATTATGAATGGTCGTTGTAGAATTACCAGTCAACTTAACTGTCATATCAAGGTTATTAACTAACTCACTTGCATTCGCTGCGTAATTTGCATCAGTAGCTGCGTTGGCCATCAGCGTCACGCTATCAAGTCCGATATTCAAATACTGCTCACCACCTTGAGGAGATACAACAAGCTGTAAATCACCATTGGCAAGAACATCTACTGTTTGCGAAAGAGACATTGCTTGATTTGCATCTCCAGCAGCGTTAGTACCTGTGATTGAAATACCGTTAATACCTAGAGAACCTTCATCGGTATAAACAACAGATCCAACAGTAATACCAGCACCTTCAATTGTCATATCAATCGTCACACCCGCTTGACCCGTTGTATCACCCATTAAAGAGTCAGTCATTGGGGTAAGGTCAGCTTGAGCTGCGAAAGGGGCTGCTGCGATTGCAGATACTAAAGCGATTTTTTGAAAAGTTTTCATGAGTGCACACTCCGTTATATTATGATTATTAAGTAGTTGTCCCTACTCTATTCTCTGGCTAGAAATTGTGTCTCTTTTTTAAGAGCTACTCATTCTGAGAAATAATCATGCATAGTTCATTTTTATTGTTATGTAAGCCAACTGATCTGTTACTCAGCTCAGAAGATGGAACAAAAGATATTATGGGCAGCATGGTTTGTCTAGAGATTTTTAGTATTTAGTTAAGAAATTTTGTAAACTACAGACACTTAACAATAAGTGTCTGATAACTAACTCGTTACCGGTCTTACTGACACATAATCAGTATAATTCTTCCACTTAAGCAGTCCTTTATGAATATTGAAAACGATAATTTTACTGACTTACGCAGCTTAAGTGACAAGCTTACTGCCCTGATTGAGCTGCCTGACCTTATTAATCGCTCAAACTGTGCAGAAAGCTACCCCTTGTTAAAACCTTGTTATTTATTGAGTAAAAATGAATCTATACCCTCTTTGACTCAATACAGTTTCTTTATGGCTAACCCTACCGATAGCCTAGTAATCAGCAACAAGAAGGCGCTGCAATCTTGGCAAGCTCGAATGGCTGATAACAAAGATACTTGCCTTAATCCTAGTAATAGCATCCCACTGCATTCAGGCTGGGTCGGTATTTATCCCTATCCAAATACAGTTAAAGACAATAAAGATGAAAGTGTCGATACAGTCGCTGAGTTCCACTACTACCCTTGGGTAATTTGCCTTACTCACGCCTCTGGTGAGTTTCACCTACTTGGGACCCCTGACAATGCTGCCAAGTACGCTTTTGAGCTGCTGCAAAGTAAACGACAAAGGAAGCTACAAAGTAAGCGGCTAAACAAGAGTGATCCTCAGCTCTGCAACAAGCTAACTAGGTTTAAGGCAGAAAAATTCGCTCCTAGCTGGCGCAAAGTGGATTACGCTCAAGCGTTTTTCAAAATCCAAGATTATCTTAAGGCTGGGGATTGCTATCAGGTTAATCTAACCCAGCCCCACAAGGCCCAATATACAGGAGCGCCCCTTAGCACCCTACTGCCTCTTTATAACGCCTTAAACCCTAGCTTTGGTGGCTATTTTGAAGGCAAGGACTATACCCTTGTGAGCGTCAGCCCAGAGCGTTTCATCAGTATCGATAATGCAGGCAGGTTAGAAGCTAAACCCATCAAAGGAACGATAAAGCGCAGCCTTGACCCTAAGCAAGACCAAGCTCTAATTGATGATTTGAAAAACAGTAAAAAGAATCAAGCAGAGAATTTAATGATTGTTGATTTGCTGCGCAATGACCTCAGCATGTCTGCAGAGCCTAATAGTGTCAAAGTAGAAAAACTTTTTGAGTTAGAAACCCACCCGAATGTTCACCACCTAGTCAGCACCATTAGCGCCCAACTTAAAGCCGGTTTAACTGCCGCCGTGGCGATCGAAAATGCCTTCCCTGGGGGGTCCATTACAGGGGCGCCTAAAAAGCGCGCAATGGAAATTATAGATGAACTAGAAGCTCAGCCTAGATCACTGTATTGCGGTAGCTTTGGTTATTATTCTGATTCGGGTAATGTGGATTTTAATATATTGATCCGCAGCGTAGAGTTTCGAAATCAAGAAATGACCTGCTGGGGTGGCGGCGGAATCACGATTGATTCGGATTGCGATGAAGAATATGAAGAGAGTCTGACGAAAGTCCGCACAATAATGGACGTTATAGAAAGCTTGTAGGTCGGTCTTTAGGCC
>CAXIBC010000104.1:0-9630 GCA_964022115.1 uncultured Oleispira sp. | reverse complement strand
GCAGTCAGTAGGAATAAATAGCAGACACAAAAAAGGCGAGTATTTAACTCGCCTTTTTTGTGTCTAAGCTTAAGCCTAGGCCAAAGGACTATACAGCATCAATGATGCGGTTCAGTGTCTGGCTTGGGCGCATCGCTTTTTCGGCTTTAGCAGCGTCTAAGTGATAATAACCCCCTAGATCAACTTTAGTGCCTTGAGCGTGACTCAACTCATTGACGATAGCCGTACGATTCGCTTCTAACTCTTCCGCTAGGGTAGAGAAAGTCGCTTTCAGCTCAGCATCATCGTTTTGAGCCGCTAGTGACTCAGCCCAATACGTCGCTAAGTAGAAGTGACTACCACGGTTATCCACCTCACCCACTTTACGTAAAGGTGAACGGTCATGGTCTAAGAATTTACCGGTTGCTTCGTTCAGCGCTTTGGCCAAGGTAAGGGCTTTTGCATTTTCTGCCTTTTGACCAAGGTCTTCCAAAGAAACAGACAGTGCCAAGAACTCACCTAGAGAATCCCAGCGCAAGTGCCCTTCTTCAGCCAGCTGTTGAGCGTGCTTAGGAGCAGAACCCCCTGCGCCAGTTTCATAAAGACCACCACCGGCCAATAAAGGCACAATAGAAAGCATTTTAGCGCTGGTGCCAAGCTCTAAGATTGGAAATAAATCGGTTAGGTAGTCACGTAATACGTTACCCGTAACAGAAATCGTATCCTGACCTGCTTTAACACGATCCATCGTATAGCGAATCGCTTCTACGGGAGATTTAATTAAAATATCAAGGCCAGAGGTATCATGATCTTGCAAATACCCCTTCACAATCTCAATCAAGTTTGCATCATGGCTACGCTGTGGGTCTAACCAAAATACGGCGGGCTGGCCAGTATCTTTTGCGCGTTTAACCGCAAGCTTAACCCAGTCTTGGATAGGTGCGTCTTTAGTCTGACACATGCGCCAGATATCACCCACTTCAACAGCATGCTCAAGAACCGTCTCGCCCGCTTGATTAACCACACGAACAGTCCCCGCATCTTGTAAGATGAAGGTCTTGTCATGAGATCCGTATTCTTCTGCCTTTTGAGCCATTAGGCCAACGTTAGAAACGCTACCCATGGTCTTAACATCAAAGGCGCCATTTTCTTTACAGAAAGCAATGGTTTCTTGGAATATTTCAGCATAACAACGATCAGGAATCATCGCTTTAGTATCATGCAGCTTGCCATCAGAGCCCCACATTTTACCCGAAGCTCGAATCGCGGCTGGCATAGAAGCATCAACAATTACATCGCTAGGAACGTGTAGGTTGGTAATGCCACGGTCAGAATCCACCATCGCCAAGGTTGGGCGAGTGGCGTAAACCGCCATGATGGCCGCTTCAATTTCTTCTTGCTGGGCTTTAGGTAGTTCTTTGATCTTGGCATAAACATCACCAAGGCCGTTGGTTTCCTCTACCCCTAGCTCTTCAAAGATGTCGGCATACTTTTCGAACACATCTTTAAAATAAACAGTCACAGCGTGGCCAAACATAACGGGGTCCGAAACCTTCATCATGGTAGCTTTTAAGTGCAATGACAGCATAACGCCCTTGGCTTTAGCATCTTGCATCTGAGCTTCGAAGAAATCGCGTAATGCCGTGCTCGACATAACCGCAGAATCTATCACTTCGTTAGCTTGTAACGGTGTGCTGGCTTTAAGCACCTTAATGCTGCCATCCGTTTTTACCAGCTC
The DNA here is from genome assembly GCA_964022115.1 of uncultured Oleispira sp. Taxonomy (GTDB): domain Bacteria; phylum Pseudomonadota; class Gammaproteobacteria; order Pseudomonadales; family Oceanobacteraceae; genus Oleispira. The sequence goes on along the minus strand of CAXIBC010000104.1, from coordinate 7,913 downwards.
AATGCGCACATTATCAGCGGCGGCCATAACAACAGATTTTTCACTGCCGTAAAAATCGCCACTTTCCATGTGAGCAACATGAGAAGCCGAGTCTTTCGTCCAGGCGCCCATAGAATGAGGGTTTTTCTTAGCGTACTGCTTAACCGGATCGGCGACACGGCGATCAGAGTTGCCTTCGCGCAATACTGGGTTAACAGCACTGCCTAGAATCTTGCCATAACGGGCCTTGATTTCTTCTTCAGCTTCGTTTTCAGGATCTTCCGGATAGTCAGGAATATCATAACCCTGGCTCTGCAGTTCTTTAATTGCAGCTACTAGCTGAGGTACAGAAGCACTGATATTAGGCAGCTTAATAATATTCGCTTCAGGGGTTTGAGCCAGTTCGCCCAATTCAGCAAGCGCGTCAGTTTGCTGCTGTTCGGTGGTTAGATTATCTGGGAAATTAGCAATAATACGCCCTGCTAATGAAATATCACGGGTTTCGATTGTGATGTTAGCAGTTTTGGCGAATGCTTGGATGATCGGCAGTAGCGAAAAAGTCGCCAGCGCTGGAGCTTCATCGGTTTCTGTGTAAATAATCTTAGGAGTTTGCTTGGTCATTATTTGTCCTAATGTTTTTTGGCTGTATCGCCAGTAGCCTTAGAAAGACGACTTTTGATCGTCTTCGTATCTTTAGGCCCAGCAGGCATATCAAAGGTCACTTTTGGTCACCTTTTTGGACTCATTTAAGTTTTAAATACAACTTTATGAGTTATTGCGGGCACGAATATTAACACGCAATGGTATAATCAACAGGCTTTTATGTAGTAATTCTACAGTGAGCGTTCATTTTTTATACAATATTGTAGTATTTGGTAGTTTCTTTACAAGGTTTCGTCATTTATGCCCAATCTCATTCTATTTAACAAGCCTTTTCAAGTGCTTTCTCAGTTTTCAGCGCACGAAGGTAAAACCACATTGGCGAAATACATCAAGACCAAGGGTTTCCACCCAGCGGGGCGCTTAGATTTTGATTCCGAAGGGTTAATGCTATTAACCAACGAAGGTGCACTACAACATCAGATTAGTCACCCTAGCCACAAACTGCCAAAAACTTATTGGGTTCAAGTAGAAGGTGAAGTGACTAAAGAGGCGATAGAACAATTGCGTAATGGCATTAAGCTTAGTGACGGCATGACAGCGCCGGCAAAAGTAAAGCAAATGGCCGCGGTAAAAATCTGGCCACGCAACCCCCCTATTCGCCCAAGGGAAGGACAAGTCATTAGCTGGATCCAATTAACCATAGTAGAAGGCCGTAATCGCCAAGTTCGTCGCATGACTGCAGCGGTTGGCTTGCCGTGCCTACGCCTAATACGCATGCAGGTTGGCGAGTGGACCATTAAAGGCTTAAAACCTGGGGATGTGCGTGAAGATACCGTAGCATTACCGAGTGAGTCGGTATTACAGGCAACCAGTGGCCCAACAAAAAAGAATATCGATAAGAAATTCAGTGGTAATGTCACGCGCAGTAAATATAAGAAGAATCGTCGCTAATGCATACTCTAGAAACCGAGCGCTGGACCCCTCACGCAACCGTTGCCACGATCATTGAAAAAGACGGTAAGTTTTTATTGGTAGAAGAAAGACGCTTAATTAACTCCCAAGGTGACTATGGCATTGTTTACAATCAGCCTGCCGGTCACGTTGATGAGGGCGAGTCTATCTTGGCCGCTGCGGTGCGAGAAACCTTAGAAGAAACGCGCTGGCAGATTAAATTAACCCACCTGGTTGGTATCTATATATTCACGGCTCCCGCCAATGGGGTGACCTATCATAGATACTGTTTTGCTGGAGAGGCGATAAAACATCAGCCTGAAAATGCCCTTGATGATGGTATACTCGACGCCAAGTGGTTTAGCTGGGATGAAATCCAAGGACTGGATAATCTTCGTAGCCCCCTTGTAAAACAATGCATTAAAGACCATGTAGAGGGTAAGCAATACCCACTCGACGTGATTTACGAACATACAGATTACGAACACAGTTAAAGAGTTAGAAGTAAACGATGATTAGCAAGCCAAAAGAACAAACCCTAGTGATAGTCGGCATGTCCGGCGGTGTTGATTCCTCAGTATCTGCCCTGCTTTTACAGCAGCAAGGATATAAAGTGGAAGGCTTGTTTATGAAGAACTGGGATGAGGATGATGGCACAGAATACTGCACCGCCATGGATGACCTTGCCGATGCTCAAGCGGTAGCGGATAAGCTGGGTATGAAGCTGCATACCGCCAATTTCGCCAGCGAATATTGGGATAATGTTTTCGAGCACTTCTTAGAGGAATACAAGGCAGGTCGCACCCCGAATCCAGACATCTTATGTAATCGTGAAATTAAGTTTAAAGCCTTTCTGGATTATACCAAGGTGCTTGGGGCTGATTATATTGCCACTGGGCATTATGTTCGTCGTCACGATATAGAGACCGAAGCGGGCCCACAGGCTCAGTTATTGCGTGGTATCGATGGTAATAAAGATCAAAGCTACTTTTTACACGCCGTTGCTGGCACCGAGATTGCGCAAACGCTATTCCCAGTAGGTGAACTGGAAAAGCCAGAAGTGCGCCGAATTGCCGAAGAATTTGACCTAATAACCCATAATAAAAAAGACTCGACAGGTATCTGCTTTATTGGCGAGCGTCGCTTTAAAGACTTTTTACAGCAATACTTACCGGCTCAGCCTGGGGTAATCGAAACCCCTGAAGGGGATGTGATCGGCCAGCACCAAGGCCTTATGTATCATACCCTAGGTCAGCGCCAGGGTTTGGGTATTGGAGGGCTTAATGGCTACTCTGATGACCCATGGTATGTTGCGCAAAAAGATTTAGAACGTAATGTATTGATTGCTGCGCAAGGTAAGAATCACCCTATTTTGTTTAGTCACTCTTTGACGACGCAGAAAATTTATTGGGTGAATAATGAGCCAGAGCTACCTTTAACCTGTACGGCTAAAGTACGCTATCGTCAAAGTGACCAAGCATGCACAGTCAGCAAAGATCAGCACGGACATTACCAGGTAGTCTTTAAAGAGCCACAGCGCGCCGTTACTCCAGGGCAAAGTGTTGTTTTTTATGTTAATGATATTTGCTTGGGGGGTGGCGTTATTGAGCATACTCAAGTTGACCCAGAGCGCTCAATTAAGCTCTAAGTATCGTATGTTAAATTCAATCGCCGTTTTAGCTGAAATTATAATAAGTAGTCATTGTAGTAGTCATTATGAGCCAAATTAATAAGCACGAACAACAGACCATCGCCCTTGCCGCTATCTTTCAAGCGGCAAGCTTAGTCGAGCAATTGTCGCGCACGGGTGAGGTGCCTGCCCCCGAGCTAGAGCTACTGATCACAAGTCTGTTTAAGCAAAGTCCTGATAGCTTTGATGATATTTATGGGGCTAGGCCGAACCTACAAGCTGGCTATCATGGCATCTGTAAATTAATGGGTACGGATGTGGCTAAGCTAAAGCAAGAAATTAAGCCTGAAGTGATGCGTTACGCCTTAAGCATTATTCATCTTGAAAGCCGCTTGCGTAAAAATAGCCACATGATGAATCAGCTTGGGGAAAGCATTCAAGCCAGTGTGCGTCAGGCTGAGCATTTTCACATTACTCATGAAAGCGTGATTGGCAGCCTAGCGGATACCTATAAGCAAACATTGAGCACCCTTTCCTTTCGCATTAAAGTGACAGGAAACCCGCAGATTTTACAAAATAGCCATAACGCCAATAAAGTACGTGCACTGCTATTAGCCGGCATACGTGGGGCTATATTATGGCGCCAGGTTGGTGGTCGTCGCTGGCACCTATTATTCAATCGCAAACGTTATATCAAGGATGCACAAAGTCTACTTTTCAGGTAGAATGCGCGCCTTAAATTTCCAGTTACACTCACATTCATCTTTTACATGACAGGCGAGATACGAATCCATGGAACTTTCTGCATTAAGCGCGATTTCCCCAATTGACGGCCGTTACGGCAGCAAAACTCAAGAGTTACGCCCCATCTTTTCAGAATTCGGTCTTATCCGTTGTCGCGTAGAAGTGGAAATTCGCTGGTTGCAGCGTCTTGCCCAGCACGCAGAAATTTCTGAAGTAGCCCCTTTTAGCGCCGCGACTAATGCTCAGTTGGATGCCATTGTTGCCAACTTCTCAGAAGCTGACGCCCAGCGCATTAAAGACATTGAAGCAACGACCAATCACGATGTGAAAGCGGTTGAATACTTCATTAAAGAATCATTTGCGGATAATGCTGAATTATTAGCGGTTTCTGAGTTTGTTCATTTTGCTTGTACTTCAGAAGACATTAATAACTTGTCTCACGCATTGATGCTAAAAGCAGGCCGTGAAGACGTTGCTTTACCTTATATGCGTAAAGTGGCTAATGCCATTCGAAGCCTTGCTCACGACTATGCAGCATTACCTATGCTTTCTCGTACTCACGGTCAAACGGCTTCGCCGACTACCCTAGGTAAAGAAATGGCGAACGTGGTTGCACGCTTAGAGCGTCAAATCGCACAGCTAGAATCCGTACCACTATTAGGTAAGATTAATGGCGCCGTGGGTAACTACAATGCTCACTTATCGGCTTATCCAAATATCGATTGGGCAGAAAACGCCCAGGTATTTATCGAGTCTCTAGGATTAACTTTCAATCCTTATACAACTCAGATTGAGCCACACGATTATATCGCTGAAATGTTTGATGCCATTGCACGCTTCAATACCATATTGATCGATTTCAATCGTGATATCTGGGCTTACATTTCAAATGGTTATTTCAAGCAGAAGACTATTGCCGGCGAAGTAGGCTCTTCTACTATGCCGCACAAGGTAAATCCAATTGACTTCGAAAACTCCGAAGGCAATCTAGGCATGGCTAACGCCATTATGGGTCACCTTGCTCAGAAGCTGCCTATCTCTCGCTGGCAGCGTGACCTGACCGACTCAACTGTATTGCGTAATATGGGTGTTGGTCTTGGTTACAGCCTGATTGCTTATCAAGCTGCATTGAAAGGCGTAAGCAAGCTACAGGTCAACGAAGCGAACATCGCGGCTGACTTGGATAATGCTTGGGAAGTATTAGCAGAGCCAGTGCAAACCGTTATGCGTCGCTTCGGCATTGAACAGCCATACGAAAAGCTAAAAGCCTTTACTCGTGGTAAAGCCATTACGCAAGAAGCCATGGCGGAGTTCATCGAAACTTTAGAAATGCCAGCGGAAGCCATTGCTGAATTAAAAGCAATGACCCCAGCGTCTTATGTGGGTAATGCAGAAGAGCAAGCTAAGGCGGTTTAAGAGTCGCTGCAAGCTTGTCGGTCTAAAGACCGACCTACTACGACCTACATGTCGGCCTAAAGACCGACCTACGGTATGATCTGTAGGTCGGCCTTTAGGCCGACAAACACCCCAACAAATAAAATCCATACACCTCAAATTTAAATCCCCCCTCCCTTCTTTGCTTTTTGCTGTATCATCTCTCGCAAATACCCAATCAAAGTGGAATAGCAAATTGGACATCCTAGGCACCATCAGTAAAGAACAATTCCTTGCAGAGTATTGGCAGAAAAAACCCCTATTGATTCGCCAAGCCTACCCTGACTTCGAGCCTTTAATTCCGGCCGACGAGCTTGCTGGCATGAGTCTAGAAGAAGAAATTGAGTCACGCATCATCTTAGAAAACGGCCCCGACTCCCCTTGGCAGTTATTAGCTGGCCCCTTCGAAGAAGATACCTTTGCTAGCCTACCTGAAAATAAATGGACGCTATTAATTCAAGGGGTTGATCAGTGGTTACCTGAAGCTGCGGATTTGTTGCAAGACTTTAACTTTATCCCAAATTGGCGCATTGATGATCTTATGATCAGCTTTGCAACAGATGGTGGTAGTGTTGGCCCACATTACGATCAATACGATGTTTTTTTACTGCAAGCTGAAGGTCGACGTGAATGGCGTATTGGCCAGATGTGCAGTGAGCAAGATGCCTTCTTAAGCGAAACCAAATTGCGTATCTTGGCGCAATTCGAACAAACCCAAAGCTGGGTATTAGAGCCAGGCGACATGCTCTACCTACCACCACGCCTTGCCCATTACGGTATCTCACAAGGTAATGGCCAAACCTACAGTATTGGTTTTCGTGCACCAAGCCAAAGCGAGCTGATGCACAGTCTAGTCGACCAGATTGATGTCAGTAGTAATGAAGATCAGCGCTATGGCGACCCTGACCTAGCCTTGCAGCAAGATAGTGGTGAAATAAGCTCTGCGGCGATAAAGCAAGTGCGTGATTTTATGCAGCAGGCATTAGCCGATCCGGCTTTATTGAGTGATACGATTGGTAAGCTAATGACAGAAGCTAAGTACCCGCAAGAGCATAGTGAGAAGCCTAGTGGCGCTGAAAAATACCTAATATCAGACTTGAAGTATGATCTTCAAGCTATTGATATACAACGAGAATTACATTCAAGATTTGCCTTTAACAATACTAATAATCAAGTTAGCTTTTACGCCGGCGGCAAGGTTTTTCCCATAACAGAAAACAGCTTAGAACTGGCTAAATACCTCACTCAGCAGCGCCGCTATAGCGGTCCAGAATTACAGCAATTCTGCCAGCAAGGTGATAATGCCAAGCTTTTGCTAAGCTTATGGCAAGACGGACATTTTTTTAGTGCTGATTAGGTATTAATCGAGGTTATTGATGGAAGTTAATATTGTCGCTTGGGAGGATGAAGAATCCGCATTGCGCTATATTCGGCAAAAGGTCTTCATTGAAGAACAGCAAGTGCCAGAAGCGCTAGAGTGGGATGCAGCGGATAAAGTCGCACTTCACCTGCTTGCAAGAGAAGGTAGCCGCCCTGTTGCTTGTGCTCGCATTGAACGCGATGGCAAGCTAGGAAGGCTGGCGGTTCTGAAGGAGAATCGCCAGCAAGGCTGGGGGGCTCGTATATTAAAGGCCGCGGAAGCGTTTTTACTCAAAGAAAATCAGCTAAAGATTTACCTTAATAGTCAGGCTAATAGTTATAGCTTTTATCTCAATAAGGGTTATCGTCCGTGCGACGAGATGTTTTGGGATGCGGGCATTCCTCACATTCGCATGCAAAAGGGTTTAAATAAATCCAATACTGTAAGTCATGCTTATCTATTGGGTTTGGACGAAGATAACCATTATTCAAACGAGGCCGCGGCCTCTCCGGTCTGGTTTCAGATTGCCAGCAAACAGAGTCGGCGCAGCATTGATATATGGCTACACGACCTAGCGCACCCAGTCTTTAATAATGCTTCATGCTTAGAAAACTTAACGGCCTTCATTCGCCAGTCGAAACATACTCAAATACGCGTTTTATTAAATGAAGAGTATCGAGGCTTGGCTGAGCACCCTATGATGCTGATTCAGCAAAGACTCAGTAGTCGCTTTATTGTACGACGCGCCGACGCCATTGAAGGGCGAGAAGAACACAATAATCAAATCATATTTGACCTTAAGGGGCACATGCGGTTTGACTACCAAACCAGCTACTGCAACTTTAATAATCAGCTCAGTGTGGGTCGTCACAAGGTACATTTTGAACAAGCTTGGGCCAAATCTAAGCAGCTAATCGAAGGTCGCAAACTTTTCATCTAGGTGAAATTAATTATGACATTGCCTGTACGCTTGCTGACAGTATTAATGCTCTTATTAGGGCTAAGCGGTTGTGATCAGCAGGCATTTGAGCTGCGTCCAGAGCATGTGAGTATTGAAGAGCTTGAGCAGCAGCTGCGCCAATCAGTGGATTTTAACAATATTACTGGCGATAGCGCCTTAGCGCTTATTAGTCAGCAAAACTCTGCTGGAGGCGCTAGCTTGCAAGTGCATGGAAGCAAGCTTGAGGTCGCACGTATCGTGCAAATAGCTCA
>CAXIBC010000103.1:0-9637 GCA_964022115.1 uncultured Oleispira sp. | reverse complement strand
TCATGATACCCCGATATAATTTACGTTCCATGATTTTGAAGCGATCTTTACTGATTTGATCTTCTGCCATGGCGTGATAAACAAATAAGCGCGGTAAATAAAATAAGGCTGCAAACCAGGTCACGACGGCAATAATATGAAAGGCTTTGAGCCACAACATAGACGTTTCTCTCTGTATAAAACGAAACTCTCTGTATAAAACGAAAGCGGTTTTGGCACGGTTAATTAAGCAGGTTTATAGCGATAATACTGTTCAATCATTTCGCGGCTGATGATTCCGACCACGTGATTAAATTGCTCGTCTCGGTGAACGGTTAACCATTCTATATGATGAGTCTGCATCATATCTAAGGCATTTTGCAAATTGGCCATTAACGTAATGGATTTTACCATCTTTCTATCACCAGGAAGTAATAAACAATCAATGTCCTGATGCTCGGTATTATTAAGCGCTAGGCCTTCAATATAGTGGGCGAGATCCGCCGTTGCCAATAATTGATTTTCTTGCTCCAATAAAATCCAGCTTGATTGCTGACTTAATAAAATATTCGCACTATCGATCTTGATGACTCTAGGGCTAGTAGTAAAACTCTGCGACATGACTTGGCCAACCCAGGTATTGCGTAATAATTGCTGCACCGGACTTTGATTCATTGCTAGCTTAGTTTGTACACGAAAAATAGAGGGCAGGTTAAAGACCTCACTTACGGTGAGGCTAGCGATAACAATCGCCAGCATGCCAGGCAGAATGATATTGGGGTTGGCGGTTAGTTCTAATAAGGCCATTAATGCGGCAAGTGGTGCTCTTAATACCGCCGCCATCATGGCACCCATACCTAGCATGGCATAAAACCCTAGATTGACTGGGTAGTCTGGCATGAAGAAAGATGACATTTGTCCCATCATGGCTCCGGCTGCAGCGCCCATAAATAAGCTTGGGCCAATCAATCCCCCAGGAAAGCCCGTGGCTGAGGCCCATCCAGACAGCAATAGCTTGGCCAATAATAAGGCCAAGGCTAAGCCTAAAGCGACTTCCCCTTGCAGCCAAGAATTTACACTGTCGTAGCCTATGCCCATGACCTCAGGTAAATAAATACTGACCAGCGCCGTACCCATACCCAATAATCCCCAAGTTTGCCAAATGGGGCGGACATTCCAGCGCTGCATAAATTTCACCGTCGCAATAAATAGACTGCCCAATACGCCACAGATTAAGGCTAATAATAGAATATAAGGAATCTCTAATAGCGAGCCCATCTCTAATGAGGGCACGATAAACGCCGTTTCATTACCAAATACTGCACGGCTGACAATGGCACCGATAACTGATGCGAGAATAATAGGAATGAAGCCTCGGATACTGTATTCCAATAACACCACTTCCATGGCAAAAATCACCCCAGCCATGGGGGTATTAAAAGAGGCTGAAATGGCACTGGCGACGCCGCAAGCGGCTAATATTCTCAATCTATGGTGAGGGGTTTTTAGCAGTTGGCCAAATTGACTCGCGCTGCCTGCACCAATATGTACGGCGGGCCCCTCTCGTCCCACACTATGGCCACCGATCAAGGCGATGATGGCACCGAAGAATTGGGCAATTAGATTAGTTTTAGGAAGGTAGCCTTGATGTTGTTCAATACGTTGTAATACATGGCCTACCCCGACCTTGCGCTGTTCTGGCCGCAAGCGGCTAAAGAAAAAGATTAATAACGCCGTTGAGCTTAATATTAAGATGATTCGGGTTTGTGTCGATAGCGATTCAAAACCCTCAGCATCGCCTGAAGGTAAAAAGTGTTCTAGTGGCAGTTCATAGGCAAGGCGGAAGAGTGTAATAATGCCGGCACTGATCAAACCAACGCAAGTTGCGAGTAGCGCCAGAGATATTTGGCTTTCTTTTACCTGCATACTGGTTCCTTTATGATACAAGTTGACTAACAAGAACTCGTTAAAGTGATCATTTCTGAAAATTATACGAACTTTTTGCCCTTCAAAACTAACAATTCTGACGAGAAGGCTTATTATAAGCATCTTTATCTGTCCTGTATCTTAGATTAGAGGCTCACAAGTGATCAAAGTTGGCATTGTCGGTGGCACAGGTTATACCGGTGTTGAATTATTAAGGCTGTTAAGTCAGCATCCAGAAGTTGAATTAACGGTAATTACCTCTCGCAGTGAGAAGGGTATTCCTGTCGCGCAGATGTTTCCTAACCTGCGTGGGCATGTTGATTTATGTTTCTCTGAACCGAGTGCGGAAAACCTAGCACCTTGTGATGTGGTTTTCTTTGCTACTCCTCATGGTGTCGCCCATGCATTAGCTCAGCAGGTTTTGGACTTAGGGATTAAGGTGATTGACCTAAGTGCCGATTTCCGTTTGCAAGATGCGGTTGAGTGGGAGCAATGGTATAACCAACCTCACGGCGCTAAGTCTTTATTGCCTGAAGCCGTTTATGGTTTACCAGAAGTCAATCGTGAGCAGATTAAGCAAGCGCGATTGATTGCGGTTCCTGGCTGTTATCCAACGGCAGTGCAGCTCGCTTTGATTCCTTTATTGGAACGCGACTTGATTCAAACCAGTGGCATCATTGCCGATTGTAAATCTGGGGTGAGTGGTGCTGGCCGTCAGGCAAAAATGGGTGGTCTGTTTTGTGAGGCTGGGGAATCTATGATGGCCTATGCGGTATCTGGTCATAGACATTTGCCAGAAATTCGTCAAGGCTTGGCCCGCGCTGCAGGTGAAAATGTCAGTATGACGTTTGTACCGCATTTAACCCCAATGATTCGCGGTATTCACGCGACGGTTTATGCCCCGAGTAATAGCGCGCAAGTTGCCGCTTTGGGTCTTGATGGTTTACAGACTCTGTTTGAAGAGCGCTATGCAAATGAACCTTTTGTTGATGTGATGCCTGCGGGTAGTCATCCGGAAACGCGCTCGGTAAAAGGCAGTAATATGTGCCGGATCGCGATTCACCAACATGCTGATACGGGTTTGATTGTCATACTTTCTGTGATTGATAACCTAGTGAAAGGCGCCTCTGGGCAAGCGGTTCAAAACATGAATATCGTATTTGATCTTCCAGAGCAGACGGGCTTGCAGGTGGTAGGCTTATTGCCTTAAGTACGTCTATGGATACTATCAACTTAAGGATTAATTAATGGCCGTTGTGAAAGCCAGTAAACAAGAGCGCTTAATTCTCGTGGGATATAATCCATGGCATCGCTTTTGGCGTGGATTTTTCTTTTTGCTTTTTACCCTTGCCGTGGCGGCTGGTTGTTTCTTTGCTGGTCAGTATGCCAGCTTGAATGAAGTCCGTGCTTTAAGTGCAGAGCGTACTCAGCTACAGGCACAGATAATAGCAGCCGACCAAGAAATTCGTACTTTCCGCCAACGGGTCGGGGTATTAGAAAAAGGGGGCGAGGTCGATCGCGAAGCAGCGGAAGGCATTCGTCAGACGGTTAAAGAATTAAAGCTGCAGATTGCTACGCTGGAAGAAGAAGTATCTTTTTATAAGGGGATTATGGCGCCCAGTGGGCAGGATAAGGGTTTACGCATCAGCAAAATCAATATTCAGCCTTTAGATCAAGCCAATAAGTTCCGCTATAGCATAATGATGACTCAGGTTGCTGATAATAAAAGTTATATTAAAGGTCTAGCCGCCATTAATTTTGTCGGTTTAGATGCGGGTAAGCGTAAGATTATGCCGTTACGTGAACTGGACGAAAAAATTAATGATTTAGGCGTGAAATTCAGCTTCCGCTATTTCCAAGAAGTTAGCGGTGAAATTACATTACCAGCGAACTTCAAAGTAGAGCAGGTGCAGGTGGTTTTACAGTCAAGTGGTAATAAAGCCCAGCGCGTAGAAGAGACCATTGAATGGTCATATTAAGGATACATGATGTTTAGTAGTAAAGATAAAGCAGCGGCGAGTCACTACGATACGCTGATATCATCAAAAACTGAGATTGTTGGTGATATAAAATTTAAAGGTGGTTTGCAGATTGAAGGTATCGTTAAAGGGAATCTTATTGCGGAAGCCAATAGTGGTGCCGTTGTACGTATTTCTGATACTGGACGGGTTGAAGGTCAGATTAATGCCCCCAATGTAGTCGTTAACGGTGCCATTGTGGGTGATATTTATGCCGCTGAGTACATTGAACTCGCAAAGAAAGCGCGTATTCAAGGGGATGTTTATTATCATATGATGGAAATGGTATTAGGCGCTGAAGTAAATGGTAAGTTGCTTCACCAAGGCAAAGATAAGCTTAAGCAGGCAAACAAATCGGTGCTAGACGCGCAAAATAAAGTTCAGCGTGACCAAGCTGGCGATAAAGTTGACTAAATTGGTTGGTTAATTCGATAATGGTCCAGTTAGTCTTTGTGAGATAGATAATGAACGCAGTAGTTTCAGCCGAGCCGATTGGTCTTACGACCGCGGCAGAAGAGAAAATAAGAGCTTTATTAGTTGAAGAAGCTGATGATGATTTGTGTTTGCGTGTTTTCGTAACAGGTGGGGGTTGTTCTGGTTTCCAGTACGGATTCACCTTTGACGATGAGCGCAATGAAGATGACAGCATTATTAACAAGCAGGGCGCGCGAGTACTAGTAGACTCATTGAGCTATCAATATCTGGTAGGTTCCAATGTGGATTATCAAGAAGGCCTTGAAGGATCGCGTTTTATTGTTAATAACCCTGGTGCAAGCTCAACTTGTGGCTGCGGCTCTTCATTCTCGGTTTAACTCAAGTTATATCCCGGTTAAGGGGAAGCAGTATGTTGCGTATCTTCAGTGATGTGAGTTATGTGAGCTATGTGGGTTTAATGAGATTAGTGAGTTGTGTCGTCTTATGTTTATCCACGAGTGTCTGGGCCCAAGCTCCGACAATTCAAACCGCAGATCAAACTAAGACCATTGCGACGATATCTGGGGTAGAGTCGCCAAGCCAAAAACTGCAAGCGAATATTACCCTTCACTCCTTGGCTGAATTAAAACAATTATTGCTTCAGGCCGAACAGATTGCTAGTGGTAACAGTCAATACAGTGTCGATGAGCCCATTGCGGTTGTGCTCCATGGTGAAGAAATCAAGGCTTTTGTGCGTCGTAATTATCGTAGCAATAAGGAGCTGGTGGATTTAGCGGCTAGGCTCGATGCGTTTAATGTCATCGATATTAAAGTCTGCAAACGCTGGATGGGGGCTAACGGTATTATGGCAAATGAATTGCCTCCTTTTGTTGAAGCTGTTCCTTTTGGTGCTGGTGAAAGAGAGCGCTTAAAAAAAGCCGGTTATGCTTATTTTTAGCGCACTTAACTAATTTAGGCTGGGTAAATAGCACCTAATATTCTAGGTCCTTTGGCCCCCGTCGTATTCGCTAAATTACCACTTAAACCCTCCATAGTCCGATAAGCTAACCAAGCAAAAGCGCAGGCTTCAACCATATCTGCTGGAATACCTAGCTCATCAGTCCGAGCGATACGAGCATTCACTAAATGGTGCTGAATGCGTTCAACTAGATAGGTATTATGGGCACCACCACCACATAAAAAGAGTTCGCCATCCGTATAGCCCCACTTGTCTACACCTTGGCTGATAGAGATGGCAGTGAGTTCAATGAAGCTGGCTAATACATCTGTTTTTTTTAAATGGTTAATTTCAGGGCTTAGTTGTTCGAAAGTGCTCAAGTTAAATAATTCCCGCCCCGTGCTTTTGGGTGGCTCGAGATTAAAATACTCAAGCTGAAGCCATTGTTCTACTAGGTCAGTTTGTATTTGACCTGAGCGTGCAATCTGCCCTTCGTGGTCATAACTTAATTGCCAGTGCTTTTCGACCCACTCATTGGATAGCGCATTAGCTGGGCCCAAATCAAAGCCAAAAGTATGGTCGGGATTCTGAGAAAGAATGGTGATGTTCGCAATACCACCCAAGTTAAGTATTTGTCTTGGATTTTGGCTATCGAGAAAGACATATTGATGAAAGGCTGGCACCAGAGGAGCGCCTTCACCTCCTGCGGCAATATCGCGGCGACGGAAGTCAGCAACCGTGGTAATACCGGTTAGCTCGGCGACTTGATTAGCATCGCCAATTTGCATGCTGAAAGCATTGGGCCGAGGGCGGTGGCGTATGGTTTGACCATGACAGCCAATGGCCTGAATATCACTCGCTAGGCAAGGGTACTTTTCTAGCAGAGATAAGCAGCATTGCGCGTATAACTGCCCTAGCTTTTGATCGAGCTCTGCTAGTAACTCTAGCTGAATGGATTCTGCTTGGCTTATTTGAAACAGTGTCTTCTGCAGCTCTGTATCATATTGATGATAATAATGAGCTAATAATTTAGGTTGCCCTTGTGGATTAATGTCGACTAAAGCAGCATCTATTCCGTCCAAGCTAGTGCCAGACATTAAACCTATGTAAAGCACGAGCAACTCCTTTTATTATGCAGATGAATCAAGTGCGTCATTATTAGCTATCTGATTCGGCTGTTGGCTATTCAGCCATTCAATCATGCGTTCAGCTTCTGCTTGGTAAGCTTTCTTTTGATCTTTGTTTATGGATCTGGATTTTGGTAATTTAATGCGTAATGAATCCCTATGCACCCCATCGACCCTGAATTCAAAGTGCAAGTGAGGGCCTGTGGCTAAGCCAGTACTACCGACATAACCAATAACCTGACCTTGCTTAACTCTGCGCCCTTTGCGCGCCTTGCGATTAAATTTACTCAAGTGGGCATATAAGGTTTGATAGCGGCTGCCGTGTTGAATAATCACACAATTACCAAAACCACCTTTGCGACCTGCGAAAATCACCTTGCCATCACCGGTTGATTTAATTGGAGTGCCGGTTGCCGCAGCATAATCAGTTCCTTTATGGGCGCGAAACTTATTCAGCACAGGGTGCTTGCGGCGCAGGTTAAAGCGTGAACTTATGCGGGCTAAATCAATTGGGTTACGTAGAAACTCTTTGCGCATGCTATGCCCAGTAGGATCATAGTATTGGGCTTCCCCATTTTTATTTTCATAACGAATAGCAGTGAGTTCACGTCCTCGGTTGATGAACCGGGCGATTAAAATATTGCCAAAACCAATGCGCTCACCTTCGAGAAATAATTCTTCGTAAATTAAGCTGAATTCATCTCCTTGGCGAATATCAAGGGCGAAATCAATATCCCAACCAAATAGCGCGGCTAGGTCAATTAACATAGCTTGTGGAATATCTTGTTTAGCGCCATCTAAAAATAATGAGGAGTTGATGGTTGCATGAGCAAATTTAGGGCGTCTATCGGCCACTTTTTCGTCTAGGCTGTATTGATATTTACCATCGATCGAGCGTTCAAATGTATGCGCCATAAGTGGCGATGTTTCAATGCGCATACGGGTGACATTATTACTGTCACTATTTTGCCATTTAATGATTTGTCCTGGTTGTAAATTCAAGGCTTGCTTGGGGGCGCTAGAGGCAATGGCCAAAGCGTCGGCCGCACTCAGTGAGTAGCGAGTAAAGATACGAGATAAGTTATCACCAGATTTGAGTTCGGTCTGCTGCCATATTTCGATTTCTTCAGCGCTATGGTCAACCGCTTCGCTATTGATAACCAAGGTCTGAATTTCACGTTTCTGCTGAGTATCTGAGCTGTTACCGATAGCAAAAAGAACAATAATAGTAATAAGACTTATTGCTGCAATATGTGTTTTGGGGAAGTACTGCCACTGGCCAAGGACTGCCATAGTTATTGTTGTTCCTAAAAATGAATCTTTTCTATAGAACACAGTGTACAACAAAGTTCCTCAAAAAGTTTCTTAAATAGTCGCCATTAACAGTATCTCTATTGCATTTATTAACTGATTCGGTATTGTGACGATCGCTTATTTTCCCACTATAGACTGACAAGAGAACGTCATGACGGCAGCATTGATCGAAGATTTAAAGGCTCGAGGCCTTATTAGCCAGACAACGGCAGATGAAGAATTTATTGAGTATCTAGAGAGTGGTTGTCGCACACTTTATTGTGGTTTTGATCCAACTGCTGACAGTTTGCACATTGGTAGTCTTGTACCTTTGTTAGCATTAAAACGTTTCCAAGAAGCTGGGCATAAGCCAATGGCATTGGTAGGTGGTGCAACAGGCTTGATTGGTGATCCGAGCTTCAAGGCTCAGGAACGTAAGCTAAATACCGCTGAAGTAGTCGGTGATTGGGTTAATAAACTGAAAGCCCAAGTAAGTAGTTTTATTGATTTTGATGCCGGCGAGAAGAGTGCAGTCGTTGTTAATAACCTCGATTGGGTTGGGCAGCTAAGTATTCTTGATTTTCTTCGCGATGTCGGAAAGTATTTCTCAGTCAATAACATGATTCAGAAAGAGTCGGTTAAGCAGCGCCTTGAGCGTGAAGGTGAAGGGATCTCTTTTGCCGAGTTTACCTATATGTTATTGCAGTCCTATGACTTTGCTGAGCTAGCTGAACGAGAAGATTGCCGGATACAAATCGGTGGTTCAGATCAGTGGGGTAATATTGTCGGGGGTGTTGATTTAGCACGCCGTATGTACGGTAAGCAAACTTTTGGTTTAACACTTCCTTTAGTAACAAAATCAGATGGTACTAAATTTGGTAAAACTGAAAGTGGTACTATTTGGTTGGAAGCGTCTAAGACTTCCCCTTATGCTTTCTATCAGTTCTGGCTCAATACTGCAGATGCGGATGCTTATAAGTTCTTACGTTACTTCACTTTCTTATCCATAGAACGTATAGCTGAAATTGAAGCCCACGATGCAGAAATACAAGGTCGCAAAACAGCGCAAGCCATATTAGCAGATGAAGTGACACGCTTAGTGCATGGTGACGATGCATTGGAATCTGCAAAACGTATAACAGAAGCGTTATTCTCAGGTGATCTAGCAGCACTATCAGAAGAAGAGTTGGAACAGATCAAGCTAGATGGTTTACCCTCAAGTGATCTAGTATTAGCAGATATTGCGGAAACACCATTAACCACATTATTTGCAGAGTGCGGCCTAGTAAAAGCAGGGCGTGAAGTTAAAGATGCTCTGGGTCGTAATGCGGTATTGATTAATGGTGAAGCAAAGGGAGCTGCAGATAATATGAGTACTGCACAGAGCTTTACCGTAGAAAAGGCTCTATATGGTCGCTTCTTCCTAGTGAAGCTAGGTAAGAAAAAGCACCACTTGTTTGAAATTAAATAAATTAGTAGAAAACAGTTGACGGCGTTTATAAACTCCCTATAATGCGCCGCTCACTTGTTGAGAAGAGTTATTCGAAAGGATGCTTAGAAAACAAATGAGAATAAAGGGTTGACTATTTAAAACGTTTGTTTAGAATACGCCCTCCTTTGAAGATGAGCTGCTAAGGCTTTGAAAACAAAGAGAAAAAGAGGTTGACATCGTCATTAAGCACTATATAATGCGCCTCACTTTGAAGTGGCTTGATTCGAAGAATGAGTCGACTGAAAAGAAAGTTTTAAAAAGCTGTTGACTTTATGATTTAGATCATTAGAATACGCAGCCCGCTTAAGGTGAAAGCCTAAGCATTGTTCTTTAACAATATATTTAGATAATTCGTGTGGGTGCTTACCTTGATTAGGTGGAGACAGCAAAACTACGGTTTTGCATCAAAGCATAAAACAAGATAAGAACT
>CAXIBC010000102.1:0-9694 GCA_964022115.1 uncultured Oleispira sp. | reverse complement strand
TTCCTACTTTAGATGAAGTTCCTACTTTAGATGAAGAAGCGGCGGTAGAGTTAGATCAATTAGCCTCTGGCTTGGATGAAAGCTTTGATGATTCAGCATTGAACTTATCAGACCTAGAGCAAGAGCTAGCGGCAGTCGACTCTGAAGCTGCGAATGAGAATAATGCGGATGATACCGTCATTGACCTGGCTACTATCGCTAATGAAGATGTTTCAGATATCGCTGAGCTAGAAGATATTTTGAACTCTGATGAAGCTAACGAATCCCTTCCTGATTTAAGTTTCGATCTAGAAGAAACCGGTTTCGCTAATGATGCGGCCGCGGATGATTTGCAATCACTAGAGGTTGAGCTAGGTGGGCTGTCCGATCAAGGCAAAGATGATGCTTTTGCGGTTGAGTCGGCAATTGAAGAGGCAATATCTGCAGAGCCAGTTGCAGAAGCGTCAGCAGTAGAAGATCTGAGTGATTTCGCAGACTCTGGTGAAAACTCTGAGTTTGATTTAAACGAGCTAGATGATCTTCCTGACTTTACCGCAGAAACAGCAGAGCAAGATGTAGTGGCCGAAAAACAGCAGGCGGCACAAGAGATTGATCTTGATGAGCTTGCTGCCTCTGATGATGAGTTTGATTACCTTGCAGGAACCGACGAGTGTTCAACCAAGCTTGATTTAGCCCGAGCTTATCTGGATATGGAAGATAATGACGGTGCGAAAGAGTTATTGCAGGAGGTCGTCGCTGAAGGTAATGACCAGCAAAAGCAGGATGCTCGCGCCTTAATGGATAGTATTGGTTAAATCACTATTCACTATGTCAATAAATAAAGAAGTCGTCGCTATGCCTAGCGACGTTAAAAAAGTTAAGGTAGCCGCTATCATCGAATACCATGGTGCTCATTTCCATGGCTGGCAGCGGCAGAAACATCATCCTGAGCCTACTATCCAGGCGGCTCTGGAAGATGCTCTCAGTAAAATTGCCAATGAACCTATATCGGTTGTCTGCGCAGGACGAACCGATGCAGGGGTACATGCCTCAACCCAAGTCATTCACTTTGAAAGCACGGCTAAGCGCAAACCCTATAACTGGGTGCGAGGAACCAATACTCAACTCCCTACAGGCATTGCTGTACGTTGGTTGGATGAGGTCAATGACGACTTCCATGCGCGTTTTAGTGCCACCGCAAGACGCTATCGTTATCTGATTTACAACAAGCCGGTAAAACAAGGCTTAATGCACGATCAGCTTACTTGGTGTCGTTTTCCATTAGATGAAAAGCTAATGCACGAAGCGGCTCAGTCGTTATTAGGGGAAAATGACTTTACCTCGTTCCGCGCCAAAGACTGCCAGTCGAATACCCCGTTTCGTAATATTCATAGTATCTCAGTGCAGCGCTTTGGTGACATAGTGATGATAGAGGTGCAAGCAAATGCTTTCCTTTATCACATGATCAGAAATATAGCTGGGGTATTAATGCCTATTGGCATGGGGCGTAAGCCGGTGAACTGGTGTGCTGAACTATTGCAGCAAAAAGACCGCTCTAAAGCTGGGGTTACTGCTCCATCGGATGGTTTGTATTTTGTCGGGGTTGAATATCCTGAACAATTTGCCATTCCTTCCCAGCCTTGGGGGCCAGTATTTGTTGAGCCTTGGCTGTGTAAATAAATAAATTCTGTTAGACTCCGTATTCCTTCTCTTTTATCGAAAATAAGTGTGCTTTTGTGAGTAAAGTGCGAATCAAAATATGCGGTTTAACCCGCAAGCAAGACGTCCAAGACGCTGTCGCCGCAGGTGCTGATGCCCTCGGCTTTGTCTTATATGCCCCTAGCCCTAGGGCAGTGACTGCTGAACAAGCGGCTCAACTACTTCAATCTGTTCCGGCCTTTGTCACTTCGGTTGCCTTATTTGTTAACGAGAGCGCAGAAGAAATTAAGCGAGTATTGTCTATTTGCCCGTTTGATTTGCTGCAATTTCATGGTGATGAAAGCGCCGATTTCTGTCGCCAGTTTAACCGACCTTACATGAAAGCTATCCGTGTACGCAGCGCAAGTGATATTGAAGATGCCGTACAACAGTATCCGGATACTAAAGCCTTATTACTCGATGCTTATGTGGAGAACTTGCCTGGTGGAACTGGCCAGGCGTTTGATTGGCGATTAATTCCCCAATTATCAGTCCCTTGGGTGCTCGCCGGTGGACTAAAAGCGAATAATGTAGCCGCCGCTATAAACCAAGTACAGCCTTTTGCCGTAGATATAAGTGGCGGTGTAGAAGCCAGCAAAGGCATAAAAGATAGACAGAAAATTCAAGAATTCATAAGTGAGGTTCGCAATGCCGAACGATAAAAACAGTACAGATTTTCCGATTCTTCCCGATGCCAGTGGACACTTTGGTATTTACGGAGGCCGCTTTGTATCAGAAACACTGAGCGCGGCGTTAGATGAGTTAGAAGGCTTATATGACAGGTTGTCCAAAGATCCAGACTTTCAGGCTGAGTTTGATAATGACCTTGCGCATTATGTTGGCCGCCCATCACCTCTGTATTTTGCCGAGCAACTTACTAAGCATTGTGGTGGCGCTAAGATCTATTTGAAGCGTGAAGACCTAAACCATACTGGTGCCCACAAGGTCAATAATACGATTGGCCAGGCTTTATTAGCTAAGTATTCTGGTAAGAAGAAAATCATTGCCGAAACCGGCGCAGGTCAGCACGGCGTAGCAACGGCTACCGTGGCGGCGCGCTTAGGGATGGAATGCAAGGTATTTATGGGCTCTACCGACATAGAGCGCCAGAAACTCAACGTATACCGCATGAAGCTGCTAGGGGCTGAAGTCGTTTCCGTAGAATCTGGCACAAAAACCTTAAAAGATGCCATGAACGATGCTATGCGTCACTGGGTTACTCATGTAGATGATACCTTCTACATCATTGGTACTGCTGCAGGGCCACACCCTTACCCTATGTTAGTACGTGATTTCCAGAGCATTATTGGGCGCGAAACCATTCGTCAGTGTGATGCACAAATTGGTCGCCAGCCTGATGCGGTGGTCGCCTGTATTGGTGGTGGTTCCAATGCTATTGGTATGTTTTACCCGTATTTAAACAAGCGTGACGTACGCATGATCGGTGTTGAAGCGGGAGGCTTAGGCTTGTCCGGTGATGATCATGCCGCGCCATTGTGTAAGGGTCGCCCAGGGGTATTGCACGGTAACCGAACCTACCTTATGGAAGATGAAAATGGTCAGATCATGGGTACCCATTCAGTATCTGCCGGTCTAGATTACCCTGGAGTGGGTCCTGAGCACTCTTGGTTAAAAGACATTGGTCGTGCTGAGTACGTAGCGGCTACCGACCAAGAAGCCTTAGCGGCTTTTAGAGACTTAACCCGCATCGAAGGCATTATGCCAGCGCTTGAATCCAGTCATGCGGTTGCTCATGCAATGAAGATGGCAAAAGACATGGATCCAGAGCAAGTCATAGTAGTAAACCTGTCGGGCCGTGGTGATAAAGACATACACACAGTGGCTGGTCTTGACGGTCTAGACGTTTAAATAAAGTAGAAAGGAAAAAATCATGAGTCGTATCGCTGCTTTATTTGATCAGCTAAAGAAAACCGGTAAAAAAGCCCTAATCCCTTACGTCACCGCAGGGGATCCAAACCCAAGCATCACGGTATCTATGATGCATGGTTTAGTAGAAGCGGGGGCAGACATTATTGAATTGGGTGTGCCTTTTTCCGATCCCATGGCCGATGGTCCAACCATTCAGTTGGCGTGTGAGCGTGCCTTAAAGCACAATACCTCACTGCGCAATGTGATCGCTATGGTCGAAGAATTTAGACAGACGGATGCCCATACCCCAGTAGTTTTAATGGGTTATTTAAACCCAGTAGAGGCCATGGGTTATGAGGTATTTGCCAAAGCCGCTCAGCAAGCAGGAATCGATGGTGTATTGATGGTTGATATGCCACCAGAAGAGTCTGGTGAAAATGCCAAAATCTTCGCCGACCACCAGCTGGATATCATCTACCTCATTGCGCCAACAACCACGGATGCTCGTATTAGCGAGATTGCTAAATACAGCACGGGTTATGTCTATTATGTATCCATCAAGGGTGTCACTGGGTCGGCGGCAATTAATGTCGACGACGTCAGCAAAAACCTAGAACGCATACGTCAACGGGTAAGCATCCCAGTGGGTGTGGGTTTTGGCATTAATAACGGCGAAGCCGCGGCAGCGGTAGCCACAGTGGCCGACGGTGTTATTGTTGGTTCTGCATTAGTGAACAAGATTGCGGCCAATGCCGACCAGCCTGAGGTTGCGATTAAAGAAGTGAAAGCGGTATTAGCCGAGATGCGTTCTGCTATGGATGCGGGTTAAATAATGACTGTGACTAAGGCTCCGATCATACGCAATAAGGATGAGTGGCTTAATTACCTTGAGTCAACACATCCTAGTGATATTGAAATGGGATTGGGGCGAGTCACACAGGTTGCGCAAGCACTTGATCTATTCAAGCCTGCCCCTGTGGTTATCGTGGTAGGGGGGACTAATGGCAAAGGCACAACAACTGCGCTATTAGGCCAGCTGCTCGCACAAAAGGGCTTATCATCCGCTTGTTATAACTCGCCGCATATTCATCAATATAATGAACGCATTAATCTGCGAGAGGCTAATGGCATCTCGCGTTTATCCAGTGATGATGAATTATGCCGCGCGTTTTCTGCCATTGAAGCCGGGCGCGGTGATATTCCATTAACCTACTTTGAATTTGGCACTCTGGCGGCGCTATGGCAAATCAAGCAATGGCAAGTCGATGTTGCTTTGCTTGAAGTTGGCTTAGGTGGGCGTTTAGACGCCGTGAATATCGTTGCTACTGATCTAGCCATAGTCACTAGCGTAGGTCTGGATCACCAAGACTGGTTAGGGGATACCCTGGATTTAATTGGTTATGAAAAAGCCGGTATTGCACGGGCCAACAAACCGTTAATCTGTGGCCAGCCCGATGTGGCCCAAGGCTTTATTGATCATGCCGAGCAATTGCACGCTCATTGCTTTTATCAGGGTATTGATTTCTCCATTACCCAGCGCTCAAATAACCTAACCTTAAATATTAAAGGTTTGTCTCAAGTCTTTGAAACAGAAGAGATTTCATTGCCGAAAGGGCATATCCCACACTTGAATATCGCTAGTGCCATTACTGGCTTGTATACCTTGGATTTATTGCCTGATTTAGAAGGGATTAAGCGAGCCATCGAAGCGACTAAAGTCCCAGGTCGTCTCACGGCTTACCATTGCAGCTATCAAGGGCAAGATATCACCTTCACCCTAGATGTTGCCCATAATGCACAAGCGGCGCAGTATTTAGCCCAGCAAACTGAGGGCTGTGATACCGCTATTTTGGCCATGTTAGCCGACAAAGATCCGCTTGCTGTGGTTGCGGCACTCAATCAGATTAAGCATTGGCACCTTGCGGGTTTAACTGGCTATCGTGGCCAAAGCGCCGAGCAGTTAGTGGCCAAACTTAATGACCAAACAGCCCAGTCTGATAAGCAGTGCCATGCAAGTGTCGAACAGGCAATACAAGACTTATTAGCCTCAGAGAGATTTCAACGGGGTGAAATTAAAGCACCGGTTTTTGTTATCGGTTCTTTTTTAACTGTCTCAGCCGCCGAGCAGGCACTGAAAACTATACCGGGGTTAACGATTCATGGAAACTAACCTGAAGGCTAGGCTTATCGGCGCCTTGGTCACTGTTTTAGCCTTAGCGTTGATTTTACCCAATATATTGCATCGTGATAAAGGGCCGGGGTTTACCACAGAAATACCGGCTAAGCCAAAGACCCCAGACTGGGTTGATGAAAGCCAGAGTAGTCGTGTGCGAATAGAGCTGGACCAGCTCGCTAGTGGTGACATGCAAAACCGTATTACGCCACCACAGCCCAGAATTGCTGACCAAGACGACCCAAAAATGCCGCATCTGCCAGGTGAAAGGGCGAGTCTCGATGAAATGGGCGCTCCCGTCGCTTGGACCTTGCAGGTAGGGGCCTTTAATACCAGCTCAAATGCGATTAAATTTCGTGATCAGTTAAGAGCGAAAGATTTTAAGGCATATATGCTAAGAAATTCTGCGACTCAGCTAGACCATATTTTTGTTGGACCTATGTTGCAGCGCGCAAAAGCAGAGCAGGTGAGAGAGCAGTTAACTAAGGAAATGGCGATTAAAGGCATTCGATTACAGCAATATAAGCCAGAATAGTGGTAGTTACTGCCCAGCTTTGTTAGAATCTGCGACTTTCCAGTACAGTCACCGAGTTGAGAAGTACCATGACAAGTATTGACTGGGGTATATTAGCGGTTTTAGCCATATCCGCCGCCCTGAGTTTACGCCGTGGTTTTGTAAAAGAAGCACTATCTCTAGTGAGCTGGGTAGCTGCATTCGTTATCGCCCGAATTTTTAGTGGTAATCTCGCCACCTTATTAGTCGATTACATCGATACCCCTTCAGCCCGCTGGGTTGTTGCCTTTATTATCCTTTTTGCTGGCACAGTTACTATTGGTGCTATGATCAATCATCTTGTTGTAGAGATGATCCGAATTACGGGTTTATCGAGCACCGATCGTGTCTTCGGCATGGTTTTTGGCTTTGTTCGCGGCCTACTTATTCTCGTTGCCATAGTCTATGGTCTGCAATATACCGCAGTGCCTAAAGACCCGTGGTGGCAGGATTCGACACTCATGCCACACTTAGAATTATTAGCGGACTGGGCAAGAAAAGTTTTGCCTGCAGCCACTGATCATGTGATGTCATATACAAATAACTTATAGCTTAATTTGAGGTTTATTACGCATGTGCGGAATAGTGGGTATAGTTGCTAAGTCCCATGTCAATCAGAGCATCTATGATGCATTGACGATCCTACAGCACCGTGGACAAGACGCTGCTGGAATCGTAACTTGGCATAATGATAAGTTATTTTTACGCAAGGATAATGGCCTTGTAAGTGATGTTTTCAGAACGCGTCACATGAAACGCCTAGTCGGTCATATCGGTATTGGTCACGTTCGTTACCCTACAGCCGGTAGCTCCAGTTCAGCAGAAGCCCAGCCTTTTTATGTCAACTCTCCTTATGGTATTACGCTAGCGCACAACGGCAACCTAACCAATGCCGATGAAATTGCTGAGCACCTATATAAAGAAGACTTGCGCCACATCAATACCACTTCCGACTCTGAAGTATTATTGAACGTTTTTGCCCACGAAATGCAGCAGCAAGCGGAATTGATTCCAACCGCCGAAACCATTTTTAAGGCGGTAGCCGGTGTACATAAGCGTGTTCGTGGTGGTTATGCGGTCGTTGCTATGATCAATGGTTTTGGTCTAGTGGCATTTCGTGATCCTCATGGTATTCGTCCTGCGGTATTCGGTGTGCGTGAAAGCGAACAAGGCAAAGAATACATGGTCGCGTCAGAAAGCGTAGCCCTTGATGGTTTAGATTTTAAGCTAGAGCGCGACATTGCCCCTGGGGAATGTGTGGTGATCACCAAAGAAGGTGAATTCTTTAGCCAGCAGTGTGCTGAAAACCCTAAACTAAATCCGTGTATCTTTGAGCATGTTTATTTTGCTCGTCCAGATTCCATTATGGATGGCATCTCGGTTTATAAAGCACGCTTGAAAATGGGTGAATACCTAGCCGGCAAGATCATGAAAGAACGTCCCGATCATGATATTGACGTCGTCATCCCAATTCCTGATACCAGCCGAACTTCGGCACTACAGCTGGCTAATCGCTTAGGTGTTAAGTATCGCGAAGGCTTTATGAAGAACCGCTATATTGGCCGTACCTTTATCATGCCAGGACAGCAGCAGCGCAAGAAGTCGGTTAAGCAAAAACTGAATGCCATTGATTTAGAATTTGCCGGTAAAAATGTATTATTGGTTGATGACTCCATCGTCCGTGGTACTACCTGTAACCAGATCATCGAAATGGCACGAGAAGCGGGTGCCAAGAATGTGTATTTCGCTTCTGCCGCCCCCGAAGTTCGCTATCCAAACGTCTATGGTATCGATATGCCAGCGGTTACCGAATTAATTGCCCACGATCGCAGCGTGAATGAAATCGAAAAAGCTATTGGCGCTGATTGGTTGATCTATCAGGATTTAGAAGACTTGCAACGCTCTTGCTTAAACGGTGCTATTACCGACGTAGAAGAATTTGATTGCTCTGTTTTTGATGCTGATTATGTCACCGGAGATATCGACGCAGCGTATTTCGAACGTCTACAAGCGGCTCGTAGTGACGCCTCTAAATCCTCAGCGAATTCGGCTGAAGATGTGGCGATTGATTTGCACAACGATCAAGAGTAACTTATTCAAAGACGTTATTAATGAGTTATACCAGCGGCCAGTTATCTGGCCGTTTTTTATTCTTCAATAGATTTTCAAAAGCATTGTTTAAAGGTATAGAAAAAGATCACCATGGGTAAATTTTCCGATAGAGATTTCCGCTACCAATCCGACTTGACCGACGCCGATTTTGAAACCCTAGCCGTACGCGCTGGTCAAATGCGCAGCGCTCATGGCGAGCATAGCGAAGCCATTTACCCGACCAGTAGTTATGTATTTAACTCTGCTGCTGAAGCCGCCGCACGTTTCTCTGGTGATGAGGCGGGTAACGTCTACTCGCGCTATACCAACCCCACGGTGCGCACCTTTGAAGAGCGTTTAGCCGCTTTAGAAGGCGCAGAAGATTGCGCGGCAACGGCCTCAGGTATGGCCGCTATTTATGCAGTGGTAGTTGCCCACCTTAAAGCGGGTGATAGCATCATAGTTTCGCGCAATGTTTTTGGCAGTACCAACGTATTGTTCGAAAAATTCGTGCGTAAATTTAATATTGATGTGCGCTATGTCGATTTATTGGATCTAAACGCTTGGGAAGCCGCGCTGGATGAAACAACTCGCATGTTGTTTTTAGAATCCCCATCCAATCCAATGAGTGAAGTCGCCGATCTACAGGCGTTAGCCGACCTTGCTCATCACCATGATGCGTTATTAGTGGTGGATAACTGCTTCTGCACACCGGCACTGCAAAAGCCGTTATTATTTGGCGCCGACTTGATCGTGCATTCAGCCACGAAATACATCGATGGCCAAGGTCGTTGCTTAGGCGGCGCGGTGGTGGGCAGTAAAGAATTAATCGAACCTGTGATTGGCGTATTACGCTCCGCAGGGCCAACCTTAAGCCCCTTTAATGCATGGGTATTCTTAAAAGGTTTAGAAACGCTTTCTTTGCGCATGAAGGCTCATAGTGAAAATGCCATGGCGCTTGCGCGCTGGTTGCAACAACAACCACAGATTGCTCAAGTTAACTACGCTGGGCTCGAAGACCACCCAAGTCATGAGTTAGCAAAAAAACAACAAAGTGCTTTTGGTGGCGTATTATCCTTCGAAGTCAAAGGTGGGCAAGAAGCCGCTTGGAAACTCATTGATGGTACGCGTATGATCTCAATCACCGCCAACCTTGGGGATACTAAAACCACAGTAACCCACCCAGCTACGACTACTCATAGCCGTTTAACCCCTGAAGATAGAGCGAAAGCGGGTATTGGAGATGGCTTAGTACGCATTGCAGTAGGGCTTGAATCGATTGAAGACATCCAAAAAGACATCGCCTTGGGCTTAGCCGCCTTGTAGGTCGG
>CAXIBC010000101.1:0-9694 GCA_964022115.1 uncultured Oleispira sp. | reverse complement strand
TTTAATAACGTTAATGACATTCATAAATAACAGGAAATACTCATGAGAATTTTACCTAGCCTTTTTTCATTACCCGCTTTAATCGTATTGGTGTGGATGGGTGCCAATATTTATCATGGTAATGAGCTATTCGCGAACCCTTTTGAAGAGCAATCTGTGGTTGATAAAATGGAAAGTCGTGGTAGCGATTATGTGGAAGAAAAAATAGAAGGGGCGACCGGCGCCGCCAAAGAAAAGCTTAAAGAAGGCATTGATGGCCTAGCCGATAAGCTGAAAGACGTTGCCGAAGAGCTCTAGTATTAAAGCGCTTTCATGCAAAGCGCTTTAATTCAAAAAAATGTCGACCTGGCCATCGATGAGCTTAAATTCGATGGCGGTTAATGCTTGTCCTAAGCAAGGGCCTAATAAACATTCGCCATCTTCGATTCTGAATAAAGCCCCATGACTACTGCATTGGATCATACTGGCATCAATATCTAAAAATTCATGCTCTTGCCATTCCAACTGAATGCCTAGATGTGGGCATGAATTTTCATAGAGATAGATCTGGTTATTTTTCTTCACGGCAAATATAAACTTCTCGCCGAGCTGAAATCCTTTACTTTTTCCTTCAGCAATCTCGTCGCTATGGCATAGAATGGGCATACATAAACCTGATAGGTGGTAAAAAGCGCTAGTTTAGCCTTGTTCACTCATGATTAAAAAACTTTTAGTATCGCCATTTGGTTGGCTTGTTGGCATCTTGTTCAGTCTAGGAATTTGTAGCGCAGCACTCTTTCTAGGATCCCTTGAGGCGCACAGCTTATTAAATAGCGAAATTGGCCATCATATTTTATGGAATATTCGCCTACCGCGGGTTTTATTAGCCTTTGTCATTGGCGCGAGCTTGTCCCTTGCTGGGGTTATGATTCAAAGTAATGTGCGTAATCCACTCGCCGACCCCAGCTTGATCGGTGTCTCAGGGGGCGCAGCCCTGGGGGCGGCGTTAATGATAGTCGCAGCCGATTTAGTGGCGATTCAAGCCCAGTACTTTATTCCTTTAGCTGCGTTTATCGGCGGCATACTCGCGACTATGGCAGTATTGAAATTAGGCCGCAACGATATGCCGGGGGGCATGGCGTTATTAATTTTGGCTGGAATCGCTATTAATGTCGTGGCGGCCTCGTTAATTGGCTTATTAACCTATTTAGCTACGGACAGTGCATTACGTCATATTACGTTTTGGTCTTTAGGCAGCTTAGCCAGTGCTAACTATTTTTGGCTAACCTTATGTTCTTTGGCGTTATTATTAGTGTGTTTCTGGTTGCCTAAACAACATAGAAAATTGGACGCTATTTTATTGGGGCAGGCAGAAGCGAATACTATGGGAGTGGATGTAAAACGCCTACAAATTCAAAGTATTGTTCTAGTCGCATTGCTGGCAGCCTTGGCCGTATCGGCGTGTGGCATTATTGGTTTTATCGGTTTAGTCACCCCTCATATTGGCCGTATGCTGGTAGGGGCCAGCCATCGCTATTTATTACCCTTATCATTTTTCTTAGGGGGCAGTTTATTGGTCATTGCCGATGGCCTAGCGCGTACCATTATTGCTCCAGCTGAATTACCTATTGGTATCGTGACGGCATTACTCGGAGCCCCGGTATTTATTTGGTTATTAATTCGTGAGGGTAGACGTCTACAATGGTAATGACATTAAAGCAGATCAGCCTTAAACGAAATGGTAAACAAGTCCTTCATAATATTACCGGTGAGCTTGAGGGGGGAAAAATCATCGCGCTATTGGGCCCTAATGGCGCGGGTAAATCGACCTTAATTCAAGCCATGGCTGGGTTATTAACCTGCACCGGGCAGATTCACATCGATGGCCAAAATATTCAGGAGTTCAGTGCTGAACAGTTAGCAAAAAATTTAGCCTATTTGCCCCAGCATAGTCAGCTGCAGTTTCCGTTAACCGTAGAAGAAGTTCTATCCCTCGCCACCTTACCTTTCAAGCTAACACGATTGCAGCAGCGCCAGCAGGTGAAGGCGCTTATTAATCAATGGGGAATCGAGTCGTTAGCCGATAAAGATTTTCGCCAGTTATCCGGAGGTGAGCAGCAAAGGTGTCAGATAGCACGTACTTACTTACAGCTTTCTAATATGACGGCTGAAAATAAACGCGGTTTGTGGTTATTGGATGAGCCTGCGAGTAGTTTGGATTTAGAACATCAGCAACAGTTACAGCAGGTTTGCTTGCGCGCGGCGAAAGAAGGTCATTGTGTTGTTATTGTACTACACGACTTGAATCAGGCGCTCAGACTAGCTGATGAAGTTTGGTTATTAGAAAAAGGCGAGCTTAGGGCGCAGGGGGTTGCGACAGAAGTGATGACGGAGGCATTAATTAGCCAGGTATTTAACGTCACAGCGCGTCGTATCGAAAATTCAGGGGACAGTTTTTTTATTTATAGTTAGGGGTGATATAACAACAAGCCCCTCGCTATAACGATAGCGAAGGGGTTAGTCGAGTGACTTACTCTAGGGTTAGACCAATACTCTGACCCAAGCGCAGTGGCTGTTCAGCTTTCATATCTTCTAACCAATGCATCTTATCTTTGCCAAAACACATGACTATGGTCGAACCTAAGAAGAAGCGACCCATCTCTTCACCTTTTTCAATCACAAGGGGCGCTTGAACCTCACCTTGAGCTGGATATTTAGTTGATCGAACCTTGCGATCAAATGGTGTAATACGGCCAGCCCAGGTTGTTTCTATACCCGCAACAATCATGGCACCGACTAAGACTAAGGCCATAGGGCCCAACTCAGTATCAAATATGGCGACGACGCGTTCGTTGCGAGAAAACAAACGTGGCACGTTCTGCGCTGTGGTTTGGTTTACCGAAAACAGATCACCTGGAACATAAATCATTTCCCGTAACGTACCTGTCACTGGCATGTGTAGGCGGTGATAATCTTTTGGTGAAAGATAAATGGTAGCAAACTCGCCCGCCATAAATTCTTCGGCGGTTTTGGCATTACCACCTAATAACTCAATTAAAGAATAGTCGTGACCTTTCGCCTGAAATATACGGCCATTTTCAATCGGGCCTAGCTGACTGATTGCACCATCCGCCGGAGAGACAATGGTATTACCATTAGCATCGATAGGACGCATGCCAGGTTTTAATTCGCGAGTAAAAAAATCATTAAAGTTTTCAAAAGCATCCACGGTTTGACGCTCTGCTTCATCCATATTGACGTTAAATTGTTTAATGAATTTGCTGATGAATAAGTTTTTTATCCAACCGATACGAGTCTCTGCGAGCCAGCCGACTAAATGAGAGAGCAGGTGCTGAGGGACCGCATATTGAAAGGCGATGAAAAGTTTGTCTTTAATTGAAGTAGCCAAAATGAAATTCCGTATTATGTATTAAGGTTTTGTAATTATGCTTGTGCGCCAGTATTAATTGGGGTCGCGGGATCATTGCCCCATTCCGCCCACGAGCCAGCATAAGCTTTCATGTTGCGGCCCAATATTTTACCGACTAAATAGGTAAAGCCTGAACGATGGTGAGTTTGGCAGTGAGTCGCAATTTCTTTCTCTTGAGTTAACCCTAGAGAGTTTAAGAGTGCATCAAATTCGGTTAAATCTTTTATGCGTAAACCGCGCTCGACATCCATACCTTTAGTCCACTCGTAATTTACTGCCCCAGGGATATGGCCACCACGGCTAGAGATGACTTTTTCGCCGCTATATTCTTTTTCTGAACGAGCATCCCAAATGGCAAAATCATCTCGCTGTAAGCGTGCTAGAATTTGCTCTTTAGTAAGCTCAAAACTATGGTCCAATTGGGTGATAGGGTAGTCGCTTGTTAGCGCTTCTTGCTGACCCTGTTCGGT
The DNA here is from genome assembly GCA_964022115.1 of uncultured Oleispira sp. Classification (GTDB taxonomy): domain Bacteria; phylum Pseudomonadota; class Gammaproteobacteria; order Pseudomonadales; family Oceanobacteraceae; genus Oleispira. The sequence continues at coordinate 5,815 of CAXIBC010000101.1, read as the reverse complement.
GATTAAACCGGCTTGTGACCAAGCGTGTATGCCACCATTGAGATAGGAATAACGGCTATGACCAATCATGTCCAAAACCCAGATCAAGCGACCTGCCCAGCCACCCCCTTCATCATCATAAACAATAACGTGTTTATCTTGGCTTAAACCCAAATTTGAAAATACTAGGCTAAGTTGGGTCAGGCTCGGCAGAGCCCCAGGAGTTGGCTTTTGCCCTAGCTGTAGATCTTTAAAATCAAGATGAAGAGCCCCAGGAATATGAGCATTTAAATACGTTTCTAACTTGCTTTGATCGATGATTAATAAGTTTTCATCGCCTAACAAGGGTTGCAAGTCTTCTGGTTCAAGTAAAAGAGGGTAAGTCGACATGGCGCCATCCGTAGATAGAATTCAATAATTGTATCTATTGTACTCTGGCTTATGCTTGCTGTCAGGCCTAGTGCTGATTTGCTTTACGATTATTAACTGCAGCCTGAGTTTGGGCCGAATGTGCCAGCTTACCTAGGCTTTTATTGGTTGCCATGCATAGCGATTTAAACGCGGCATATTCCGCTGGGCTCATGGGCGAGTTATGCTCTAGATTACCAAGATCGGCGAAAATAATTCCAATAGGACGCTTATTAGAGAATAGTGACATCATCATAAACTGTTGGGGTAATACACTTTTTTGTGCCGTTGAGATTCCACGCAGCATTTTATCTCTATTTTGATTGGTGACCATGACGCTCGCGGGCTTTTCTAACATCTTCTTAAATACACTGGTATTATCTAAGGTCACACTCAGGTGGGATAAAGGATCGTCTGCCGCCAACCCTTGCTGATAATAGACCTTGGCCGTCTCATCACGGGCGTTTTTTATCATGATATAAGCAAAGTTAAGGCCTATACCTTCGGTAATTCCTTTTAATACGGATTTCATTAGGTCATGCCAATCAGCAAAACTTTCGGGAGTTTCATTCAATTGCCGTATCAATTGAGTTAACAGCTTACGATCAATTTTACGCTCCTGAATGCGGCCCGCAGCCGTACTCGAACTGGATTCCAGCTGAGAGTCTAATAAGGGGGTTATGCATTGGTAGCTTGTACTTTCAGGTAAGGAACAATGCCTAGGGGCTAATAAGCTATTAATGCTGGTAGTTAAGCGCCCTTGCTGTGCTAATTGTAGGCATAAGCGAATAACATCCTGATGAATTTTATGGGTATCCTGGCCGAGGAAGTGAGCGCTGAGGGTCAACCAACGTAGGCTTTTATAACGATAAATACCAAAGCGATATTGATTGGCTAATGCATTTGCGAAGTAAATTAATAATTCTGGTTGCTGACACTGCAGTTTTAATGCTCTATGGCCATCAATCTGAGTGAGAGGTTGTTTACGTAATACCTGCCACTCTTTGGCTTTTGGCCAGCATTGGCTTTGCCATAAAGATTGGCAGATGTTGGGTAAGGCTAATTGCAAAGCCAGTTTCTTCCATTGCAATAAACGGCTCTTACTGAGGGCGCCAAAGGAAAATTCGATCGCCGCAATAATATCCTTGCCTTGGCTCAATTGATTAAAACTGTTTTGGCTAGCACTGACTTGCCGTAGTTGCCAAAGCCATAATGGCGCACTCGCGAGCATAGCCGCCCATTGTGCTTGATGTTGATTCAGACCAGGTTTGAAATGCGCCCACTGAGCGGCAATATTACCCGCTAATACAGCACTATGCAGAGACTCCATATAGTTGCGTTCACTGCGGCTTTGAGGCCATTGATCTAATGCCGGCAGCTGCTTTACCAGTCGCACGACTTCTTCCATACCCAATAACGAAATGCAGCCGGCAGCGCTACTTATCTGTTCAATACTGGCGGGACTACGTTGTTGAATGCGTAATAGCAAATGCAGGCAAATCGCCGGATCTTGTTCAGCAATTTTAGCCAAACTATCAAAGCTTAAGCTAGCTTTGCGCAAGGCCTTTTGAAACGCAGAGCGCGTACTCGCAAGAATAGGCAAATCGCGGAATCTCTGAATAGTTTGCCAATCATCGGCATTCGGCAGTGATCGTGTCTTACTTGTATTTAATGTCATAAGTGAGTTTGAGAAAACCCTAAATGTAATCTTTACTTACTATAGTCAGTTTCACTGAGACTGCTTCTTTTCCTTCAAAACTTTCAAGTGAATAGGTAAGTTTAAGGACGTTTTTTGAACAACCTGGAACGGTTCAGATGCTGTTTATAATCGGAATTATCGTTGTATTTGGTAGTGTTGGCTGGGGCTTTGTTTTGTCTCATGGTCAACTAGCCGCACTGTGGCAGCCATTTGAGGTGATGATTATTATGGGGGCTGCTATTGGTGCCTATCTTATTTCAAATCCCTTTCACCTTATTTTAGATTCTCTTAAATTGATGCCACAAGTGATTATGGGATCCAAAGTGGATAAGGCTATGTGTTTAGATGTGCTGGCGCTTATTTACGATATATTAAACAAGTCTCGCCGCGAGGGCATGATGGCAATTGAAGTGGATGTAGAGAACCCTGAATCCAGTGCTATTTTTGCTCGTTATCCTTCCATATTAACCAACGAATCTTTGGCCCACTTTATTGCCGATTATTTTCGTATTATTTCTTCCGGTAATCTCGCTTCTCATGAATTGGAAGCCTTGATGGAGCAAGAGATTGACGCGCGCTTGCACGAGTTGGAGCAGCCTGGTACGGCCCTAAGTAAGGTCGCTGATGCCTTACCCGGTTTTGGTATTGTGGCGGCGGTTTTGGGCATAGTGATTACTATGGCTTCTATTGGGGGAGATCCTACGGTTATTGGCAAGCACGTTGCGGCGGCGTTAGTTGGTACTTTTATGGGGGTCTTGTTCGCTTATGGTCTAGTCGGCCCGGTCAGTATACGGATGAAGCACATGGCTGAAGAAGAGATTAAGTTATACGATGCGGCGAAAGCTTCCATCATTGCTTCAATGAATGGTTTAGCCCCACAGCTAGCAATTGAATTTGGTCGTAAATCCCTTTTCACTCATGGCCGCCCAACCTTTGACGAAGTGGAAAATAAAGTGCGAGGCCGTTAACCGGTGGCATTAATCGCGGTAATTAAAGAGTAATGACATGGAAAATTTAGGCCCACCTACCATAATCGTTCGGCGCGTTAAAAAAGCGCGACATGAAGAGCATGGTGGCGCTTGGAAAGTCGCCATGGCCGATTTTGCCATTGCTATGATGGCCTTGTTTATCGTGCTGTGGTTGACCAACTCATCCAATGAAGAAGAGCGTGAAGCGATTGCTGGCTATTTCCAAGATCCACTGGCGTTTGAAGCGGGCAATCGTAGCCCTAGCCCTTATGTCATCGATCTTGGAGGAACGCCCTCTATTACCGACGATCAAGCGGCCTCTGCTACCCTAGAGCCGCAGGCAATATTACAAGCGGATGAAATTGAAAGTTTAGCGGAAGCCATAGAGCGCAGACGTCTAGAGCAATTAAAAGCAGAAATAGAAGCTAAGATCGAAGCCAGCCCAACTCTAAGTCCGTTTCAAAACCAGATGACGATTGATATTACTTCGGAAGGGCTACGCATCCAAATTGTCGACCAAACTAAGCGGCCAATGTTTAATGCCGGTAGTGCGGTATTAAAATATTATAGTGAAGACATCTTATATGAATTAGCGCCGATGTTAATGACGGTGGAGAACCGTTTATCGATCACGGGACATACCGATACCGATGCTTATTACGAACTGCATCCGGAAGACGATATTAATTGGGAGTTATCCGCTCAGCGAGCAAATTCCGCTCGGCGAGCCTTAATGGAAGCGGGCATAGAGAAATCTCAGATAGCCCAAATTTTGGGTATGGGGGATACCGCGCCACTGGATATAACTAATCCAGAAAGTGATATTAATCGCCGTATTGCTATCGTCTTATTGAATAAAAAAACCCAAGCAGATATAGAATCCCGAACCGGGGCTAATGCTAGATTTATAAATTCTGGGTCAAAGGATGACGATCAACAAGATGCTCGTATCCCTGTGATTAATACTTCAGAACCTGTGATTGAGAGCCTCAAAGAGGATCGTGAGCGGTTGGATAACAGTTACGATACACCACCCAATCAAGAAGAGAATTTTTGGTAATAATGAGTGCGATTGTATAAAGGCTTCTCGCTAGAAGCCTTTATCAAACTCCCCGAGCGTCGACAGAATACGCTTATAACTATCAAAGCGTAACTGGCTGATTTTGCCATTTTCTAAACTTTCACGAATCGCACACTTAGGTTCTTGCTCGTGCTGGCAATCACGGAATTTGCAATGACCAATCATGTCGCGTAATTCTTTGAACCCATACAAAACATCATCAGGTTCCATGTGCCATAAACCGAATTCACGGATTCCAGGGGAGTCGATCAAGTCGCCCCCAGCTGGGAAGTGATACAAGCGTGCCGTAGTGGTGGTATGGCGGCCTTTCTTGCTGGCGACCGATAATGCCCCCACTTTCAATTCTTGCTTGGGTAGCAGCACTTGAATCAGGCTGGATTTACCCACCCCAGATTGCCCAACGAAGACACTGATACGGCCATTAAGCTTTTGCTTCAGTTCTTCTAGGCCATCTTCTTGCTTGATCGACAAGGTCATTGTTTGATAACCCAGCTTTTCATAATCGGCCAACATGTTGCGCATGTAAGGGCCTGACTTCTCATCGAGCAAATCGGTTTTATTCAATAGAATAATCGGTTCGATATTGCAGTTCTCTGCCGCGACCAAATAGCGATCAATTAGGTTCGGGTGAACTACCGGTTCGCAGGCGACGACCAGCACGATAAAATCGATATTGGCGGCAACCGGTTTAATTTCGTTATATGGATTTGGACGCGACAGCTCGCTTTCCCGTGGCAAAATAGACACCACAACCCCAAGCTCATTCTTATCCATGCGGTAAGTCACTTTATCGCCGGTAACGAGTGAACCTAAGTTAGCGCGCATATGGCAACGGCGGGTATCGTCAAAGATGCCTTTCTCGATGCTATCTAAGGATTCGACTTCTACTTGAGTGCCAAAATGCGCGATGATCATACCCTGTAATTCGGGGCCTAAGTCATTGCCTGAAAGCTGCTCGGTAATGTCTGATTCTTTACGCGTCGCACGCTCGGTACGTTCTTTTTGAATCTTTTCGATACGCCATTGCTGACGTTTATTTAATTTTCTTTTAGCCATAGCCCCTATTGTCGGTGTTGGCCGCGAAGGACGCAAGTTGCTAAACTAGTTGAATTGATTAGGAGTGGTAAAAATAATGAGTCGAACTGATACCTTGGTCTGGATGGACTTAGAGATGACAGGGCTAGATCCTGAAGAAAATGTGATCATTGAGATCGCCACAATTATCACTGATGATAATTTGGAGATAGTCGCTGAAGGCCCCGTGATTGCTGTACATCAGCCAGATTTTGAACTGGATAAAATGGACGATTGGAACGTTAAAACTCACGGTAATTCCGGCTTAGTCGCACGGGTGAAAAGCAGTACGGTGAGCATGGAGGAAGCTGAAAAACAGACGCTAGAATTTATTGCTCAGCATGTAAAAAAAGGCCACTCACCTTTGTGTGGTAACAGTATTCACCAAGATCGACGCTTTTTGGTCAAGCAAATGCCTCTTTTAGAAGAATATATGCATTATCGCAATATTGATGTCAGCACCTTAAAAGAGCTAGCAACGCGTTGGAAGCCGAGCATTTTACCGGGTTTTAAAAAGAGTGGTTCGCATAAAGCACTAGACGACATTTTAGAGTCGATTGCGGAAATGAAGTATTACCGCGAGCACTTTTTAGTCGACTAACCCTA
>CAXIBC010000100.1:0-9728 GCA_964022115.1 uncultured Oleispira sp. | reverse complement strand
ACACTCTGAGTTCAACCACTCTAAAACCGATGAGTTACACTTTTTGCAGATTTGGGTTCAGCCTAACAAGATGGGCATTAAGCCAAGCTATGAGCAAAAGAAAGTGGTTCAAAATGGCCCACTAACACCACTAGTAACTCCAGATGGTCGTGATGGCTCATTATCGATGCAGCAAGATGCCAGTATTTACAGGTTGCAGCTTAAGTCGGGTGAAGAGATTGATCTGGATACGCAAAAGCGCCCGGGTTATTTACATATAATTAACGGGAAAGCCGATGTGAATAACAATGCCTTAAACCCAGGTGATGCGTTAGGTGCGGTGCAAGAGCAGCTCAACGTGAATGCAATGACAGACTTAACCGCGCTGTGGTTCGATTTACCACCGGTTAATAATGCTTAATATTTGGAGCAGATAAATGGTCACTTTTGATAGTCCACTCTTTTGGCTACTGGCCATTACTGGGGTAATACTGACTGGTATATCCAAATCGGGTTTTGCTGGTGGTGCCGGAGTCGTGGCGGTGCCCTTACTGTCTTTGGTTATGCCGGTACAGCATGCGGCGGCAATTATGCTGCCGCTGCTATTAGTCATGGACGCCAAAACCGTTCGCCTCTATTGGCAGTCGATTAATCTGCGTGAACTTAAATCCATCATGCTGGCGGCGCTGGTCGGTATTACTCTCGCCGGTTCTGCCATGGGTTCGTTATCGTCAACGACCTTGCAATGGATTTTAGCGATTTTTTGTATTGCCTTTGCCAGCTGGCAGCAGCTCACACCGCTTTTAGGTAAGTTACCGGGCGCGGCTTATCTCTGGGGAACCCTATCTGGCATTAGTAGTACTTTACTGCACGCAGGTGGCCCACCGATCAGTATTTATTTTTTATCAAAAGGTATCAGTAAAAAAGTATGGTTAGCGCAAGCGGCGGTATTTTTTGCCATGATGAATGTGATTAAACTGATTCCTTACAGCCTAAATAATGTTTGGCACATAGACTACCTAATACTTGATTTAATCTTATTACCGATCGCCTTTATGGGTGTATTCCTAGGCCATAAAATCCAAGCTTATTTAAGCGAAGCAACCTTTGCCCTGAGCTGTCGAATTCTTCTGGCCATTACGGGTACAGTACTGTTACTAAAAATGCTTATTTGATTCTCACCAAAATTCTCATTTTTCACCTGCTGGTGGCATGGCTAACGCTTTGCGCAAGTTCTCCACCAGCTCGCTGGCTGAATAAACCCGCTTGGCATCAGGGCGAACCCCCTTACCCATTATAATTTCTAATAAAATATCCGCTTCGCTGCGATCTCGGCCACCGATTTCAATACCCATACCGAAACTGCTATAGGGTTCGCTCATGCGTGTACGACAGCCCATGACCCCACAATTACGCTCCACATGGCGATGCTGGGCCAGACTAAAACCAGCCCCAGACGAGGTCCTAGGCTGCACAGTATCACTCTGACGGTCTATTATCTCGAACCAATCAAAGCCTTTTTCCAAAGTGAATTCCGCCGCCCGCAGCATGGCATAATTGACCGCTTTACCTCGTTCGATATCCCATGCCTTAAAATCAATGCGGTACTGGTTATCAGACAATTGTGTTTCACGGTAGCCATAACCGCGATTATCCGCTGGATGGTAAGGAGAAGTCGTAGCACAGCCTTGCAGAAATAAAAAAACGACCGCGACTAAAGTTAAGTATTTCATCTTATCTACCTCATGCAATTCATTACTAGCGCTGCCAATGGCGCTGTATCACTTTTGCTTCTTGCTCGGGGGTTACCAAGTCACCTTGTATTATGGCATCAATCACAGCATCGAGTGCACTGTCATTGGATGCCGTTTGGTAGCTTGTTTGATCACCCGCCGGCATAGCTGCGTGTAGGCTCCAAGTCTCACCACGGCGACAAGCAATGCTTTGCAAAGCTTGGCTATCTTTAGGCTTAATATAAAACTGACGGCAATATTCACCCTCATGATTTAAAAACGTTAAGCGCCCTTCAAAGCGGGTTCCATTTGCGGTGGCAATCACTTCACCACTAGGTTGATGGCTTAATGCTTGATTAACGGCGGTCCAATCCGGTAATGCCCCAGCACCGGTATTCGCGCCAAAATTCATGAAAAAGCCAAATACCGCCGCCACGCTTGCCGCAATGGCGGTAGGCATAAACCCTGCTTTACGCGCTTTATGCCACCAAGGAAAACTCACAACATTATCGGCCTGCTCAATGCGACTATCGTCTTCAAGCTGCTGGCGCAGAGTCTCTAACTTTGCTGATAAAGGTTGTGAATCAATAACACTTAAGCTTGCATGTACTTGGCTAGTGATCGCCATCAGAGCTTCTACTTGCTGGGCAATATTTTCGTCGCTAGCAATGGCATCACGTACTATATTCATCTCTAGTGGCGATAGCTCACCATCGATGAAGGCATTGAGGGTTTCATCAGAGATAGTCATATTAATGTCCTGGTACGAAAGTTTGCTGCGAATTTAAATATTTAATGAGGTTAGCTCGGGCACGGGCAATCCGGCTCATCACAGTGCCTACTGGTACGTCGAGGACTTCTGCCGCGTCCTTGTACGACATAGATTGCAGGGTCACAAGAGAGAGCGCAGAGCGCTGCTCTTCGCTCAGTTCCAGCATGGCGTTATGCACTTGCTGCAATTGAATTTCATGTTCTGTGCGGTGACTATCGTCACTGATATGCATCTCTTGTAAGAGAGGATTATCCACCGCTTGCTCTCGAGTTTGGCTAGCTCTGTATTGATCGATCCATAAATTACGGCAGATACGAAAGGCCCACTTAGCCAAGACAACGTCCTCAGGGACGCCTTTATCCAAAATGCGTTCAATAACACTTTGACATAAGTCGTCGGCATCGGCCGCTGTACCACACAAGGAATAGGCATAACGTCGTAATCCAGGTAATAATTCGAGCAATTCAGCGTGCAATTTAGTGTCCTCATTAAATACTCTCATCCCTTTAACGGCCAAGAGGATCATTTATTCCAAAAAAATACTAAATAAAATAAGGAATTGATTATCCTGCCAAACGTCTCTATAACACAACCTAGTGTTTGGAGATGTATGATGATGAACCGCTGTTTTATTTTAGCCTTGTGCTTATTCGCGATAACTGTGCCTAGCCAGGCTCAAATGTTAGAGCATGATATTTTACCCACTGATCAGCTTGATCTTTTTACCTTGCCTATCGACCCTATTCAGTTCGACCCAGCAGAACAGTTATCAGCCGAGCAACTTCAATCTCTTGAACCGATTCTCGCGACCGGGGAAGATGCCCTACTGAACGACATTCCCGACGCCAATACGTTAATAAAAGATCTCGCCAGCATAGCCGTTGTCGATAAAAGTAATCATCTAGTCTTAAACGAAGTGAACGTGCAACATGGCTGGCGGGCCATTAAGCAAGAGTGGTTATTATTACTCCCTGCCGATCAGGTTGCGCAGTTAGGCTCATTACCGATCAAGGTCATTGCCGCAAACGAATTGCCTCTATTACAAATGCATACCGTACGCATTCAGGTAACAGAGCGCTTTGACGACTTGAAGCGCCTTACTGACTTACTCGCGCCGTTAGGGGTTGAAGTATTAGAGCGTCATCATCTCTACGACGCGCAAGCCGCTAGCGATAACTCAATCAACTCTATGATCGCTGCCAATACTCGCATCGATCAACAGACTCCTACTGGGCAAAGCTCAAATCCTGTGAGCATTGGCATTAACATAGGTATTATCGATACCGCCATCGATCGCCAACATGAAGCTTTTTCTCAGCTCGATATTCAGGCAAAAAGTTTTATTAATGATGCTATGCATGAACCAATGGCTCACGCGACTGCGGTATTAGGCAGGTTGGTTGGTAAAGGCAAGGATTTTTCGCCACTATTACCCAAGGCAAGGGTTTATGCGGCTTCGGTTTTTTATCAAAAAGATGCGTATTCACAATCGGCGCCGACCATCGCATTATTACAAGCCTTAGAGTGGATGTTACAAAATCGCGTCAAGGTGATTAATATGAGTTTAGCTGGGCCACCCAATACACTGTTGGCTAAAGCATTACAGCGTATGCGCGCCCAAGGCATTGCGGTAATCGCCGCCGCTGGCAATGCAGGGCCAGCCTCGCGTCCGCTTTTTCCTGCCGCCTATGATTCCGTGATCGCGGTCAGCGCGGTCGATAAAAATCAACGCATCTATCGCTGGGCAAACCGAGGTCATCATATTGATTTCGTCGCGCACGGGGTTAATGTCACGACATTACGAGCAGGGGGTGGCGAGGGCATGGAAAGTGGTACCTCCATGGCGGCTCCGGTAATCAGTGCCGCCATTGCCTTGCAGATGCAAAAAAAAGGCTTGCAAGAAAGTCTTACAAGCCTTCGCTCTATGACCAAAGACCTAGGGGAAAGTGGTCGCGATGTCATTTATGGCGATGGTTATATCGCCGAGCAGTCTGTTACTAACAGGTAATATGAGTTTAAAAGCGTGCACTAAGACCTAGGCTGGTTACTTGTTCTTCGTAGACTACGGCTTCATAGTTTGAATCATTATCAACATAGGATGTTTTAATCAATAAACCTAACCACTCGGTAAGCTCAATATCTAAGCTCGCCATCCATTGCAGACGCATATCGACTCGGTTTTCTATGATCACCTCTTGCGGCTGCCATCCTGTTAGAAAACCACCATTGTCATTAGCACTTTCAATATCGAAATTCTCGTAGGTTTTACGAGAGAATCGCACACCCGTTACAAAGGTTGTTGGAAAATATGCCTGCTTAAATTTATGCTGAAAAGCGCTATTCAAATTAATGGTATTATTATCGAATAACTCGACTTGCGCCGTTTCATTTTCAAGACTGACATTCAGGCTGACATGGCTGCTGCCATTATTAGAAAACATCATTGAATCCAAGCCGACTACGGTGGCCTTGGCATCACGATCATCAAGTTCAATATAGTCTTTTTTATTCGCTGATATCGAGGCCCGGAGATAAACCTCTGAGTCAATTAATCGGTCGATGGCTAGGGAAGACTGGCTGAAGTTTAAAAAGTCATCACCGTCTATTTTCGCTTTTACCCCATCAAAGCGATAGCTATAACCTGTACCGGCATAGCTGTATTTGGTGGATAAAGTAAGGTGCTGCTGATTAAGGTCGTATTCAGAAAATTGATCGTATACCTTATTTTTTCCTTGCAAGCTCGTCGCAAGCTGCCAATTTTTAGTGGCTTGCCACTTCATTCCCAATGCCGCTTTTAATTGCTTTGAATAATCACTTTCACGGCTCACATCATCAACCTGATCCAAGCCTACCGACGAATCATGTTCGCGTTCTGCCGTCACTGAGCCTGACCAAGTTAAAGAATCCGCAGCGGATACCGATAAAGAAGTGCTGATCAGTGTAAGTGCTAAAAAGAGAGGGGTCGGGAAAAGTTTCATAATAACCTCATATATTGTATCGCTTCTTACCTATGGAAGTAGCTGCGATCTTGTTGGGTATGTCTAATGGCAACTGGAAATTTACAGAGTATAAAGGGGCCTCAGCCCCTTTATAAATTGTACTCGAATTACAGATCAAGTGCAGAATCAATGCTACCCTTTACCGCGGCATCTACCGAAGACTCTACGCTGCCTTGAATGCTGTCATTCACTGACTGAGTGATGCTCGCATCGATACTCTGTGATACTGAACCTTGAATGCTCGCATCCGTTGCTAATACAGCTTGGCTTGTGGCAGAACCATTCGCTTGCGCGCTCGCAGCCGCTTGATTCGCCATAGCTCGGCCTTTATTGGCACTGGCATTCACTTCACTTTCAGTACGTGCGGCAGCGCGGGCCCCAAGGTCAGTACTGGCATTAACCGCCGCTTCACCTTTGACTTGGGCAGAACTAGAAGCTGCCGCACCCGACTCGATAATAGCCTGCTGAGTCGCCGTCGCTCGCTCTTGGCTGGCATTAGCATCTTGGCGCAGACGTGAATTTGCAGAAGAGGCTGACTCTGTAGAAGCCTGTACTTTTATGCTGCCTTTGGCACTTGTATTAGCACGGCTATTATTGTCAGCAGTCTGGTTAGCTCTAGCATCGCTATTTTTATCGCTATTTGTATTGCTGTTTGTATTGCTGTTTGTATTGCTATTCGTATCACTGTTTGCGCTAGCATTACTATTTGCACTGGCATCGGCACTGCCATCTTGGTTGGCATTAACGGCTATGGCGCTATCAACTTGAAGCTCAACATTGGCCGCCTGCGGTACATTAAAAGTAAGCATTGATGCACAGGTTAAAACTACAGGAATAAGGTAAGTATGTTTCATAATGTTTCTCCGTTATTAAAGTCTTCAGGATATTAACGGAGCAGTCATGAGTTTATTCCCCCTTTTTATTAATTTTTTTAACTTTTTTTGATTTTTCTTCTAATTTCCCCAGAAACTAATGGCTATTTTTAACCTAGATACCCGTATTTTCAATGCATTCAGCGGGATGGCATAACCATTCAGTTGCCTCATCTACTGTCATTAAATCGGCGGTGATATAACCTTGCACATGGTTAATTCCCTGCTGCTTCACTTTTTCTAGGGTCGCCATGTCCTCAATTTGCGTCATTATCAGCGGTACATTCATAATTTTGCTAATGGATTTAAAGATGGCTATTTGAATGTCCAGCTCACGCTTACCTTTGTGGGTATTAAGAGTGCTGGTATTAAGAAAGCGACTGGTTATTTTAATGGCGTGGATCTTTAATTCCGTCAATTGTCTTAAAGAGACGAGGCCACGGCCAAAATGGTCGATATTAACCAAAATGCCTTGCTCACTAAGCTTATTGATTTTTTCTTCCGCACGACGAGAACTCATAATCAGTGCTTGCTCATCCACATCTAAGCGCAACCAAGACGCCCCCACCTGGTACTCTTGCGCTAGGTCATGACATAAACCACTAATATCTAGGTTCAAAAATTGTTTTGCGGTCAAGTTTAAGCTTAATGGCACAAGGTTCAATCCGCCTCGAAACCATTGCTGATATTGTGAGAATAATGCTCTCAAGCCCCACTCTGCCCACTGTATGGCAAGCTGATTACGTTCAATCAGTTCCACATAGTCTTGCGCATTTAAGCATCCTTCTGTCGGATGGTTCCAAATACAAAACGCTTCAAAGCCAAGTAGCGTATGGCCTCTAACATCGACTAAAGGTTGGTAGCGTAATTCAAACTGATTTTCGCTAAAGGCCGCTTCGATCAAGGCACGGTTACTTTCTAATGCCTGCTTATCCGACATCATGCTGCGCTCGAATCGCTTAAAGCCGTTGCGCCCTTCCTTCTTGACTTCATATAGCGCCATGTCGGCATCCGCCATCAACTCTGCTTGGGTGGCGGCGTCCAGAGGGCATATAGAGACCCCAATACTGGCGCCAATAACCACTTTTTGACCTGCTATTTGGATTGGGGATTTAATTTCTTTCAAGATCCGCTGTGCTATGTCATCTACCGCGTCCTGGTCGTGAACGGTATTTAAAATCACCGCAAACTCATCCCCACCCAAGCGGGCTACCGTATCTTCATCGCGTAATAAGTCGCTCATGCGTCGACTGACCTGTACCAGTACTTCGTCACCGGCAGCATGACCCATGGTATCGTTGATCGGTTTGAAGTGATCCAGATCGATCATATATACAGCGAACATCTGGTCTTCTTCAATCGCATGTTTCAACGATTTCTCAAGCTGGCGTTCGAATAAAAGGCGGTTAGCGAGCCCAGTTAAAGGATCGGTTAATGCCATAGCCTCGATTTCGCTTTGTTCAAGGTATTCGATCAATTCAGTCCTTAAGACTTGAGCCGATTCTATCTCAAGAATATGCCAAGGGTGACTTTGCCCTTTCAGCTCTTGCGACCAGATGTTAAATGAAGAACGTGGGGTCAGTGCCAGCACAGATTCGTTTTCTGCTGCGAACGTATGTGGCTTTCCTGCCCATTGCACAGTTTCGACTTGCTCTTGACGCATAACAAGAATGAAGTCGTCTTTATTCAACGGGATATGCAATAAGCCACTACAAAACCTGATTAAGGCTGGGGATTTGGCTAGGTCATCCGGAATGCTATGAATTGAACTGACCTGGTTATGATCGAGTGAATCGACCCAGTTTTTTAACAAGCTTAAGCTGACATTATCCGGCACGTTACCACTCAGGTAATCACGACCTTCAAAATAATGCCAAATGCCATCGGCATTAAATAAATGTCTTAATTCGTTAATATGGCCATTGATTGCATTGAAGCCTTTGGTTTGGGTATTAATGGCCCCTCGTATTTCAGACAGGGCAATACGATAGCCACCCCTTTTTTGCTCTAACAGTGAAGACATTTCACTATTCATATGCAAGGCACTGATCCTAACGAGCTCTTCGCAATGCTGACGCTGGCTGAGGTTGAGCATTTTAGGTTCAAGGTGGTGGCAAGCGATCATCCCCCATAACTTGCCTCCGCATACTATGGAAAGGCTGAATGAGGCTTCTACCCCCATATTTTTTAAATACTGAATATGAACCGGATGAACCGCCCGCAACTGCGCCCAAGTCAAATCTAGGCTAGCCTCTGGAGAAAAAAGCTCAACGGCTACCGCAGGGCTATTCACATCGGCAATTAAGCGCTGTAAATTGAGGGTAAATAGTCGTCGCGCATTGGCAGGAATATCACTTTCTGGAAAGTGCAAACCTAAAAAGCCTTCAATACCGGGTTTATTTCTCTCTGCTACCACCTCCCCATGCCAGTCGGGTAAAAAACGATAAAGCATGACACGATCAAAATCGATGTAATTAGCAATTTCATTCATAACCAGTTTCGCGCTGGCTAATACCCCTGCGGTTTGGCTTAAGCGCTTCAGAAAATCTGTTTTTAGGCTGAATGAGTTGACATGACTGGCGCTGCTAGCGAGCTCCATTTCTACTAGGCAATAATGTTCGACGCAGTGGTTCGATACTTCCAGCAATTGGCCGTTGAGTTGCGCCTGCATGACCTGAGCAATGCTGGTATCTCGCTCCTCAGGTAGGAACATAGAGTTCACCATATTCGGCGTTAATACCGATGTCCAAGGCTGCCCTTGTAACTGCTGAGGATCTTTACCGATAAAGTATTCGATATTACTACTGACCCCAATAATGATATGGCTACGCTTATCGATCGCGATCAAGCCACCATAGCTTTGAATCTGCTGAATTTGATGTAAAGCGGCTTGCTTGCAGTTGCCAAAAGGGCCTTTATTCATGCGACCTCACTCAGCTGTTGAAGCTGCTGAATAAATAATCGAAACGTCCCTTGGGCTGTCGTCATCAAAACGTCTTGCGCGCGCGAGGCATTATCATAAACATCGATGGCTCGACATATTGAAGCCCAGTCAGGGTGAATGCTGGCTAGCAATTGCCAATAGTCCCACTCACTCAGTGCAGAATTTAACCCTTGCTGTAAACGCGGTAATAGCCATTTCGCCCCATGGCAGCTGCCATCTAAGACATAGCGAGCCCCCAAGTAAGCCGCTAACGATTCTATTTTATAAAGGCCTAGGCTCGGCTCTACTCGATCCTGTGCTTGCTGATTAAACTGTAACTGCTGCAATTCTTTTTGCAGCGCCGGCAAGCGAGGGCGATATCTAGGCCCAGTGTACTTGCTGACTTGCGGCTCAAATGCCTGCTGTTCAAATGCCTGCTGTTCAAATGCC
>CAXIBC010000099.1:0-9745 GCA_964022115.1 uncultured Oleispira sp. | reverse complement strand
GAGGGAGTAAAGACTTGTTCGTAATGCTCTTGGTTATACCAATAAATGCTTTTTACTTGCTCAAGCTTACTTTCTTTGGTGGGCGACTTTAAACCATCAATTTTTAATACGCTTTGGTTTATTGGATTATGCATTAAAATTGAGCGATTGTTGAAGCTCGTCTCAAGGCCTTTTAAATCATCAGGGCTGGAAATAATTAGTTGAAAATCATAAGGCTTTTTAAATTTTACTTGACTAATAACTGGTGTGGAATTAGTCGATGTAGAGAGCTCCATGGTAGCGCTGTAGTTTTCAATCTTATTCAGGTTGGTATGCGTTTTGGAAATCCAAAATGCATGCGAGCCTCTCGCAAAGCTAGTATTTGAAATAAACGTACAGACCAATAGCGCGCTAATACAACCAATTCTGAAAATGGAATACCCCATAAAACTCATATTCATATTTATCTCATAGTCCTTTATGAAAGTTTATATTTTATTCACTGATAAATTGAAAACGAGCGATCACTTCGCCACCAATTTCTACCGTTTCGGCAAACATATCTGCAGGACGAACCCAGGTTGAAGGCGCTTCGTCGGCATAACGGGTTTCGTAAACGACAAACCACTCTTCAGTTTCGCTATGGCGTGCGACATCAATGACCTGATATTCGGCCCCTTTGTAATGTCGGTAAAGCCCTTTTTGTATCGCAGGTTTTTGGCTGTTTAAATTGCTCACTATTTATTCTCTTTATTAGCTTGGTCTTGATTAAACTGAGCTAATTGTTCTGGCGTCGCTTTTTGTTGATGCTTTTCTTTCCATTCGGAATAGGGCATACCATAAACGAGTTCTCTGGCATCTTCGTATTCTACTTCTAAGCCTTTCTCTTCTGCAGCGGCTTTATACCATTTGGATAAACAGTTGCGGCAGAACCCTGCTAGGTTCATTAGATCGATATTCTGGGCATCTTTGCGCTCGTCTAGGTGGGCTAATAAGCGACGAAAGACAGCGGCTTCTAAGGCATCGTTTTGTTCTAATTTAGACATGATTGATTTCCTCTCTATTCTTTTTTATTGGCGATTTAAAAGGGCAATTAAAAATGCTGATAGCCCATAACTTTATTGTGGACGGATTGACCGTCTAATAATACCCATTCTATTGGCGAGTCTGTATGACTTTCTAGACTGATCTGCTCAACTTGCCCTACAGGAAAACAACCAAGGCTGATTAACTGTTGCTGAGCCTGGGGGGGGGCGGTAAATAATAACTGATAGTCATCACCACCCGTTAACGCAAATTGTAATGCCTGGGCTTGGCCAAACTGACTGATTGCAAGCTCGCTAATGGGGATTTTAGCGGTACTAAAGTGTAAGCAACAGTTCGATGCTCTAGCGATGTGACTCGCGTCTTGTAAAAGGCCATCTGAAATATCCATAGCGCTATTGGCTAAGCCTATAAGCTGCTGCCCTAAACTGATTTGGGCTTGTGGATAATAATAGGCAGAGGCTAAATCGGAATCTAAGCCCATTTTAAAACTTGAAGTTTTCTCTACCATCCTTTCTGGCTGTGCCAAAATTCCTGCGAGGGCGGCGGCGGAATTGCCGACTTCTCCGGTTAACCAAATATCATCACCGATTTGAGCTTGCTCACGGGTAAGCGCTTTACCGCAAGGGACTAATCCTTGCACTTGCAGGGTAATAACGATAACAGGGCTTGCGGTGGTATCACCACCGATAAGGCTGATGTCATATTCAGACGCACAAGCCTGTAAGCCCGAGCTAAAAGATTCTAACCAAGTTTGAGCAGTATTTTTGGGTAAGCTTAAGGCAAGATGGAAAGCCTGAGGTTTGGCGCCCATGGCGGCCAAGTCGCTAATAGCACAGCGCAAGGCGCGTTGTGCGATTAATTGTGCGGGTGCGCTAGCAGGGAAATGAACATCGGCAACTTGAGTATCGATACTCTGCACCAGTTCAAAACCACTAGGCACTTGCACAATGGAGGCGTCGTCACCGACCGCACAAATAATATCGTGATTATGTTGCGGCCAATTAAAACAGTGTTTAATTAATTCAAACTCTGTTAACACGATCGTCTACCTAATATTAGCGATAAAAAGAATTAAGACTTTTTAATCGAAAGTGTATTTTTACTTTCGTTGGTCTTACCACCTTTGGATTTGATTTTTGCCGAAGGTACTTTAAATACAGGCTTAGTTGTTTTCTTGCTCACATTTTTAGGGTTAGCATTAGCATTGGGTTGTTTTACTTCAACCGTACGCACCTGCTGAGCAATTTTATCCACTACGCCGTTAACGTATTTATGGCCATCAGTAGCACCATAAGACTTAGCTAATTCTACCGCTTCGTTGATTACAACCTTGTAAGGCACATCGATGCGATGAGCCATTTCATAGGTCGCTAAGCGAAGAATAGAAAGTTCAACTGGGGTTAACTCTTCAGCATTACGATCCAATAAAGGCTCGATAATTTTATCTAACGCTGATAGCTCACGGGGCACTCCATGCAGAATTTCGTGGAAATATTCTAAATCCACTTTGCTCATGTCGTTATCTGCGCGGAATTCAGCTTCAATCTTAGCTAAATCTGCGCCCGCCATGTGCCATTGGTAAATGGCTTGCAAGGCAAAGCTACGCGCTTTGCGACGAGCCGCTGGGCTAGCTTTTTGAGTGCCTGTAGGTCGAGACATAACTTATGCCTCTAATGCTTTAATTAGGTTAACCATTTCGAAAGCAGACATTGCAGCTTCTTCACCTTTGTTTCCAGCTTTGGTGCCAGAACGTTCGATAGCTTGTTCGATTGAATCAACAGTTAATACCCCAAAAGAAACAGGAATACCAAACTGCATCGCTACCTGGCCAAGACCTTTAGTACATTCGCTAGATACATATTCGAAGTGTGGAGTACCACCGCGGATTACTGCACCTAGAGTGATGATCGCATCGTATTTACCGCTTTGTGCAACTTTCTGAGTGATCAATGGAATTTCCATCGCCCCAGGGCAGCGAACAACAGTAATGTTCTCGGCATCAACGCCGTGACGAGTCAAAGAATCAACCGCGCCTTCTAACAAGCTTTCAACAACAAATGCATTCCAACGGCCAACAACAATTGCATACTTACCATCGTTAGGGGTTAAGTCGCCTTCAATAATTTCTACAGTCATTTTCTTTACTCTTCTGTTTAATCTAATTTCTAAAATCTATTGTATGCACAACGCCGTGCAGCTCTATCCCTCAAACGGAATATACTCAACTACTTCCAAATCAAACCCTGAAATACCTGCATACTTAACCGGCGAACTCAATAAACGCATTTTTTGTACGCCTAGCTCACGCAAAATCTGCGAGCCAGTACCGATGGTTAAGAAAGCCCCAGAGCTATCAACATTTGGGCTCTTAGCTGGCTTAGCATTTCCTAGGTAAACATCTAGGTTAGAAGCTACATCTTCAGGCTGACCAGCGGATAAGATAACCAATGCGCCTGTGCCTTCATCGGCAATTTTTTTCAAGGCCGCTTGGCTCGACCAAGACTGAGCTTCTGGTTTAACCGCACCCAAGATATCACGCAAGAAATCGCCCGTTTGTACACGTACAAGGCACGGCTCATTCGCTTTGATCTTGCCTTTAGTCAACGCGATATGGGTTTCCCCTTGAATCGTATCAACAAACTTATGCAGCTGAAACTCACCAAATGCAGTATTGATGGTTTCCCCAGCGACTTCGTCGATGGTCTTTTCATTCGCCATGCGATAGTGAATCAAATCAGCAATAGTACCGATCTTGATATCGTGTTTCTCAGCGAAGATTTCTAAATCAGGGCGACGTGCCATAGTGCCATCGGCA
This sequence comes from uncultured Oleispira sp., assembly GCA_964022115.1. Lineage (GTDB taxonomy): Bacteria > Pseudomonadota > Gammaproteobacteria > Pseudomonadales > Oceanobacteraceae > Oleispira. The sequence goes on along the minus strand of CAXIBC010000099.1, from coordinate 5,904 downwards.
TTCATGATTTCAACAATCGCTGAAGAAGGGGTTAGGCCCGCTAGACGCGCTAAATCACAGCCTGCTTCGGTATGACCTGCACGGCTCAAAACGCCACCTGGGCGAGCGCGTAACGGAAAGATGTGGCCTGGCTGAACAATGTCTTCGGCTTTCGAATTACTATCGACAGCAACACGAATCGTCTTCGCACGATCGGCAGCAGAAATACCCGTAGTCACACCTTCAGCGGCTTCAATTGATACCGTGAAAGGGGTTGCAAACTTAGCACCGTTACCAGCAACCATGGCAGGTAAACCTAAAAAGTCGCAGCGCTCACCGGTTAAGGTTAAGCAGATAAGACCACGAGCTTCGGTCGCCATAAAGTTAATGATATCTGGAGTCACTTTTTCTGCAGCAACAATGATATCGCCTTCATTTTCACGGTCTTCGTCATCCATCAGGATAACCATTTTACCGCGACGCATATCATCAATGATTTCTTCGATCTTATTTAAAGCCATTACCATGTATTCCTAAATCTTGCTCTATCTGTACCTGATTTTAACCAGATTAGTTATTTCCAAAAACCGTTTTGAGCCAGAAACGCTTGGCTAATACCGGATTTTGGTTGGTCGTTTGTTTGCTGCATCATACGCTCTAAATAGCGTGCAATGACATCCACTTCTAGGTGAACACTGTGTCCTACTTGGTAGTCTTTAATTACCGTTTCTTGCACTGTATGAGGGACGATATTCAAATCAAAAATCGTCACGCCCTTGCTACTAGAAGAGGGGCCAGCATCTTCAATCGCATTCACTGTTAGGCTCACACCATCGACAGTAATAGAGCCTTTTGCAGCAATGTACTTAGATAACTCGGCCGGTGCTTTAATTTTAAATCGCACCGAGCGCGCATCTTCAGAGCGGCTCAGAATGGTACCTAAGCCATCCACATGGCCGGTGACCATGTGGCCACCCAAGCGTGTCGCTAACGTGAGCGCTTGTTCTAGATTAACCGACTTGCCGCTTTTCCAATCCATAATGTTGGTATGAGTGATGGATTCTTGCGAAACATCAGCCCAAAAGCCATCACCGGGTAATTCAACCACAGTTAAACAGACACCGTTAGTCGCTATGCTATCCCCGAGCTTTACATCACTAAGATCCAGCTTGCCGGTATTAATGCGTAAGCGGATATCACCTTGCTTGCTTTGGCATGCAACGACCTGACCTACCGCTTCAATAATTCCTGTGAACATTAATACTGTCTCTTTAATACTTTCTTGTTAAGCCGAAACTTGGCTCTTTAATACTAACTTTAGGTCATTTCCAACCATTCGCACATCTTGCCATGCCCAGCGAATTTGCTGATCCATATTGGCAAATGGCAGGGTAAACGCAGGGCGTGCGTCACTGCCTAATAATGTCGGCGCAGTGAATAAAATCAACTCGTCGACTAAACCTTGGGCAATAAAAGCTCCAGCGAGCTTAGCCCCTGTTTCTACCAAAACTTCATTGATGCCTTGGCTGGCTAAGGCTTGTAATAACTCCGTCAGATCAATATGCGGGTTAGCACTATTCGAACGGGCTTGAGTCTGTAAGTAACTGACTTCACATAAGTCACTAACAATCGCAGGCTCGGCTTTAGTCGGGCTAACGATCATCACTTTACCCTCATGGGTAAAGATATTTGCGCTCGCTTTTACCCTATGCTGGCTATCTATGATGACCCGCAGAGGTTGGCGACTGTCTACCAGTACACCTTCGCTTGTCTCTGTTTTAATGCGCACGTTCATCGCGGGGTCGTCAATCAATACTGTATCTGCGCCACAAATAATGGCACAGCTTTGGGCACGAATTCTTTGTACTTCAGCCCGAGCTTCTGGGCCTGTAATCCACTGGCTTTCGCCACTTTGCATCGCCGTACGGCCATCTAAGCTAGTCGCCATCTTTAAGCGAACATAAGGCAAAGCGGCTGCTTGATCATTGGCTGCTAAGCGCATGCGTTTAATAAAACCTGGATTTAATTTGGCCGCTTCACTCGCTAAACAATTATCCACAACTTCAATACCGGCGGCGCGTAACATATTAAAACCATTACCCGCGACTTCTGGGTTCGGGTCGGTCATGGCGCCAACGACTCGGCTTACCTGAGCGTGTATCAAAGCTTGAGCGCAAGGCGCTGTGCGGCCAAAATGGCTGCAAGGTTCTAGCGTTACATACGCGGTAGCGCCTTTGGTCTGATGACCACGTTGCTTAGCATCGGCAAGGGCATTTACTTCGGCATGGCCTTGGCCCGCTTTTAGATGAAAGCCTTGGCCGATAATTTCATTATCTTTTACCAGTACACAGCCGACTCTTGGATTCGGACTGGTGGTATAGAGGCCTTTTTTGGCCAGCTGCAGCGCTAATGCCATGAATTCTTGGTCGCGCTTAGTCATCTTGCTTTACCTGAGCAGAGATGCGTTCAATTTCCTGGCGGAACTCATCCACATCCTGAAAGCTACGATATACAGAAGCGAAGCGCACGTAAGCGACTTTATCTAATAGTCTAAGCTCATCCATTACGAATTCACCAATCACTAGGCTTTTAACTTCGCGTTCACCTAGGGTGCGTAACTTATGAGTAATTTGATTTACAGATTGTTCAACCTTATCGATACTGACAGGTCGTTTTTCGAGTGCACGGTGAATACCGGCAATAAGCTTGTCTTCATTAAAAGGCTCACGGGTACCGTCTTGTTTGACGATTCTAGGCATTACCAGTTCAGCGGTTTCAAAGGTCGTGAAACGTTCACCACAGGCCTGACATTCGCGGCGACGGCGGGTTTGCTGGCCGTCAGCGACAAGGCGGGAATCGATAACTTTGGTATCGTGTTCACAGCAGAATGGACAATGCATAGTAAAGAGCGCGCTTTTAAGTGTAAAAGTCGCGCGATTCTACTGCATTCGTCGCCATTTAGCCAGTGAATCACCGACTCAATAGCGACCTTTATTAGGGATAGCTAAGCCTGTTATGGCAAAAGAGCCCCAGTATATAAGGTTAAAAATTTATCTAGAGCATTGTTGCCATTATTCTCGCCATGTTCGCGCATGATCATGCTATTACCATTTGTGCAGAATAGGGTATTAGGGTTGCTTGGAAAGCTAAAACAACCATCAGGGCCTGTGGATAAAGGCGCGGGTAAATCAAAGGTGATACTGGAGGTTTGAGTACTTGCGAGTACCTGAGCGCTTTGGCTTAAATCATTATTGGGATAGCGGTGGACAAAATCACGTACGGTGAATTTAAAAGTAGCCGTACTGCCACTAAAGCTGATAGTGCCATTACCACGATTAAAGAACAGTTGCCCAGGGAGCTCTTCTGCACCTTGTGGTACTTGTGGTATGGCGTAATAATGCCCTTGGCTTTGCGCGACAAAGACCTTACCGTCCAAATCAATAGCGGCAGTGGGGCGCTTAAAATAGACGGCAATCCCGGCTTCTCGATAGTCAATGGCATTACTGGCAAAATCCGTTGTGGCATCGGTATTGCCCCAGTCGTTAAAGATTCCTACTAGGGCATCTTTATTTGGATTGATGGCCAATTGAAACAACCCTTCGTTATCCGAGAAGGTGATTAACCCTTGAGATATACTATTAAAGCTTAGGCTTTCACTCGGGTTAGTCATCGTATTAATTGTCATAGCGCTATTGTTATTAGCGACCGTATTGCCGCCATTAGGCAGTCCTGCAAGTTGAATACCATCTTCATTACTTAAGGTGAAGTTTCCTTGGGCATCATCAAAGGTTAAATCAAAGCGTACGATCTCGAAGCTCATGGCATCTTGCTTAATATTTATATTATGTTCCATGCCAATAAATTGATTACCGACTAAGCTAGAGAAATCACTAATATCACTTTTTTTAGCGAAGACTAGGTTGGTCATAGAGAACCTTTGGCTGAGTAAATCATTAAACTGAATTTCATTATTAACCACCCCATACTCAGATTCTTTTTCTATGTTTCTGCCAATGTAACTGTCTTTAGCAAATTTAATCATCTCAAAGTTGCGCTTGGCACTGACGAAGGCGCGCTGATCTTGCTCTTCAATAAACTCTTCCGCAGGTAATTTAATAATCAAGCTGCCCGAAGCCGCTTGGGTAAAAGGAAAGTTACCTCCTGGCTCATTATCGGATTGTAATTCGGCCTGGAAATTAGAAATCATATTGGCAATTTCTAACCCAGCTCGAAAGGTCTTACGCTGACTCGTGCCGCTGGATAATGAGACTTGGCCTGTGCCATTGCTATTAGCAGACAAGCTCCAGTTTTGCTGTGCGGAGAACTCTGAGTCGGCGAATAATTCGCGCCAATTACCGTTATTGACCCCCACATCAAGGCCTTGCTGGTTCAGCATGCCATGATAGTTACCCGCTAGGCTGGTATCCGCATTGATGGGTTCCTTCACTGTGATGGTTATGATGTCATTATCACTAGTCCCTGCATCGTCTTGGGCAATGACCCGAATGCTGATTTCAGAGGCAATACTCGGGCTAGTAAAGGTGATGCTATTATCGGGACTATTGTCGATATTAGAAAAAACCTTCTCACCACTAATTACTTCCCAGCTATAAAGGCTAGGTGTTCCAGATAGGGTTGTAGCGGTCAAGGTGATACTGGTTGATGTTTGTGTATTAAAGTTTTCACCTAGGCTAATATCGGGAGGCATAACTTGGGTTTCGCTATCTTCTGGCTGAGTATCGACGGTCGCTTTAATTTGCTGTGCTTTGGCTAAATCCTCACCTTCTAAGTGGCCTAGGTCTATGGTGGCATCGATCAGTGTTTTAAAAGTATTGGCATTGGCGTTAGACCTATACACAATCTGACCACTTCGAAAGGCTTGGCTATAGTTGGCTAGAATCGTGCCTAAGCTCTGTCCTGAAGTATTAGCAATACGCTGGAACGCTGCGTTCACCGCGCCATAAAAATCATTGCCCGTAGATGCGCTATTGACGATATTTCTGGCACGGGTAGTGGTTAAATCTATTTCATTGGGCAGGGATAAAACGGCTCGCACCTGATTATTGCCTTGTTTAATTTTTGCCGCGGTGACGGTATCGCTTTCAATAAAGCCTGAGGCTAGAGTCGTTAACGCAGTGAGATTGATTACCTTATCCCCAGCGCTGGATAAAATGCCAGAGTTTAATTCGGCAATAGCCACTAGGGTGAAGTCTGTGGGTAAGGGGTAAAAGTCACCAGCGGCCACGTTATTACCACAGCCTAAAGGGTCATCGCATTGAATAGTTGCCCCTTCTAGATAGCTTAAAACCACCTTTACTGGGCCACTATATTCATCAATACCTAGCGCTAATCGAACTTGATATTCCCCTTCGTTATCCGACGCACCCATACCGATAGGGGTAGTAGAAAACTGGCCATTATCTTCTAAAGCAAAGATGTTAATCGCCGCGCTACGCACTAGCCCTTTAATAGCGAGTCCCGTTAGGCTGATACGCTCAACCTCTTCTGCGAGTTGCTGTTGGTCTTTTTCTTGTTCTTTTTCTGGGTCTGCAGAGCTAGAACTGGTTTGTTTACAGGCACTGGAAAACAAAATTGAAAAAAGCAGAGGGATTAGCAAGAGGGGTTTTAATGAGAGCATCTGAGCTTCCTGCATAAATTATAATGAGTATTAGCAAGAAGTTTAGTTGAGATAATGGCGTTATGCAGAACAAAAAAAGCCCAGCAAGTGCTGGGCTTTGTTGTTTTGCTAAACCGCCTTATTTATAACTTATTTATAAACAGGCAAGGTCTCACACAGAGCAACAACTTTCGCTTTAACAGCCGCTTCAACCGCATCAGATGTACCATCTTCTAGTGCTGCAAGAACGTCACAGATCCAGTTAGCCAAATCAGTACACTCAGCTTCTTTGAAGCCACGGCTAGTTA
>CAXIBC010000098.1:0-10060 GCA_964022115.1 uncultured Oleispira sp. | reverse complement strand
AGTCATTGCGGTTGCTTAAATAGGCCTAAGCTTTTAGTGATTATAATAACTCGGGGTTGCCTCCCCAAGCGGTTATATTGGTTGTCACCGTATATTCGTCCACCATGGCGGTTAAATAATTTGGTCCACCCGCTTTGGGGCCGGTGCCAGAAAGTCCGTGGCCACCAAAAGGCTGACTACTGACCTTAGCCCCTATCATGTTGCGATTAATATAAATATTACCGATATTAACTTGGCTAATAATATTATCGATCCAATCTTGGTTGCGACTGTGTAGACCCATAGTGAGACCGTAGCCAGAATGATTAATGTCGGCTAGCAGCTGTTGGACTTCATTTTTACGGTAGGCAATGACATGTAATATTGGACCAAATACCTCTTCTTTAATCTGCTCTAAAGAGTCAATTTGATAAGCGCAAGGGGGGAATAAACGTTGTCTTAAACTCGAATCTTGAGGATGGTTTATAGCCGCTTCAGCGAGTGTGCATTGAGCTATTTTACGCCCATGTTTATCTAACCATTGCTGGTGGTTATGAAGCTTATCGAGGGCGGCCAAATCGATAATCGGACCGATATCAGTTTCACGTTCACTAGGGTCCGCTACGACTAAGGTTTCCATGTGTCCTTTTAACGTGGTGCAAAATAGGTTAAATATCTCTTCTTGAATATAGGCGACCCTGAGCGCCGAACAACGTTGCCCAGCACTATAAAATGCCGATTGCACTACGTCTGGAATGAGCTGTTCAATTAAAGCACTGCTATCGGCGATTAACACATTTTGGCCACCGGTTTCCGCAATAAAAGGAATAATCGGGCCATCGTATTGGGCTAAGGTTTGTTGAATCTGCTTGGCGCTGGTGCTTGCGCCGGTAAAGCACACAAGTTGCACGGCGTTTTGTTCTAATAGCGCAGGTAATAAGTCGCGGCCATTGCAGTGAACCAGCTGCAGTTGATCTGAATCTATGCCACTTTGATGAGCCAGCTCAACCGCATGGGCGGCAATGGCTAAGGTTTGCTGAGCGGGTTTGGCGATGACGCTATTACCGGTTACCCAAGCTGCGGCAATCTGACCAACGAAAATAGCCAACGGAAAATTCCATGGACTGATACAGACCGCAATGCCTTTGCCTTTATAACTGAGCTGATTTAATTCACCCGTAATGCTTGGGCGTTGACCTGTTTGAGAGAATAATTGTTTGGCTTGGTGAGCGTAATAGCGGCAAAAATCACAGGCTTCACGAATTTCATCGATCGCATCTTGATAACTTTTTCCGGCTTGCTGAATCAGCTCGGCGATTAAGAATTGTTTATTTTCTTCAATCTTTTTTGCCCATAAACTCAGGCTTTCTATTCTATCTGAGTAACTTGGCAAGGTATGCAAACCTACCAAGGCCGTTTGCGCGGCTGCGTAGAGGTCGGCCTGAGTTTGTAGTGGGACCTTGCAGGGTGGAAGTGGCTGCTTGACGGCCTGATATAAAGGCTCAAAATGATAATCAAGGCGAATATCATCGGCTAATGAATTTTGGTAATCAAGAATGTTCAGTGGTTTAGGTATCTTCTTAGCCGCTAGTATGGGTTTGCTACTGAGCACTTGAGAGCCATTTCTGTGGGGGTAGAGAAACGAGCTATTAGCCCCATTTTCGATCAAGCGTCTAACCAAATACGGTAATAAACGCTGATAAGAACCTATGGGGCAATAGACTCGGCTTTGGCTCGAAAAATGCTCGGCCATATAAGCATGCTGTACTTCCCCCATGCCATGGAGGCGTTGCAAAATTAAACGCTGTGGGCGGTCTGTCTGCGAATTCGTACGAGTATGAGCATCAAGAGCATGGTTATTTTGTGCTATTAATTTTTCTAATTGTAATAAGGTTTCTGGATTGTGACTGGCAAATTGAGCGATTAAGCGATGCTCTCCTGGGGCTAATAAAGCGCTCGCACACAGCAAATAACAATCGTCGGTTAATTGTTTTTGACTCCATACTGGGTAGTCCTTTAATCCCAGTTGCTGTGCCGATTTTATTTCATAATCCCAATAAGCGCCTTTGACTAAGCGGACGCGAATTTCCGCTTGGTAATGTATAGATAAACGCTTTAATTCTTCAATAACCGTGAGCGCACGCTTGCCGTAGGACTGCACAGCAAGGCCAATGTCTTTGATGCCGTGATTGAATAATTGTTGGATAATTTTAATCGATAACTCTAATCGGTATTGTTCTTCGGCATCTAGGGTAAGCTTAACGTTTTTCTGTTCGGCGAACTGGCATAAGGTGATTAACTTGGGTAATAGCTCTGTTTCTAAGCTGGCATACTTTTCCGCTTGATACCTAGGGTGTAAAGCACTGAGCTTGATGGAGACTTCATGGGGCGTATCTTTTAGGCATAGGTTATATTCACTCACTTTTTCTATTGCACTATGATACTGCTGAAAATACTGCTTTGCTTCTTGGTAAGTGAGTGCGGCTTCCCCGAGCATATCAAAAGAGCAGGCTTCATGGTTCTCAAGTTTTCGGCTGCGTATTAATGCATCGTCTAAGGTTTCTGCGAAGACAAAACGCTGGCTCATTTGCTCGATAAATAATGAACAAATCTCAATGGCACCCAGTTGCGTGATTTTATTAAATAAACTGGTATGAATGGCCGGATCAATTGGCGCGTGATTGCCTAACCACTGCAAGGCTTTGGCTAATAACGAGTGGGGGTTATCATCTTGCAGCCACTGCCCACGGTGCAGGCGATCATAAAACAGCGCTTTACAGCCTTGTGAGTCGGGAATGCGGATTAACGCCTCGGCTAAACTCATCAATAGCATGCCTTCTTTACTATTGAGGCGGTACTGTTGCAGGATATCGAAAAACCAATCGTGCTCAGATTCGATTTGCTGATATATCTCGGTCAATAATATTTTATTGGCTTGGGGGATTGGTGGGAATTGAGCGTAGAGTTTATTACTGAGAGCAATCTCGTCAGCGCAGTGGACGCTTTCACACTCGTTGAGAAATTGCTGCAGGGAGTATTGATTGCTGCGCGACCTAGTCATCAGCGACTCCTAACTCAAGGGCGAAGGGTTAATACGGGTTCTAAATTATAGGCTGATCGGTGAAAGGTAGGCTGGTGCTCGGTGCCCTTATAGTTATTCATTTTTTAATCAGGTTTGTATAGTTTTATATCGAATAAAAACTAGGTGAATCTCATCCCCACATTTCAACATTACGGTTTAGACTTCATATAAGTAATAAAGAATTAATGAGCAGAAGGTAGCCACAAGCCAACCTTCTGAGCCAGAGGCCACAAGCCAGAGGAGCTATCTCATGTTCAAACGTATGCAATCTATGCAAATGAAGGCGCTGCATTGTTTTCAAACCGTTAGCCCTGAACGTCATGAATATCGCGCCATCATAGCGCTGCATAATACCCGTCTAGGGCCTGCATTAGGGGGCTGTCGATGTCTGCACTACGATCATGAACAATCCGCCTTTGATGATGCTATGCGTTTGGCGCAAGGCATGAGCTATAAAGCGGCGTTAGCCAATATGGCCCAAGGGGGTGGCAAGGCGGTAATCCTCTTACCCAAAGGAATTGCTCTAGAAGATATCAATAGAGAGCACTTATTTACTTGGTTTGGCCGCTGCGTTGAATCGTTAAATGGCCAATATATCACGGCGATGGACGTCGGTACGCAAGTTAACGATATGGACATTATTGCCCGTCAAACCCGCCATGTCGCGAGCGCCAGTAATATCGGTGATCCGGCACAATCAACCGCTCAAGGGGTGATGGCCGGCATCCGGGCGGCCTTAGATTTCAATCTTGGTTTGTGCCATTCAGAGAATGTGATTGATGGCAAAACCTTCGCAATTCAAGGCTTAGGTCACGTCGGGTGGCGAGTGGCTAAAGAATTATTAAGACAAGGTGGCCAGGTGATCGCTGCGGACCCAGATGAGGAAAAATGCTGGCAGGGGCAAGCACTGGGTATGACCATAGTCGATGTGCAAAGCATCTTAATACAACCTTGTGATGTCTTAGTGCCTTGTGCATTAGGTGGGGTTATTCACGCCGATAACGTGATGCAACTAGCGTGTAAAATTGTCGCTGGCAGCGCCAATAATCAACTGGCTCATGATGGTATTGCAGAGCAGTTAGCACAGCGCGGCATTCTTTATGCACCCGATTATATTATTAATGCCGGTGGGCTTATTTTTGCCGCTATGCAATATGCCGCAGGTGACGATAAGGTATTACTCGATAGCCAGATAAAAGAAAAAATCGAAGGCATCTATGACACCTTAAACGAAATATTTCAGCTCGCCCAAATACAAGATTCGAATATTAATGCGGTTGCCAATGCGCTCGCTTTGCAGCGATTACAAAGTGGCAAGCCTAGTCGTCAAAATAAAGGAGCGGTATATGATGCGGCATGATTTGGTTGGCCCCTTGCAATACTTATCTGCCGAGGGTGAGGTATTAGGACAAGGTAAGCTAGCAAAGGAACTACCTGAGTGTGCAGCAGATGAAGCATTATTGGTCAGTGCTTATCGCTGGATGAGCTTGACTCGGGCTTTTGATCAAAAGGCCGTTGCCTTGCAACGCACGGGTATTATCGGTACTTATCCTTCTAGTTTGGGCCAAGAAGCCATCTCGGTTGCTTGTGGTATGGCACTCGCAGACCATGACTGCTTTGTACCCTATTATCGGGACCACGGCAGCTTTTTAGTGCGTGGGCAATTGATGGAGCACTTATTGCTATATTGGGGTGGGGATGAGCGAGGTAGTGCCTATGGCCCAAAGGATAGAAGCCAACTTGATATGCCAGTCTGTGTGCCGATAGCAACTCAGGCTAGCCATGCGGTCGGCATTGCGAGTGCGTTTAAAATTCAGCAAAAGAAGCAAGCTGTATTGTGTACTTTAGGGGATGGGGCATCATCTAAAGGGGACTTTTTAGAAGCCTTAAACTTAGCGGGCAGTTGGCATTTGCCCGTGGTCTTTGTGATTAATAATAACCAGTGGGCGATTTCAGTCCCCCGTCACATTCAATCGGGGGCACCGTCGTTAGCGCAAAAAGCTAATGCCGCTGCGATTCCAAATATGCAGGTTGATGGTAATGATTTCATTGCACTGTACGAGGTATTAGCCGAAGCCTTACAGCGCGCTCGCAAAGGTAAAGGTCCGATGGTCGTGGAAGCGATCAGCTATCGTCTAGGTGATCATACTACCGCCGATGATGCTAGCCGTTACCGCGATCAAGAAGAAGTTGATAATGCGTGGAAAAACGAACCGATTAAACGCTTGCAAAAGTTTATCCATCAGCAAGGTTTTTGGGATAAAAAAGCCGAAGGTTATATGCAAGACGAACTGCAGACTCAACTAGCCCAAGCGGTGCAAGCTTATCAGCAGATAGCCGCTGAGCAACCCGAAGCCATGTTTGATCATCTCTACGAAACCTGGCCAGCCAGCATGGACGATCAGGTTGTCGCTTGCGGGGAAAAGTACTTGCGCAATCGTGATGGAGGGGTGTTATGAAACAGGATAATGAGTTAAGTAAACTCAACCAGAGCCATAATGTCACCCTAGTTGAAGCGGTTAATCTTGCCTTAAATCGGGCGCTACTCAGTGACGACACTGTGGTCATGTTAGGTGAGGATATCGGTAAAAACGGAGGGGTATTTCGCGCCACCGACGGTCTGCAAAAAGCCTTTGGTTTTTCTCGGGTCATGGATACCCCTTTAGCGGAAACAACCATAGCCGGGGCCGCGATCGGCATGGCGGTAGCGGGTTTAAAACCCATCGCCGAGATTCAGTTTATGGGGTTTATCTACGCCACGGTTGAGCACATGGTCTGTCACGCGGCGCGTATGCGTAATCGTACCCGTGGGCGCTTATCTTGCCCTATGGTTTTACGGGCCCCTTTTGGTGGTGGCATTCACGCTCCCGAGCACCATAGCGAAAGTACCGAGGCTATGTTTGCCCATATACCGGGTTTAAGAGTAGTGATTCCTTCGTCCCCAGCCCGAGCTTATGGTTTGCTGCTGGCGGCGATTAATAACCCAGATCCGGTCATTTTTCTGGAGCCTAAACGCTTATATCGAGCGCAGCAATACGAACTGATAGACGATGGTAAGGCGCTGCCTTTGGATACTTGCTTTACCTTACGCGAAGGTCATGAGCTGACGTTGATTTCTTGGGGGGCGTGCATTCAAGAGTGCTTAGTGGTGAGTGATGCCTTAGCCGCCGAAGTGAGTATTGAGTTAATCGATGTGGCTACCGTAAAACCCATAGATTTTGCGACCCTAGCAAGCTCGATCAAAAAAACCGGTCGCTGCTTGATCGTTCATGAAGCGGCGAAAACCTGTGGTATCGGGGCAGAAATAGCGGCTTATGTGGCGGAGCATTTAATGCCTTTTTGCAAGGCACCCGTGAAGCGTTTAACCGGCTTTGATACCGTGATGCCCTATTTTAGAAATGAACAGCACTATATGATTTCTCAAGTGGATATTGCCGATGCCGTGCGTAAGACGCTAGCAGACAGCTTCTAAATCTAGCAATCAGCTGTTAACGCTATTAGTCGAGGGATGAACCATGCGCTATTTTAAATTGCCCGATCTAGGTGAGGGTTTGATTGAAGCTGATATTGTCGAATGGCATGTCAAAGCGGGGGATGCTGTTAAAACCGATCAGGTTATGCTGGCGGTTGAAACGGCGAAAGCCATCGTTGAAATACCGTCGCCACAAACAGGGACTATTGAACATACCTTTGGTGAAATTGGCGATACTGTTCATATAGGTGAGCCTTTAGTTGAGTATCAGGGGGAAAATGACAGCATCAGTATTGTGGGCAATTTAGCAGCGACTGCGCCGTCTAAAGAAAAGCACTCTGCGCCAGATACGTTTAGTATTGGTGCCGTCAAAACAGCTGGCGGCGGCGCCAGTAGTGGTATTCAAGGTCATAACGCTCAGGCTATACAAGCTTCGCCAAGTGTCAGGGGGTTGGCTAAGCGTTTAGGGGTGGATATCGATCAAATTACCGGCAGTGCTGAAGGCGGGCGTATATCATCGGATGATGTCGAAAAAGCCGCACGTTTAGATGAGCAGCTTGGGCAAAGTGAAAAGTTAACCGGAGTGAGAAAGACCATGGCCAAGGTGATGGAAAAAAGTCACCAACAGGTGGTGCCTGTGACCTTATTCGCCGATGCCATAATTTCCCCTGAATTAGCCAGTGGTACGAGGGATATTACCGTCACTATGGCTAAGGCTATTGCGTATGCGTGTGATAAAGAAGGGGCGTTAAATTGCTGGTTTGATGGCGACAATATGAGCCGTCGATTATTAGATTTTGTCGATCTAGGTATTGCCGTAGATACCGAGCAAGGTTTATTTGTACCGGTATTGCGGCAAGTGCAAAAGCGCGATGAAGAAGAATTATCCCTGGGTTTGCAAGCGCTTAAACAGGCGGTGATTAAACGGGATATTCCCCCTTCAGAAATGACTGGGGCCAGTATTATTTTATCCAATTATGGCTCGATTAGAACACTCTCAAAAGAGGGTAAGCTAATGCCTAACCCTTGCCGCTATGGAACCCCTGTTGTCGTGCCCCCTATGGTGGCGATTATCGGCATTGGCACTATCTACGAAGGCAACAAACTGCCGATCTCATTAACCTTTGATCATCGCTGCGTGACAGGTGGAGAAGCGACCCGCTTTATTGGCTATCTGGTAGAATACCTGTTATGAGTTATATTAGTGAGCGAGAGATGAAGGATTGGCCATGATAGCAGCAAGTGATTTACCTAAAATGCGCATTGATATTATTTCTGATGTGATGTGCCCTTGGTGCGTTATTGGCTACCTTGGGCTACAGCAAGCATTAGAAGAGTTAAAGGATGAACTAGCTGCAGAGATTCATTGGCAGCCGTTTGAATTGAATCCGCAAATGCCTAAAGAAGGTCAAGATCTGAGTGAGCATATCAGCGAGAAATATGGCAGCAGTGCAGAAGAAAGTAAGGCTAATCGTGAGCGCATTGTCGCTTTAGGGGCAGACTTGGGTTTTGATTTTAATTTCACGACAGGTATGCGCATTGTTAATACCTTTAATGCTCATCAATTATTGCATTGGGTTGGGGAAACGTCTGAGCGCCAATTAGACCTACAATTGGCTTTATTTAACGCCTATTTTAGTTATGGGCGAGATGTCAATGATCTTGAGGTCTTGGTCGATATCGCTAATGGACTTGGTTTGGATGCTAAGGTAGCGAGGCAGGTATTAGTCGACCAGGTGTATGCCGGTGATGTTCGAGCCTTGCAAGAACAGTGGCGCCAGCTGGGGGTGAGCGCAGTGCCGAGTTTTATTATTAACGATACCTATATGATTTCCGGAGGGCAATCGGCGCAGACATTTGTGCAAGGATTACGACGGATGATGGCTGATTAGTTTAGCTTTAAATTCGTTCTATTTCGGGTTCTAATACCGCCTTATATTAGGTCAAATATGGGCGGTTTTATGATTAAGTGGTGGGTATTATTAACCCTGTACCTGACTCAGGGTTTACCCCACGGTTTTTTCAGTCAGGCATTACCCACATTATTGCGCCAGCAGGGCATGAGTTTAGAAGCCATTGGTTTGATGTCTTTGGTTTCTTTACCTTGGGTCTTAAAGTTTCTTTGGGCTCCCTTACTTGATCACTATCAGCCGTTAAAATATGTATCCTTAGGCCGCATTGATGGCCACATACGCAAAACCTGGATTATTAGCGCCAATGCGTTGGCCGCTATGGTGCTCATCTTTATCGCCTCTATTCCTCTTGAGCTATGGATTAACCAAGCCGCTATCGGCTTAGCCTGTGCTTTGCTGGTATTAACCTTGTTTGTGGTGACCCAAGACATCGCCACCGATGCGCTAGCGGTAGAAAATATTGCCGCCAATCAGCGCGGCTTAGGCAACAGTGTGCAAGTGGCGGGTTATCGCTTGGGCATGATAGTCGGAGGGGGCTTGCTACTGGCCATTTTTGCGCAGCTCGGCTGGCATGGAACCTTGTGGGCATTAGCCGCTTTGATGATATTAGGGCTGCTGCCATTATGGTTGTGGCAGCCGCTAGCTGTGAAACCCGATAAACAACCGGTATTTGACCATTGGTTAGGGTTTTTCCGCTCACCGGGTACCCTGGCTTGGTTATTATTATTGCTGAGTTATAAAGTAGGGGATGCTTTTGGCACTATGATGATTAGGCCACAGCTGGTCGATTTAGGGGTTACCTTGCCTGAGTTTGCCGAGCTGTTGGGGTTATGGGGTACGGTTGCTGGGTTAGTGGGCGCCTTGTTAGGAGGGCTGATATTAACTCGGTTATCGCGACTGTATGCCTTATTATTATTTCTTGGCTTAGAAGCCTTAGCCATTGCCGCTTATGCCTTGTTGACCTCCTTAGATTGGACCTTGATCTACAGTTTAATCATTGCCGAGCACATCACTGGTGGTATGGCGACGGTCGCTTTGTTTACCGTCATGATGGATCGGTGTCGCCCCGCGAGTGCCGGTTCTGATTATGCCTTGCAGTCGTGTCTAGTGGTATTATCGACCTTAATTGCATCGAGTATGGCAGGCTTCTCGGCGGCGGCTTTAGGTTATGCCTTGCATTATGCACTGGCCTCGGGTTTGTGTGTCTTAGGCTTGGTATTTATAGTCTTAAATAGCGCCAATGTTGCGCGTCTAGGCAGCAATCAATAACATCTTTAGATTAATGAATAAGGTTTAGCAAAGTATGGAGATTAAGTTTGAACATCAGATGGACGCAAAAGGCTTGTTTTGTCCTGAACCCGTGATGATGTTGCATAGTCAAATAGCAGATATGGCCATCGGTGAAGCGGTGGAAATTCAAGCGACAGATCCATCAACCCGTCGTGATTTTGTTAAGTTTTGCAGTTTTTTAGGGCACCAATTATTGCTCGACGAAGAACGTGATGGGGTCTTTTATTATGTGATTCGTCGTCAGGTGTAATAATCAACGGGGGTAAAAGCGCTAAAGGAAATTTAGCGCCTTTTTATTACCCCCGTATTTTACTCGGCTATTTT
>CAXIBC010000097.1:0-10149 GCA_964022115.1 uncultured Oleispira sp. | reverse complement strand
CTTTAATTTATTAAAGTGGTTTAGTTGGAACTAGTGATTGAAATAAAAAACCGGCCTATGCCGGTTTTTTATTATCTAAAAGAAGTGTAGTAATACAGTAAATTTGGTCTCCTAATTAGAGACAATATATTCATCTCGTAAATATTAAGGTGACACAATGAGCAAGGGGGATTCTTATAGCGATTAAAGCTACCACTAATGTTTTAAAACCTGAAATCATATTAATTAGTATTTATAATGAAAGTTATGTTACATATCAGCCTTTAATTTTTGTTAATGGACACCTCCTATGACTAATATTAATAAACTGTCTAACAAGCAAGGTAGTGAGCAGCTGAACGGACAGTCTGACGATAGTCTTGCATATACCCGCTCATTAGAAAATGCAGAAGCAGAGTCTCAATACGCGACAAATGATCCACTAGCAGACGTAAAGAATATGCGTTTGCAGCAACTAGCAGCTTGCCGCATTAAAACGGCAAACCAGCTGCAAGCGAAAATGGATAAGACGAAAGCGGATCAATCAGGTTCTGAATAACTCAGTTAACAAGACTCTTATCCACATGTGAAGTGGATCTTGGCCTGAATACCTATTTTCGTTTTTATCGTTACGAAGAAGGTGATTATTTTAAACTTCGTCGTGATGTATTATTTAGAAAGAAGTAACTCTTATTCTTGCTATATTTTTTGCGCTAGATAAATCGTATGACGGCTGCCTTTACCGTTATGCGCCCTCACCGTTTTAGTTTCTACTTTGAACTTGGCTTTCTTCAACTGGGTAGTAAATTTAGGATCGTGCCACGCAGACCAAACCGCTAATACGCCATTAGGTTTAAGTGTTTGGCGGATATTCATTAAACTATTCAGTGAATAGATATTATTATTATCACCATGAGTAAAGCCTTCTGGGCCGTTATCCACATCTAATAAAATTGCGTCAAATTCAGGCTGAATTTCGCGGCTAGGCTTAGCTTTGAATAATTCAGCAACATCTCCTAGATGAACAATCACACGATCATCGTTAATCGGGTAGCCTGCACACTCACCTAACGGGCCTTTGTTCCATTCAATAACATCGGGGACCAATTCTGCGATGACCACTTTAGAGCTTTTGGTCGTAGCTTTCAGCGCCGCCGCCAAGGTAAACCCCATTCCCATACCACCGACCACAACTTTGGCATTTTCGGTATTTTTGATATGAGCGCAGCCTAGATCAGATAAAGCTATTTCAGAGCTGTGCATACGGCTATTCATTAACTCACCACGGACACCTTTTAAATGAATCGAGAATTCTTTATCGCGCTGAGTTAATTCTAATTCACCGCCGTTATTGGGGATTTTGGCTGTGCCTAAGTGAGTCCAAGGAATCATTATGTGTCCGATTTATAAGGGAGGGTAATAAAGGAAAGATTTAATCAAAGGATATTAACATAACTCTTATGCATGCGAGGATATTCATTAAGAAGCTAATTATACAAGCCATAGCGATCGCCGATATCTTCTTGAGCCAATAAAGACGCCTCTATACTTAATAGCTTGTTGAATACGTCTGGCGTCATCGTCTCCGTTATAAACTGTATGCCATATTGATTGCCCGTATCGGTTTCGTGACTGTGTAAAACAATACAAGGCAGTTCATGTATTTCTATGAGTTCGTCATTATCCTTGTAAGAAAAGCTGATTGTGCATTGTTTTTCGTCAGGTAAGCGGTTTGAGTCAAAAAGCCCCATACCCTGATGATGAAAATTAATCGACTGCAAGATGAACACAGTGCCCTCATAATTTAACCGGCTTGAACTAAAATCCTCGTTACATAATAATCGTACCAGCTGTCTTTTTTCTAAGTTGTCACTCACTGCCATCACTTATCTCCAGTTAAGAGTCTGCTTTAGCAGTTTTATGTAATAAAAGACCACGTTTAATATAATCTTCCAACCACACTCCGTGGGCACCATTAATTAATTCATGGGCAATTTGTATTGTATTACCTGATTTATCTTTTAGATTTAAATTCAAATCAATAATCTTTTGTGGCTTTTCTACCTTATTACGATCTCGTACTAATAAAACCCTGGGTTTAAGTTTATTATTTTCATGGGTTTCAATCACAATGCCGACTTCCCCAGTTTTTAGTTCAATTATTGATCCTGGAGGATAAACACCGATGCATTTAATAAATTCAACAGCGAGCTCAGCATCAAACTGACTACCTTTACACTTATAAATAATATCCAGCGCTTCCATTGATGCTCTTCCATTATCGTAACAGCGGCTGCTAGTGATCGCATCGTAGGTATCCGTTATCGCCACTATTTTAGCAAAATAAGGAATTTGGCTAGCGTCTAGTTTTCTAGGGTAGCCTTGGCCATCAACTCGCTCGTGATGACAGTGGGCAACATCAATGGTGGAGTGATCTTTTTTGGCCATAGACATTAAAAGATTACGGCCAAATAAAGGATGTTGCTTCATGATGGCAAACTCTTCTTCGTTATAGCGCCCTTCTTTATTGAGTATCTCAGTCGGGACTTTGGCCTTTCCGACATCGTGTAATAACCCACCTAAGGCAATTCTTTTAATATCCACCTCATCGTGCCCTAAGTGTCTAGCAAAGGTAGCGGAAAGAATACTCACATTTAACGAGTGTTCGGCGGTATAAGCATCCTTGTTTTTGATTTTGGTCAGCCAGGCTAGCGCATCTTTATTTTTTAAAATATCATCAACTATGTTATTAACCGTTTCCCGCGCTTCGTTCATATCAATCATTCGACCAATACGAATGCCATCCATAATACTTTCGACCGTTCTTTTCGCCGAACTATAGGCCAATTTCGCCGACGGCAATGCTTGCTCGGTAGAGATTTTATTGATGTAGCTTATTTTCTTGTTACCTTTCGGTGGACCATCCCTACCTGATTGCGGCTTTTTAATGAGCGGCCGAGACTCTTTTTTCTGAGCGGAACTAGCTCCTGAGCTAAGGCGGGAAAAGAACCCTTTTTTTTCTGCTCTGGGTTCAGGTATTGAGCCCTTAGTGTGTTCGCTTTCAGCTATTGACTTACCTTCAATATAAACAAAATCACACTGCTGGACTAAAGCATCAATAATATCTGGGTCATTAATGATAAAGCCCTGAATCAAAAAGTCGGTTTCAGACCAAGGGCGATCTAAGCGGATGACGTGCATGCCTAGCTCTAATTCACCTACAGGTATCATTACCTCTGTAAATTCAATGGTCATTCAATGTCCAACCTTGATATCTATGCCCTGATTGATGCTATTGACCCAATACTTATAAAGCGAGTGCGATTTAAGTTAAATATAGTAGAGGCTCTGCGAATCGCCATACTCCAAGCTATAAAAACTTAGATTTTGTGTATTTTAGCCATACCCATAGTCTCTGCTTGTTTACGCTTTAATAATTCACAAAGCTTATGCACCAAGGGGGCAACGAAGATCACCGAAAAAAACGCTATGGGAAACGCGAGGCTAAAGGAATGACCCCATAAGGCTAGGAAGTTCTGCTGAAAACCCGTATGAATTGCGGTTAAGGTGAATGACATAATACAGGTCATAAAGCCTGCCATAAAAAAAGGGAAATAGAATCGCTCTATTCTTCTCATTGAACTCTCAACTTGATCCGTTGACTGATGGTGCTTGAATCAGCTCAAGCTGAATTGTCAACCTTGGATGACAAGATAATAGTTGCCTCCAAACACCTTGTCAACTAAAATTGACAACATGAATATCCCAGACTTGTCTCAGAATTTAAAATCACTGCTATTTAATCGCTACGAATGGTACGAACAGAAGCTCCTGAACTCGTTAGAGCAACAGGGGAATGTTAGCCTTTCCATAGCTCAAACTCGCGCCTTAGCCGTATTAAATGGTCAAAGCAGCAGCATATCTGCTTTAGCCCGTAGTCTGAATATTAGCCGCCAAGCCGCTCATAAAACCGTGATGCGCTTAATCGAACTGGATTGGGTCAAGCTAGAAGAAAGTGATAAGGGTAATGAAAAGATCATAAATTTCACCGACTATGGTCAGCAAATGCGCGCCCAAATTAAAGAGCACATGCTGTGTATCGAAAATGACATTGCTATGTCTATAGGCCCAGAGCGCTACGCGGCACTGGTTGAAATATTGAGTGAAGATTGGAATAGCCTAGATAAAAACTAAACAAGGAATTCGGCATGAGCCAGCAAGGACAATTTTCACTACTTAGCAAACGTCGTTTTTTGCCCTACTTTTTAACTCAAGCATTAGGCGCTTTTAACGACAACCTGTATAAAAACGCATTGTTATTATTGATCGCTTTTGGTGGTATCAGTGCTCACGCTGATTCGGCGCTATTAACCAATCTAGCCGCAGGTTTGTTTATTCTGCCCTTCTTTTTATTCTCCCCCATCGCAGGGCAGATCGCCGATAAGCTTGAAAAGTCCCGCCTCATTCGCTGGGTCAAAGGTTTAGAAGTTATCATTATGGGCTTAGCCGCTAGCGCTATTCTAATGGAAAGTGTTGCCATGATGATGCTGCTATTATTTATTATGGGCTTACAATCCGCCATTTTTGGCCCCGTAAAATTCGCTTTATTGCCGCAACAGCTCAATGATGAGGAGCTGGTTGGTGGTAATGCCCTAGTAGAGATGGGCACCTTTCTCGCCATATTAACCGGCACCATTACCGCCGGTATTTTCTTCGATTTTGAACAAGGCCAATACTGGCTGGCAGCAGGAGTCGTGGTAATAGCGGTATTAGGGTTTTTATCCAGCCAATTTATACCAACAGCGGCGGCTAACGACCCGCACTTAAAGATAAACTGGAATCCTTTCAGTGAGTTAATAAATACCATTAAACAAGCCCGTCAGAACCGTTCTGTGTATTTATCGATTGTGGCGATCAGTTGGTTTTGGTTTATCGGTGCGAGTTATTTAACCCAGTTTCCTAACCTTACCCGTGATTTCTTAGGCGGCTCGACCCAAGTAGTGACACTATTGCTGACCTTGTTTTCTTTAGGCGTCGCTATTGGTTCACTATTATGCGAAAAACTTTCAGGCCATAAGATTGAATTAGGTATCGTTCCTATTGGTTCTATTGGCATGAGTCTATTTGGCATCGATTTATATTTTTCAGTCAATAGCCTGCAGGTCGTTGAAGGTATGACGGCGATGGCTTTTATTCAGCAGGCAGAGAATTGGCGTTTAATGTTTGATATTTCCATGGTCAGTGCCTTTGGTGGTTTGTTTGTTGTGCCTTTACAAGCCTTGATTCAATTTCGCAGCGATGAGAAAAGCCGCGCCCAAATTATTGCTGCTAATAATGTGTTAAACGCTATTTTTATGGTGGCCAGCGCCGCTCTTGGGATTTTATTATTAGTTGTGATCGAACTGAGCATTCCGGAGTACTTTTTGGTATTGGCTCTGATGAATATTATTGTCGCCGTCTATGTCTATAGCCAAGTTCCCGAGTTTGTCTTACGCTTTTTCATTTGGGCACTCGGCCATACTCTGTATCGCGTACAGGATAAAGGCCTAGAGAATATTCCTGATACGGGCCCCGCAATACTCGTATGTAATCACGTGAGCTATGTTGATGCCTTACTCATTGCTGGGACCTATCATAGGCCCATTCGCTTTGTTATGGATCGTAGCATTGCGGAAATGAAAGGCTTAAAAACGTTTTTTAAAATTGCTAAGACCATTCCTATTTGCTCTCCGAAAGCCAACTTAGAGGTCTATGAGAATGCTTTTAAACGCATTAAAGAAGAGCTCGATAAGGGAGAGATTATTTGTATTTTTCCCGAAGGAAAATTAACCCAAGATGGTGAAGTTGATACTTTTAAAGCGGGCATTGAGCGTATTTTAAAAGAATCCCCTGTACCTGTAGTGCCTATGGCCCTTGAAGGTTTATGGGGCAGTTTCTTTAGCCATAAAAATGGCCACGCATTAACTACTCGCCCTAGACGTTTTTGGTCGAAAGTTACCCTTACCGCTGCGCCGTTACAATCGCCAACCATAGCCACTGCCGCATCGTTAGAGCAAGATGTAAAAGCACTATTACGTGAGCCTGCATGAGCAATCACTCCTGGCTACCTATTACACTACTAATTCTGCTAACCGCCATAGCCCCAGCCCTTTGGGGCACCACCTATTATGTGACGACCGAACTACTGCCCCCCGAACGTCCGTTTATCGCAGCCTGCTTACGCCTATTACCAGCGGGTATTATTCTGGTACTCATGAGTCGCCATATCCCTCAGCGCAATGAGTGGTTACATATTCTTATTTTAGCGATATTAAATTTCGCCATTTTTCACGTTTTATTATTTGTTGCAGCTTACCGTTTACCCGGAGGTTTAGCCGCGGTCGTAGGGGCAATTCAGCCTTTAATGATGATGGTATTGATCTGGTATATTGATGGCCGTAAACCTGCTCACCTTGCGCTAATCGCTAGCATTGTCGGAGTGTTTGGCATGGCGGCGCTATTATTATCGCCTAATTCAACTTGGAACTTGATAGGTATATTAGCCGCTACTGCAGGGGCTATGTTAATGACTTGCGGTATCTTTCTTGCGCGCCGCTGGCGCACAGATATGCCGTTATTGGCTTTTACTGGCTGGCAGTTATTAATCGCAGGTTTGATACTAGCGCCACTGGCTTGGTTAATCGATCCCCCTTTATCAGTACTCACTACCCGCAATATTCTCGGATATGGCTACCTTACACTTTTCGGTACAACCCTAGCCTATGCCTTATGGTTTAACGGCATCGCTAAGCTGTCACCGGTGGCGGTTTCTTCGCTGGGTTTATTAAGCCCAATTTCGGCAATTATAATCGGCTGGTGGGCATTAGGGCAAAGCATTACCGGCATAGCCTTAATGGGATTAATTACGGTATTGGCAAGCGTGCTTACGGTTCAGTGGGTTATGGCGCCAAAGATACCTGACTAGATATGGGGGTAAATGAAATGGGATTTCAGATAACTCAATAAAAGGACTTTGCCGTCCATTTTATTGAGTTGTTACAGCGGACTAGTTACTAAGCTACTTTTTAGTGTTTGCTTTAGCTTGCTTAGTCGTTTTAGGTTCAGCTTGCTTAGTCACTTTAGGTTCAGTTGTTTTAGCTTCAGCTTGCTTGGTCGTTTTAGGTTCAGTCGCTTTAGCTTCAGCTTGCTTGGTCGCTTTAGCTGGCTTAGTCGCTTTAGCTTCAGCTTGCTTAGTCGCTTTAGCTTCAGCCTGCTTAGCCGCTTTAGCTTCACGCTTTTCAATCAATTTAGCTATGGCAGCTGTCAACTCATCAACCGTTGAGTTTAATTGATCTAATTTCTCTTCATCCGAAACGTCAGAGCATATTCCAAGCAACTTTTTACTTTTAGCCTGAATTACATCTTTTTTATCAATAATTTTGCTTTGTATCTCATCTTTTTTATCATTGATTTTATTTTGAATTGCTTCGCCACGCGTCTGTAATTCATCATATAGATTATTAGATTTTTCGTGGGCAGCATCAATTGACTTAATCAAAGCATCTTTACTACTGTCTATTGAGCCTAAGCCTGCCAACCATGTATTTCGTGCTAAATTTTCTAAGTTGTCTTTAGTTGACATAATTAATTCTCTTGTAAAATGAAATGTTACTAAATGCCAATTTGCATAGGCTTTAGTGGTATAAAGTATTGATTATGAGAGTTTTTTGAGGACTTCCGTTAACTCATCAACTTTTTTTGATAGTTCAGAGATTTTAGTCTCTGTGCTTGTAGTATCAAGACCAAGCTGTTTACGCACCTCTGCAACGCGCTTATCCACAGCAGTTTCTTCTCGAACGCCTTCAGCAATACTTTCTTTAGAGTCAGCGGTATACTCTTCACCTTTTGATACGAATTCTTTAAACAAACGCACTCTTTCACTATTAAACTTTTGATACTGAGATTGTACTTGTTTAAAAGCTTTAACATAAGCACCAATACCTGCTAACCAAGTCTTACGTACTAATCCGTCAGTCTTTTCTATTGTGTTGGTTACGTTCTCTAAATTAGCCATGCTATGCCCGATAATCTTGAATAAGTTTGTTAAAAATCTCTTTATTGTATAAATATAACCAATACAATTAGAAAGAACATACTAAAAAGGCGAAAAAAGCACTTAATTATCATTATCTCTTTTATTCCTCCTCAGTGCACAAAGACTTCAACAGGCATTTTAAGTTATTTGAACGCAACAAGAGTTAAATGAGTAGGCCGATATTGCTGGCTTTTTATTGAGGGTAGCATTAATCTATTTTCAAGGTAGTCGCTCACGGGTGGATGAGCAGCTACTAAGTAACGAAAATAATTATACTGGAACTTCTCATATTGAAAACTGCAGAAAAAATATTATTAATCAGCCTAGATTTATTTAATAGTCAGGGTGAACGTAATACAACCAGTGTCGATATCGCAAATGAGTTAGATATAAGTCCTGGTAACCTCTATTATCACTACAAAGGCAAAGATGACATTATCAACGCCTTAGTCGACAGCTATATCAGCAAAATAAATGCTATTCCACAAGCTACTGAGGGTCATGAAGATTTTTATAAATATCTATTTTATTGCTTAGAGACAATGCATTTATTTAGATTTCTATTTCAGAATATTGCAGATATTTCGACACAATATCCTACTATTACGAGTAAACTACAAAGGTTGGCAAAATTTCAAAGACAGTATTTGCGAAATTCATTATCTGAACTGCAAAAAAATGGCACCTTGAGCGGCACCTCTGCTGACATTGACCTATTGCTCGATATTATCAGCTTAACCTTGTTCCAAAGTCTTAATTATTATCAAATGCAAGGGGATTCATTAAGCAATCCCGACATAGTGTATCGCACGTTAATGACCATCTATTTTAGCTTGCAACCTTATTACCAAGAGAATTCTGAGACAGCTGAAATCAAGCTGGCAATTTTGAATAAGACATTAATTAAGAAAATCTAAAGGTCAGCCCTTCATTCTCAACAAGTATGTCTTTTCCATATTTGATGAAAAGCTTTTCATCAAATATGGATTCTTCTAGAGTATATTCTAAGTCCCCATTTGTTAAACTTTCAATCAAATTATTTTCAATTTCATTGCGGTGTAATTCAAGTATTCTATGACTATTTTTATTAATAAAATTAGCGACATAACCTTTCATATCGGTAACATTGCCGATAAAGGATAATGCAGTCCCCATCGTCAAGCTATACACCTTCCCCACAATATTATTACTTAATTTCGCGATGACTTTTCGAACATTATGGGTTACCACTAAGTCGTCGTCAGCCAGAATTATTTGCCCTATTTCCACATCAGTGGCCCGTATCACGGCTTCATCTTTTAAAAACGCTGGCCTACCAAAAATTTCAATATGAATACTTGAGCTGTATAAATGCTCTCCCATGCACTGAATATCCAGTGTTCCTTTTAGGTCTGCGATCAATAAACCATTTTTATATTCAGCTAATTTCACCTGAGAAATTATTACAAAACCATTTCCATTAGGGACTGAGAACTTGATATCAAAAGGGAGGTAAATTTTAATATCATCAGTTAATTCAGCGAGTGAAAAGGTCACTTGCTTGATGATTTTAAATTTTATTAATTTCGGTATAAACCATTGCTGTATTTTTTCTACAGTCGACATAAGTGATGGAACCTAATTTAAATAGAAAATCAAACGTAAGTTTATAGCGAGAACATTTTAACAACACAGCTAACTATTACCAAGTCAAACAAGGCAGCATAATTGCTTTAAATTGAGGCATAAAAAAAGCGAACCTCATAGGAGATTCGCTTTTTGACTGTCTACTATCGAACAGTGGTAGCCTAATAGCTACTCTTTATAAAAATAAGACTAAAATTAAGAAAGCTTAGCAATAGCGGCTGTCAATTCTTCAATCTTAGCGCTTAGCTCTTCAAGCTTAATTTCTTCGTCAGTTTTACCCAAGCCAAGCTTAGTACGTACTGTTTCGATGCGAGATTCAACTTCAGTTTTAGCTAGCACATCATCTTTAATTTGCTTAACTTTATCTTTACCTTCAGTTTCAAGCTTCTCACCTTTAACAACTAAATCATCAAATAATTTGTTTGATTCAGTTGAAAGTGATTCGATACGGCCTTTTACTTCTTCATAGC
>CAXIBC010000096.1:0-10289 GCA_964022115.1 uncultured Oleispira sp. | reverse complement strand
TAATAGAATACGTGTAATAGAATGCGTGTAATAGAAATTGCATGATAGACTGTTGCCAATCTATTGTTATTGCTATTTTTTATTACTATCTATCGTTACTACTAAGGATACCTGCTTTGGCGGAGGAAAAACTAGAAAAAAAGACACGTAATGTTAAACAGGATCTGGCGCTATTATCTCTTACAGCCCTTAGCTTGTACGTGCTCTTATCATTGCTGACGTACTCTCCACAAGATGATGGCTGGTCTACTGCGGGAGCTGAATCGAGCTTACGTAATGCTGGCGGCCCGGTTGGCGCTTACCTAGCGGATGGCCTTTTACACACTTTGGGCTATCTCGCCTATATCATTCCACTATTAGCCGCGGGCAAGGTTTTACAACTATTCCGCAGCCGCGACAAAAATTCATCGGGCTCTATCTGGTTATTACGCCTTCTAGGCTTGATATTATCGACCTTCTCGTTAGCCGCTTTAATTGATTTAAGTATACTCAATGCCGGTAACCTGCCCGCAGGGAGTGGTGGCATGATGGGGCAGAGCATCGCCCAGCTCATTGTTAGCCTCTTTAGTACACTAGGGGGTGGTATTCTGCTGACCCTTATACTGTGCATTGGCTCTATGCTATTTTGGGGGTTTTCTTGGCTATCGGTATTTGATGCGATAGGTCGAGCCATTCTCAATGCCATCACATTTTTTCGTAACCAGTGTGTGACATTAATCAGTCGAATGCGCTCTAAGCCGAGCCCAGGTTTCGAGCCTTCTTCGGGTTTCGACCCGCTATCCAATAAAGGTATTAGCAATAAAGGCATTAGCAAAGAGGGGGCTAACTTACCGGCCATCCCTAAGCCAGAGAGCAAGCGAATACCCGCAAAAATAGAGCCTAGTTTTAGCCAAACGAAAAAAATACAAGCCAAGGTGAGCAAAGCCATTCCTGCGGTAATAAAAACCACGGTGAAAGATACGCTAAATGCAGCGAAAGACGTTGTCGCCAAAGAAGTCAAAATTGAGCCATTAGAAAAGCGCGAAAGCAAGCCAAGCGAACGTGCTGTTCGTGATTTACAAGGCAGTTTATTTTCCACCGAAAATCCACTGCCGTCCATTGCATTGCTGGATCCACCGGATGAGAACCAAGATCTTGGTTATTCAAAGCCTCGTTTAGAAGAGCTATCGGTCTTACTTGAGCAAAAGCTTGCAGACTTCAATATTAATGCTGAAGTTGTCGCCGTCGCCCCTGGGCCTGTGATTACCCGCTTTGAGATCCAGCCAGCCCCAGGTACTAAGGCCAGCAAGGTTTCTGGCATCGCGCAAGATTTAGCCCGCTCGATGGCTATGAATAGCGTACGCGTCGTAGAGGTTATTCCTGGCAAGTCAGTCATGGGGATTGAAATCCCTAATGAGAACCGCGCTATGGTGCGCTTATCTTCAGTACTTTCATCAGAAGATTTTGATAAGTCTAAATCCCCACTGACCATTGCCCTAGGCCACGATATCGCGGGTAATCCTGTGGTCGCAGACCTTGCTAAAATGCCTCATTTATTGGTCGCAGGAACTACCGGCTCAGGTAAGTCTGTTGGCGTAAACGCTATGATTATTAGCTTGCTTTATAAGTCTACGCCGGATGAAGTGCGGTTAATCATGGTAGACCCTAAGATGCTGGAGCTTTCGGTCTACGAAGGCATTCCGCACTTATTAACCCCGGTTATTACCGATATGAAAGAAGCGGCCAACGGTTTACGCTGGAGCGTTGAAGAGATGGAGCGCCGCTATCAGTTAATGGCCGCCTTAGGGGTGCGAAATGTTGCGGGTTATAATGCCAAAGTAAAAGCCGCCATCAGTGAAGGGACGCCTATTCCGGATCCACTTTGGCGCATTGATCAAAGTTTTGATACTACCCCCCCAACATTAAAACCTTTGCCTTATATCGTTGTGATTGTCGATGAATTTGCCGACATGATGATGACGGTAGGCAAAAAAGTTGAAGAGCTGATAGCACGTATTGCGCAAAAAGCTCGCGCCGCTGGCATCCATTTAATCTTAGCGACCCAGCGGCCATCGGTTGATGTGATTACCGGCTTAATCAAAGCCAACGTACCTACCCGTATCGCCTTTCAGGTTTCGTCCAAAATAGACTCTCGTACTATCTTAGATCAAGGTGGGGCCGAGCAGCTTTTAGGCCACGGTGACATGCTATTCCAACCCGCGGGCACCAGTATTCCTATTCGTGTTCACGGTGCTTTTGTCGATGATGATGAGGTTCACCGCGTGGTGGCTGAGTGGAAGTCTAAGGGTGAGCCAAATTATATTGAAGAAATCACCCAATCGACAGAGCAGGCTGGATTAACTCTAGAAGGTGGGGATGAAAAGGATGACCTGTACGATCAAGCGGTTGCTTTTGTGACCGAGACCCGCAAGGTTTCTATATCATCCGTTCAACGTAAACTTCGTATTGGCTATAATCGAGCAGCGCGTCTAGTAGAAACCATGGAAGCGAGTGGTGTGGTTTCTCCTGCCGCTCACAATGGCAGTCGTGAAGTTATTGCTCCCCCTGCGAATCATTAAAACCTGCCTTCTATACATTACAGTGAAGCAGATCAAAAGAATTGGAGTTATTGTGAAATTATTTTACCCAGTAGGGATGACCTTAAGCCTATTAACCTTAGCGGCCAGCTCCCTAGCCAGTAATAACAACCAACAACCTGCTCAGCAAGCCTTTGAGGTGCGCAGTCATCAAGTAGCGAATACTCAACAGGCGGCCATAAGTCTGCAAAAAAGACTCGCGATCATCAAAAGCTTTTCTGCCAACTTTACTCAGTCAACCCAAGACAGCCTAGGAAATATCCTACAAAGCGTAACAGGCTTTATGCAGGTAGCCAAACCTGGCAAGCTACGCTGGCAAACCGAAGGTATTTACGAACAATTGGTTATCTCTGATGGTGAATCGGTATGGATTTATGATGCCGATCTAGAGCAAGTCAGCATCAAAAATATGGCAAATCGCTTATCAGAAACCCCTGCCTTATTGCTGGGTGGTGATACGAGCGCAATAGATAATGATTTTATAATCAGTCAAATTGCCAGTGATAATGGATTGCTTTACATATTACAGCCAAAAGATACTAGCCAGCTATTTGATTCCCTTGAATTGAACTTCAATACCCTAGATCAAGACCAGCCTTTAACTGAGATGGTTATTCGCGATGCGTCTGGGCAAATAACCTACATCAGCTTTGATAATGTGCGCAATAACCCAGTATTGGATGCTGCCTTATTCACCTTTGCCATTCCCGCAGGTATTGATGTGATTGATGGCCGCCATAAGTGATGTTTGAATAATGGATTCTAACGACTTATTTTCTCAGCAACAGCTTGAAAGAGAGCAGCTTAATGCACCGCTCGCAGCGCGCCTGCGTCCTGAAGTTTTAGAGGATTATTGCGGTCAGCTGCACTTGCTAGGAGAGAAGGGTCCCTTACGCTTGATGCTTGATCAAAAAAGCTTACATTCTATGATTCTCTGGGGGCCACCTGGGGTAGGAAAAACCACACTAGCGCGCTTATTGGCGCAATCTGAGGCGTGTGATTTCTTAACCTTAAGTGCCGTTATGGCAGGGATTAAAGAAATTCGCGAAGTGGTCGCAAAAGCTCAGCAAAATCAGACAATGAATCGACGCACCGTACTCTTTGTTGACGAGGTCCACCGCTTTAATAAAAGCCAGCAAGACGCCTTTTTGCCCTATGTCGAAGATGGTACCTTTATCTTTATTGGTGCGACTACCGAAAACCCGTCATTTGAATTAAATAACGCGTTATTATCACGCGCCCGGGTCTATGTTTTAAAGTCTATGTCCAGTGATGTATTAGTGACTGTATTAAAGCGAGCCCTGAGCAGTGAAGCAGGATTTGGCGGGCGCTATAGCGCTGACGACCAGGTATTAGAAAGCCTAGCTAAAGCCGCTGATGGTGATGCGAGAACCGCCTTAAACTTATTAGAAATCGCTAGTCAGCTGAGCACTAATCACGTTATTACCCTAGATGTGGTGGCTACTAGCTTACAAAATAGTTTCCGCCGCTTTGATAAAGGGGGTGATGCTTTTTACGATCAAATTTCGGCCCTGCACAAATCCGTGAGAGGGTCCGACCCTCAAGGCGCTTTATATTGGTTTGCACGAATGATTGACGGCGGCTGCGACCCTCTTTATATTGCCCGCCGTGTCGTGCGCATGGCCAGCGAAGAGATTGGTAATGCTGACCCTAGGGCACTGACTATTAGTTTAAACGCTTGGGATGTACAAGAAAGACTAGGGTCACCGGAAGGTGAGTTAGCCATTGCCCAAGCGATTAGTTATCTTGCATGTGCAGCAAAAAGCAATGCGGTATATACGGCTTATAAACAATTATTGGCCAGTATTCGCCAGCAGCCTTCGTATGAGGTGCCTATGCACTTACGCAATGCACCAACCAAGCTCATGGCGGAGCTTGGGCATGGCGAAGAATACCGCTATGCCCATGATGAAGAGAATGCTTTTGCGGCGGGGGAGTGTTATTTACCCGAGCAAATTAAAGACAGTATTTTTTACCAACCGGTAGAGCGTGGCTTAGAATTGAAAATCGGCGAGAAATTGAGATATCTCAACGAGCTTAATAAAGCCTCACCGAGACAGCGCTATAATAAACCTAGCGAAGGAGGTGAGCATTAGCACCTTACTTTGGGTTGGAATAGGCGGCGCCCTAGGGGCTATGGCGCGCTTTAGTCTCGCCACGGCAATATTTAAATGGGTTGGTAAAGCCTATCCTTATGGCACACTGAGTGTGAACCTGATAGGCTCCTTTGCCATTGGTATGGCCTATATTTGGCTCGTAGAACGCGAGTTTGGTGGTGATACTCACCGTCATTTAATTATGGTGGGATTTTTAGGGGCTTTTACAACGTTTTCGACCTTCTCGTTGGAAAGTTTGACCCTATTGCAGCAGGGAAGAATGACAGCATTTTTGACTTATATTGCTCTCAGTTTAATTGGCTGCATGCTGGCGACAGCACTTGGTATGATATTAACAAAACAATTGGTTTAGAAATCACATGCTCGACATTAGAACTATCCGCGAAAACCTTGAAGATGTAGCGGCGCGCCTTAAAGTAAAAGGCTTTGATCTTGATATTGAAAGATTCCAGCAGCTTGATAAGGCACGCAGTGCTGCACTGACGGCTGCTCAGCAGTTGCAAGCTGAAAAGAAAAAAGCATCTAAGCAGATTGGCCAATTAATTGGTCAAGGCATGACCCCAGACGAAGCGAAAGCGCAAGTAATGGGTTCTTTAAACGACAATATCGCGGCGGAAGAACAAAAAGCCAAAGCGGCCGAGACAGAGGTTAAAGAATTTTTATTGTCGATCCCAAACATTCCGCAAGCGGACGTGCCGGCGGGTAATGATGAAGACGACAATGTTGAAGTAATGACTTGGGGTACACCCAAAGTACTTTCTTTCGAGCCAAAAGATCATGTAGATCTTGGGGAAGCCAATGGCGGCCTAGATTTTGAAGCGGGCACTAAGCTTACCGGTTCCCGTTTTGTGGTTATGAAAGGACAGATGGCTCGCTTGCATCGCGCCTTGGCTCAATTCATGCTGAATACCCATACCGATGAACACGGCTATGATGAAGTTTATACCCCTTATCTAGTAAATAAAGATTCTTTATTTGGCACAGGCCAGCTACCTAAGTTTGCTGACGATTTATTCAAGCTAGAAGGTGAGCAGGAATTTTATTTGATTCCGACCGCAGAAGTGCCGGTGACCAACATTGCTCGTGACAGCATCCTTAATGGTGAATTACCGCAGAAGTTTGCTTGCCATACACCGTGTTTCCGCAGTGAAGCAGGCAGCTATGGTCGTGATACTCGCGGCATGATTCGTCAGCATCAATTCGACAAGGTTGAATTGGTACAGTTTGTTCATTCTTCTCAATCTAATGCAGCGCTAGAAGAATTAACCGGGCACGCAGAAACTATTTTACAGAAACTTGATTTACCGTATCGCAAAGTGATTTTATGCGGTGGTGATCTCGGCTTCTCAGCGGCAAAAACCTTTGATTTAGAAGTTTGGTTGCCGGGCCAGCAAAAGTATCGTGAGATTTCTTCGTGCAGTAACTTTGAATCTTATCAAGCCCGCCGTATGCAAGCTCGTTGGAGAAATCCAGAAACAGGTAAACCAGAGCTTGTACATACTATCAATGGTTCCGGTCTAGCCGTGGGGCGTACTATGGTAGCGGTATTAGAAAACTACCAGCAAGAAGACGGCTCGATTATCGTACCGGAAGTATTACGCCCATATATGGGTGGTCTTGAAGTGATCGCAGCAAAATAAATTAAGGTTATAAAATGAACTGGCTACCTCTGCTTTACCGCTCAAACGATGTTAAATTCATTATCTTTGGCGGTGGGCAAGTAGCCCAGCGTAAAGTTCAGACCTTAACTAAATTTACCCAAGCAATTACGATTATTTCACCAAAGATTACAGCTCAGCTGCAAAGCTTGGTTGATCAGCATGACTTACAGTACGTTAATTCTTTAGCTCAGCAGCAGCATATTTTAGCGGGTTATCGCATCGTCGCTGCAACCGACGATGCGAGCGCTAATCAGCAGATTGCTCAGTGGGCTAAGCGCCTTGATTGCGCAGTCAGTATTGCGGATGATAGCCAGAACAGTGACTTTATCTTTCCTGCTATTATTGATCGTAACCCAGTCACCATTGCTATTTCATCGGCCTCAGAATCTCCTGCGTTAACGCGCTATTTACGCAACCAGCTCGATGCGGCTTTACCGACGCGCATACCTCAGCTTGCGCATTTTGTTGCTAAGCTCAGAAAAACCATTCGCTCTAGCGTTGTCCAAAGCTCTCAGCGTCAGAACCTTTGGCGTAAGCTTATGTCTAGCGCCATGCCTAATTTAGTATTGGCGGGTAAAATTGACCAGGCTAAGCAAGTTGCTGAGAAAATAATTCAAGGTCAAGATCAACAAGGGGAAGTATTTCTTGTTGGAGCGGGCCCTGGTGACGCGGAATTATTAACACTCAAAGCCGTACGTTTAATTCAGCAAGCCGATGTCGTCTTCTATGACCGTTTAGTATCTCCAACGGTATTAGAATACTGCAGTGCGAAAGCTGAAATGCATTATGTGGGTAAAGCCATGAGTGATCATGCGGTGCCACAAGAAGGTATTAATCAATTATTAGTTGATCATGCCAAGCTTGGAAAAACGGTTTTACGCTTAAAAGGCGGTGACCCCTTTATCTTTGGTCGGGGTGGTGAAGAAATTGAACAGCTCGCAGAAGAGGGTATTCCTTTTCAGGTCGTGCCTGGCATTACAGCGGCGTCTGGCTGCTCTAGTTATGCGGGTATTCCTTTAACTCATCGGGATTACGCTCAGTCAGTTCGTTTTGTCACTGGGCATTTAAAGGATGGCACAGCCAATCTGCCTTGGAATGAATTAATTCATCCGCAGCAGACCCTGGTCATTTACATGGGGCTAACTGGCATCAGCCATATTAGCCAAGAGTTAATTCGCCATGGTATGAGTGACGATACGGCCATTGCACTGATTGAAAAAGGGACGCTGCCGCAGCAGAAGGTTTATACCAGTACCCTTAAAGATATCTCAAGTGTGATTGCCAATAATGCCATCTCGGCGCCAACGCTGACCATTATTGGTAGCGTGGTTAAGCTGCACGAGAAGTTAAATTGGCAATAAATTAGCTAAATTGCTGCTTATTGCGTCTAGACCAAAGACCTTGCGCTTTATTTAAGGCTTGATCAAAAGATAAGTTAACATCTTTAAGCATCAATACTAAGGCGCAAGTACGTAAGGTTGCATGCATACCATACTCGTCGTTTTCATCGCGCCAAAGATTTAGCAAAGCTTGCTTATTAGGTTCGGTATGCTTGCCATCAAAATGACTTTGCAAGCCCGCGACCTTTTCAATTTCATCGCGATTAGTGAAAATACACTGGGTCGTTCTTTCAGGATTGACTTCAAACTCACCCCCTTCACCTTTCATGATTAGGGCTTCTTTGCCGATTAGCGCACACGCTGCTTGGTGCGTTTTCCCATAATTCGGATGAAAAACACTTTGCACCCCAGAGCTATGTTGTGGCGCAATTAACCTTAATAGGGTATTCATCGGCGAGCGCAACCCTAAGGTATGCTTAGTCATTAACCAGTTTTGGAATTCTGGATGCAAAACATCACAGGGTAGGTAAGCTATCTGCTGGTCAGCCAAAAGAGTACTCGCATCTTGCTGGCTAGTCGCGATATTAATAGCAAAATCCTCACACAGATCCGCACTGTATTGTCGGCCTTCAGTATGGCTATGGCTGCCGTGCATTAAAATGCTATAACCCGCATCTTTAATTAATTGCATGCTGAGCAAATACCATAAGGGTTGGCGTCTTTTTCCGGCATAACTTGGCCAAATAATATCCGCTTTAAGGTCCTGCCATAGCGGGGTGCAAGCCTGAGCAAAACCCGCTAACTCTTCTGGGGTTTCTTCTTTTACTCGCATTAACATAAAAAAAGCACCCAATTGCTCTGGTAATGCTTTACCGGCGAGAAGCAACGACATGGCTTGCTCAGCTTCTTGCTGACTGAGGTCTCGACTGGCATTGCGGCCCCGGGCCAGTATGCGGACAAACTGAGTAAATTCATTATGCTCAGTATTGGTAATAATCATAAACAGTTCTCTGGTCTAGGTAAGCCAGCAATCTTGGCTAAATATTTTGCTGGGCTTTGAGGAAATAGCTGCATCAAATAAATGCTACTAGCCTTATCAGCAGTTAAATGCTGTTTAATGTATTTGGCTAGCGGTCGCATAGCAGGTGATAAGTCGTATTCGGCATAAAACTGACGAATAAGGTGAATCAATTGCCAATGCTCTGGGGTTAATTGTATGCCTTCATTTTGCGCTAATTGCTCAGCAATATCTTCATTCCAAGATAAGTGATCCAGCAAAAAGCCATCTTTGTCGACTTTGATCTCAGCCATAGGGTTACCAGGTTAAAATTTGACGATGGGCTCGGGTTAACAAGGCCCACTGTTTCATCGAGATTAATTCGACATTTAATGCGGCTGCCTTAGTCGACAAGCCCCGACTTTGCATGTGATCGCTCATCGCTTGCAGGGCCGTAAATTTTTGCGCGGCTAGGGTATATAGGTAGCAGCCATCTTCCATTAGCAGTACCTGATCTCCTTCTTCAATTAAGTTTTCAACTTCAATGATAGTCGCCGCTTGAGCGCTTTTGATAATATGTAAGGCCATTAGAAATTCACGCAATGTTTAGATTGTTTTATAAGTTGCTTGATTTGCTCATCATCAACCAGCTGGCAAAAAGACTGTAGGTCTTCTGGCTCAAGACCTTGCTCTGCTAAACCCTTGGCTGCGATATAGACAGTTTCGCAATCATACATGGGTAGGGCAGAGACGACCTTGCTCGGTGATTTACCCTTGGCCTTTTTTTCCTGCTGTAAAAGGCTGGCATAATGAATACCTTGACCAAGTAGTAATAACTTAGGGGCTTGTTCAAAGGCCGCTAGGGCTAATACCAGCTCAATGGCTTCTAAATCCAAGGTCGGTGGGGAGGAAATAATAATTAACGTCATGCTTGTCTCTCCCTTATAGTGTAATGATGCGATCGGATGATTGGCAAGCTTCGGCTATCTCACCCAAGCCGACCAGTTGAAAGCTAGGGTGAATATTATCTACCATCTGATAGCGAGCCGCTTCTGCTTTATCCAATACCCCCCGGCGCAGGCTATTAGCAATACAAACCTGCAGTGGTACCTCATGCTCAGACTGCAGATCGACCCAGCCTTGGTAGCTTGCTTGTAAACCTTGCCCAGGGACTTGCGAGTTCAAACCAATAAAGCAGGCATCTTGATAAAAGAATACCCTGTCTATGGCATCACCTGCCGATAAAATTTCAACGGCCAGCTGCTGCGCGCTTAAGTTACTTTCAAGCTGGCTAGGAGAATGGGTTAGGATCAAGGTATAACGGAGTTTTTGTTCAGCCAAGGGGGTTATCCAGATTCATATAAAAAGATCATCAATTAGGTGGCGATCATAATAGGGTGGATGTGGCTTTTTTTAAAGGGAATTACAGTCTTGTTTAGCTAGCAATGCTACCCCGTTGATTTTATTGAAATTAATTTATAAAAAAACTTGACGTGAAATTATTCCAATGTATTATACATCTCAGTTGCGGAGGGATGGCTGAGCGGTTGAAAGCACCAGTCTTGAAAACTGGCATA
>CAXIBC010000095.1:0-10307 GCA_964022115.1 uncultured Oleispira sp. | reverse complement strand
ACTCAGCCATTTCGTAGTAGAAATCGTTACCTTCACGAGTACGCTCACCAACACCTGCGAATACAGACAAACCGGAGTGTGCCTTTGCAATGTTGTTAATAAGCTCCATCATGTTTACAGTTTTACCAACACCAGCACCACCGAAAAGACCTACTTTACCACCCTTAGCGAATGGGCAGATCAAATCGATTACCTTGATACCAGTCTCTAGCAAATCTGTAGAGTTAGCTTGCTCATCGAAAGATGGCGCGTCACGGTGGATAGAAGCAACTTCTTTCGCACCAATTTCGCCACACTCATCGATTGGACGGCCAAGCACGTCCATAATACGACCCAAAGTTTCAGTACCAACCGGTACAGAAATTGGAGCGCCAGTATTTGTTACCGTAAGACCACGTTTAAGGCCTTCAGTAGAACCCATTGCAATTGTACGAACGATTCCGTCACCCAGCTGCTGCTGAACTTCTAGAGTCGTATCTGTACCATTTACAGTAAGGGCGTCATATACCTTCGGTACTTCGTTACGAGGGCATTCTACGTCGATAACGGCGCCAATGATCTGAACAATAGTTCCGCTCATATCCGTCTTCCTCTTAAATTTATAAGCCTGCGTTGCTCAGCGTTATACCGCTGCAGCACCGCTGACGATTTCTGAAATTTCTTGAGTAATTGCTGCTTGACGTGCTTTGTTATAAAGCATGTTCAAATCATCAATGATGTCACCAGCATTGTCGGTCGCGTTTTTCATCGCCAACATACGAGCTGCTTGTTCACATGCATTGTTTTCAACAACACCTTGGTACACTTGAGATTCTACGTAGCGCAATAACAGACCGTCTAAGATCTCTTGTGCATCTGGTTCGTAGATATAATCCCAATGACCTTTTGTTTCAGAGTCTAGTTCTGCCTTAAGTGGTAATAACTGCTCCACTTGAGGATCTTGTGTCATCGTATTCACGAAACGGTTGCTTACTATGTATAAACGATCGATAGAACCTTCATCGAATGCGTCTAACATGGCCTTTACCGAACCGATAAGGCTAGCCAGTTCTGGTGCATCGCCTAAATGGCTTGTTGATGCTAGAACGTTGCCACCAAAGCTATTGAAGAAATTAACGGCTTTTGAGCCGACAGCGCAGAAGTCAGCTTCTACCCCTTTTTCTTGCCAAGCTTTAACATCTTTTACGAGGTGTTTGAACGCATTGTTGTTCAAGCCACCACAAAGGCCTCGGTCGGAAGACACCACGATATAGCCAACACGCTTAACTTCGCGGTCTTGCAAATAACGATGGCGGTATTCAGAGTTCGCATCAGCTAGGTGACCGATCACTACACGGATACGATCCGCGTATGGACGGCTAGCTTCCATACGAGCTTGAGCACGACGCATCTTACTTACAGCAACTTTTTCCATTGCTGAAGTAATCTTCTGTGTACTTTGTACACTCGTTATTTGCTCTTTAATCTCTTTGCCGACTGCCATAAAAGCTGCCTCATTAACGTTAAATTTAAAGCCGGATCGAAATCCGGCTTCAGCTCACAAAATTACCAGGCTTGAGTAGCTTTGAATTTCTCAACTAACTCTTTAAGACCAGCAGCGATATCTTTGCTGTAGTCGCCTTTAACATTGATCTGAGCCATTAAATCAGCGAATTCGCTGTTAGCGTAAGAAATCAATGCGGCTTCAAAATCACCAATTTTGTTTACTTCAACGTCGTCTAGGAAGCCTTCAGTAGCAGCAAAAATCGACAGACCCATTTCACCAGTAGACATAGGTGCATATTGCTTCTGCTTCATCAACTCTGTAACGCGCTGACCGAACTCAAGTTGAGCACGAGTCGCATCGTCAAGGTCAGAAGCAAACTGAGCAAATGCTGCTAGTTCACGGTACTGAGCCAAAGCAAGACGAATACCACCGCCCAACTTCTTAATAATCTTTGTTTGCGCCGCACCACCTACACGAGAAACAGATACACCCGCGTTCATCGCTGGACGAATGCCAGAGTTGAACAAGCCTGTTTCAAGGAAGATCTGACCATCAGTAATCGAAATTACGTTAGTCGGTACGAAAGCAGAAACGTCTCCGCCCTGAGTTTCGATGATAGGAAGAGCGGTTAAAGAACCAGTCTGACCTTCAACGCCACTTACGTTTTTCACGTAATCAGGGTTAACGCGACAAGCACGTTCTAGTAGACGAGAGTGAAGATAGAAAACATCACCAGGGTATGCTTCACGACCCGGAGGACGCTTCAACAATAGTGAGATCTGACGATAAGCCCAAGCTTGCTTGGTTAAATCATCATATACGATCAAGGCGTCTTCGCCTTTGTCTAGGAAGTATTCACCCATCGCGCAACCAGAGTATGGAGCAAGATACAGCATAGATGCTGGATCAGACGCGCCTGCGGCTACGATAATAGTGTGTTCCATCGCGCCGTGCTCTTCTAACTTACGAACAACGTTCGCGATAGAAGATTGCTTCTGGCCGATAGCAACATATACACATTTAACACCGGTGCCTTTCTGGTTAATGATGGCGTCGATAGCCATTGCAGATTTACCAGTCTGACGGTCACCAATGATCAACTCACGCTGACCACGACCAACAGGTACCATGGAATCTACAGATTTATAACCAGTTTCTAACGGCTGATCTACGCCCTGACGTGAAATTACACCAGGTGCAACACGTTCTACAGGAGCTTTAGTAGTCGTTTCAATAGGACCTTTACCGTCGATTGGGTTACCTAGTGCGTCTACAACGCGGCCAAGCATAGCTTCGCCAGTAGGTACTTCCAAAATACGGCCGGTACATTTAGCGGTTTGGCCTTCAGCGATATTTTTATAATCGCCTAATACTACTGCACCTACAGAGTCACGCTCTAGGTTAAGTGCAAGACCGTATACGCCGCCTTCAAATTCAATCATCTCACCGTACATTACGTCGGCAAGACCATGGATACGAACGATACCGTCGAATACTGAAACAACGGTGCCCTCATTCTGGGCTTGAGAAGTCACATCAAGGTTATCGATGCGCTTCTTAATGATTTCGCTGATCTCAGATGGATTCAGTTGCTGCATGCTCATCCCTCAACTAGGAGTTCATCGCTTCGGCTAGTTTCGCTAGCTTACCGCGAACAGAACCGTCGATGACTAAGTCTCCAGCACGAATAATAACGCCGCCAACCAATGTTTGGTCAACTTCGCCTGTTAAACGTACATCGCACTGTAATTTGTTTTTCAGTGCTTGAGACAATGTTTCTTGTTGTGCGTCTGTTAGTTCAAAAGCAGAAACAACAGTCACGTCAATTGCGTGTTCCTGTGCTGCTTTTAACTCTTCAAAGGCTTCAACAATTTGTGGTAACAAAGTTAAGCGTTTATTTTCGCTTAAAATCATCAGGAAGTTTTTTCCTGACTGATTTAACTTGTCACCGCACAAGTCGGTTAATGCCGTAGCTTGTTGCTCTGCGGTTAAACCAGGGTGTAAAAGTACTTTTTCTAACCCGTCATCGGCTGCGAACTGAGCCGCAATCGATAACATGTCAGACCATTGTACTAATGCATTCTGCTCTAATGCTTCGGCAAAAGCTGCTTTGGCATAAGGCCGCGCAAGAGTGGTTAATTCAGCCATGGCTTCCTCGCTTAAAGCTCGTTAGCCAACTGATCAAGCAATTCGTTATGAACTGATTCATCAACTGATTTCGCCAAGATTTTAGATGCACCAGCCACTGCAAGAGCAGAAACCTGTTGACGCAATCCTTCTTTAGCACGATTCACTTCTTGCTCAATTTCAGCTTGAGCTGCGGCTGCCAAACGTGCACCTTCTTCGCGCGCAGCTTCTTTAGCTTCGTCGATGATCTGGTTAGCACGTTTGTTCGCTTGCTCAATAATTTCTGCTGCTTTCACTTTGCTTTCGCGTAGCTTTTCGCCTGCTTTTTGTTGAGCAAGTTCAAGATCACGTTCAGCGCGGTTTGCTGCGTCTAAACCATCTGCGATTTTCTTCGCTCGCTCTGCCATTGCATTGGTTAGCGGAGGCCAAACAAATTTCATGCAGAAGGCAACGAAGACAGCAAAGGCGATGATCTGGCCGATCAAAGTCAAATTAATATTCACGCCTTAGTCCTCTAAATTCGTTGTATTTAGTTGTACTTAGTTGTACTAGTGACAATTAAGCAGCAACAACGAAGATAAGGTACATAGCAATACCAACACCGATCATTGGCACGGCATCAAGTAGACCAGCCATCAAGAACGTTTTAGTCTGAAGCTCTGGACCTAATTCAGGTTGACGAGCAGTAGACTCAAGCAATTTGCCGCCTAAAAGTGCGAAGCCAATACCAGTACCAAGAGCACCAAGACCGATCATAAGCGCAGCTGCGATGTAAATCATTTCCATAATAGTTTCCTATTTAGTAGTTAAGGTTAAAGTTTAAATTAACAGTTAAGTTAAAGGGTAAAATCGTTCAGTTCAGTAATAACGGCGACATAATATTATGCCGCCCATATTACTTAGTGATCTTCGTGAGCCATGCCTAGATATACGATGGTCAGCATCATAAAGATAAATGCCTGCAAGGTAATTACTAGGATATGGAATACTGCCCATGCCCACTGCAATACGCCAGCAAATAGACCTAAGGCCATTCCAGTTGAGAACATTAATGCAATAAGAATGAAGATCATCTCACCGGCATACATGTTACCGAACAAACGCAATGCTAGAGAAATTGGCTTAGCAATTAATGCTAATACTTCTAGAGCAAAGTTTACTGGAATGAAAAGGGCCTGTAATACTGGGTTTTTCATATTGAAAGGATGCAGGGTCAATTCTGCCATAAACCCACCAATGCCTTTTACTTTAATGCCATAGAAGATCATTAAAGCAAAAACTGAAATAGCTAGGCCAGCTGTAATGTTTGGATCCGTAGAAGGTACAATTTTCATGAAGGCATGATGCGGATCGTTGCCAGCGGCAGCCCATGATAATTCAAATAACTTTGGAATGATGTCTACTGGAATCAAATCCATTAGGTTCATCATAAATACCCAAGTAAAAATCGTAAGCGCCAGAGGTGCAACAACTGGGTTGTTACCATGAAAGGTTTCTTTCACTGTTCTGTCGATAAAATCAATAATGACTTCAACGAAATTTTGCATACCGGTTGGTACGCCCGTTGTTGCTCTTTTAGCCGCTAGGCCAAAAATAGTCATCAACACAATCGCCAAGCCGATTGACCAAGCTAGGGAATCCACATGGAATGCCCAAAAGCCCATATTCGAAGCGTGCTCACCACTTTGGGCAAGCATCCAAGTTGCTTCCGTCAATTCACTCACGTTACCGTTGTCATCAATGTAATCAGTACCAGCTGGTAGTTGACCATATGTCAGATTGGTAAGGTGGTGTTGGATGTAACCACTAGCATCAGTTGCCATCTTTCACTCTCAATCATAAGTTTAAAAAAATGTTAAAAAGCTCTGATCAATTCATTCTTAGAATGGACTCATCAGAGCTTCGCAATTATTGCTGTCATCACATGGCTAAATTGCACTGTGATGAATCCCCCAAACAAAGCCCAGGGAACCAAGGGATCGACTAACGAAAAAATCAGCGCAAAACCGGTAATGGTTAGCGTAAATTTTCCGGCTTCCCCTTGATAAAACGATTGCACGACTTGACTAACAGATCGCGCACCGCGGTATCTAAAAGAACGCCATATCAAATAACTATTTGGTATCGCGCTGGTTAAACCACCTAACAAGGCTGAATAACCGGCTTCAAAGCTATGTATCAAAGCGAATAACGCTAAGATTAAACTTAAGCCAAACTGCATCAAAACGATGCGATAAATAGGAGGTCTAGTTATCGATGTCACAGAAGACCTCTCTTGCGCCCACTATTTTAGGCGCATGGATTATATTGATTCGTAGAGTATTCTTCAACCTAAAGTCGAAAAATGGACCGATTTAATTGTCTAATAGTGTTTACTTATATACTGCGTGTAAGTCAGAAATTATTGAATATGCGCTAATATTCCATCTAACTCATCTAAGTTGCTGTAATTAATTACTAACTTACCTTTACCTTTTGCCGAGTGTTGAATCGCAACATTAGCCCCTAAGCGTTCGCCTAAGGTACGCTCTAAGCGTTGAATATCAGGATTGGGCCGTGTTTTTTCTTTGCTCTTGTCACTAGACTTAGAGTCATCTTGCTGATTGCGCACATAAGCTTCTGTCTGACGAACTGTCATATCTTTAGCGACAACATGACGCGCCGCGGCGCTTTGCTGTTGATCTTGTAAGCCTAATAAGGCTTTTGCATGACCCATTTCGATGTCACCACGCTCGAGCATGATTTTTACATCATCATTAAGCTGCATCAATCGCAGTAGGTTAGCCACAGTTGCCCGAGACTTACCCACCGCATCACCCACTTCTTGCTGAGTCAGCTCAAATTCATGCTGTAAACGATGCAGTGCCTGTGCTTCTTCCATCGAATTTAGATTTTCGCGTTGAATGTTTTCGATCAATGCCATGGCAATTGCCGCATCGTCTGGTACATCGCGAATAATCACTGGCACAGTATCAAGACCCGCCAGCTGAGTTGCACGCCAGCGACGTTCACCGGCAATAATCTCATAACGTTCTTCTTTACCAGGGACGTTACTCGACAATGGACGAATAACAATAGGCTGCATCAAGCCTTGAGCTTTAATAGAAGCAGCAAGCTCTTCTAAGGCTTCTTGGTGCATGTCTTTACGCGGCTGATACTGACCAGGCTGAATAAACTCTACCGGCAAGTGTTTTATGCCATTTGTTGGATTAGCAGAGCTCTCCTCATTAGGCTGAATACTCACTTCCTGCACTTCATTCGTGCTGGCTGCATCCGCTGCAGATTTATTGTGCGCTAATGCATCACCTAATAATGCATCGAGACCACGACCTAGGCCACGTTTCTTTGACATGCTATTTTCCAATCTTTCCTAGACCATAAATCTAGAGGTTATATTTTAATTTCAGTGCCGCTGTTCAGGCTTTGCTAACTTCTATCTTGTTGCTGTTTTTATCAGCTGCTTTAGTCGTACTTGGCTTTTGGGTAACACTTTTTTTGCTTTTAGTACGGCGATTCATTTCCCCCGCTAATGCCAAATAAGCAATAGCACCACGGGAGTTTTTATCATAAGCCAATGCCGGTAAACCATAACTTGGGGCTTCCGCTAAACGTACATTACGGGGAATAACCGTGCTATATACCTTGTCACCAAAGTGGGTAATCAATTGAGTCGATACATCCACGGTTAAGCTATTTCGCGGGTCATACATAGTGCGCAAAATGCCTTCAATCTCTAATGTGGGGTTCAAGCTCGATTGTATTTTTTCAATGGTTTGCATTAACGCCGATAACCCTTCTAATGCGTAATATTCACACTGCATTGGGATTAATACACCTTGCGCCGCAACCATAGCGTTAATGGTTAGCATACTAAGCGACGGTGGACAGTCGATAATGACGTAATCGTAGTTAGCACTTACTTCGGCTAAAGCCCCACGAAGACGTGTTTCTCGCTGCGGAAGGTCCATCAGTTCAACTTCTGCCGCGGTTAGATTGGCATTAGTCGGTAAGACGTCATAACCCGCTTCTTCTGTCGCGACAATGGCTTCACTAATAGCGCACTTGCCGGTTAATACTTCGTATAACGATTGCTCAAGGTCATGTTTATCAATGCCACTACCCATAGTAGCGTTACCTTGAGGGTCAAGATCAACCATCAGGACTTTGCGCTTAGTAGCTGCAAGAGAGGCAGATAAATTCACTGCAGTGGTGGTTTTACCCACACCACCTTTTTGGTTGGCAACGACTAAAATTTTGCTCATTTCGCTATCCTGCAGCCCAGAGAATAAGGGGATTAAATTATTTTGGTTTAAAGGCTAATAGATGACGTTCGCCGTCGACTCCAGGAACATTTAATTCGTGGCTTTCAATTAGCTCATACTTATCCGCAACGGCCGCAAACTCTTCCGTTGGGTAAATACCTTTCATCGCAAGGAATATGCCATCTTTTGCTAACAAATGCGTGCACCAATAGGTCATATCGGCAATAGATGCAAACGCGCGAGATACGATCATATCGAAACCTTGCTCTGGTTGATAGGCTTCTACACGTTCATTAATAATGGTGACGTTATCTAGCTTTAAAGCCAGTTTCGCTTGGAACAAGAATCGTGTCTTTTTACCATTACTATCTAATAAGGTGAATTTTTTTTCTGGATTCATAATCGCTAGCACAATACCCGGTAAGCCAGGGCCTGTACCAACATCAATAATGTTATCTACATCTTGAATATAGCTATGCACAATAAGGCTATCTAATAGGTGCAGTGGAATCATTTGTTCGGGATCGCGGATCGCCGACAAGTTATAGGCTTTATTCCACTTAATGAATAATTCTAGGTATTGAAGCAAGAGTT
Organism: uncultured Oleispira sp.; assembly: GCA_964022115.1. Lineage (GTDB taxonomy): Bacteria > Pseudomonadota > Gammaproteobacteria > Pseudomonadales > Oceanobacteraceae > Oleispira. The sequence continues at coordinate 1,838 of CAXIBC010000095.1, read as the reverse complement.
CAAGTTGCTGATCACTAAGAGACACGCCCATTTGGGCCGCGCCAGAGGAAATTGCTGAAGAGTAGTTAGCCATAATTTTCCGCGTTTGGATCTGTGGTTTTAAAGATGCAAGGATTCTAACATAAAAGATGGAAGGCGCTTTAACCTAAGTACCGCGTATTGGCGGCTATATCCTTGGTAACAACACAATTAGCAGCAATAATAGCGTTATCGCCAATAGTCACCCCTGGCAAGATTTTAGCCCCACCACCAATCCATACGCCATCACCAATGAGCACAGGCTTAGCAATACAGCCACCCGCTCTGCGAGCCATCGCATCACGGGGATGATCTACGGTATAGATGTGCACCCCTGGCCCTAACATAACGTCATCACCAATAATGATGTCGGCGCTATCGAGGAAAACACAGTTGAAATTGGCGTAGAAGTTATTCCCTAAGGATATTTGGCTACCGTAGTCACACTGAAACCCTGGCTCAATTACCGCTGTGGATAACTTATTGAATAAACGGCTGATGTGTTTGAAATTGCCTTTGCTCGGATGAGCATTGTATTTACCACAGGCAAGGCGGGCTTTTTCGCGTAATAACCGGAGTTCGATATCAAGGCTATTAAAAGGCTGTCCTGAGCGCATTTTCATACGCTCAGTCATCTGATCAGAGACCTGCTCAGTCACCTAGTTATGCACTCTTACGCGCTAGTTTTAGTTTTTTCATGTGTACCAAAATCTGGCTAATCGCCGCGGGCGTTACCCCTTGAATACGCGAAGCACTGCCTAAAGTTTCTGGCTTCATAGTATCGAGCTTCTGAATCACCTCATTCGATAGGCCACCAATAACGGTGTAATCGAAATTCTCCGGTAATGGCGTTTCTTCATAGCGACGCATCTGTTCGATTTCGTCTTTTTGACGCGAGATGTAACCATCGTATTTAGCTTGAATCTCAACTTGCTCAGCCACTTGTGGATTGGTTACCGGTTCGCCTTTAATGCCGGCAACATCGGCATAACTTAAACCCGGGCGCTTCAACAAGTCTTTCAAGCTGTATTCACGCATTAATGGGCTTTCGATCATGGCATTGACCGCGTCACCTTCCGGTGTTTTTGGCTGAACCCAAGTACTTGATAAACGTTGATTTTCTTTCTCAATGCCTTCTTTCTTTTCACAGAAAGCCGCCCAACGCTCATCACCCACTAAGCCAATATTTCTGCCAATTTCGGTTAAGCGTAAATCGGCGTTATCTTCACGCAGAATCAAACGGTATTCCGCGCGACTGGTAAACATACGGTACGGTTCTTTGGTGCCCATAGTGATCAAGTCATCGACTAATACACCTATGTAAGCTTCATCACGACGGGGGCTCCACGCTTCTTTTTCGAACGCACGTAACGCCGCGTTGGCACCGGCTAATAGCCCTTGCGCACCCGCTTCTTCATAACCGGTAGTACCGTTTATTTGGCCCGCGAAGTACAAGTTAGGCACAAACTTGGTTTCTAGACTGTGCTTCAAATCTTGTGGATTGAAATAATCGTATTCAATCGCATAACCTGGGCGAGTAATGTGGGCTTTTTCAAAACCAACCATGCTGTGGATAAGATCTAGCTGCACATCGAATGGTAAGCTGGTTGAGATACCATTGGGATATAACTCGTGTGTTCTTAACCCTTCTGGCTCAACAAAGATTTGATGGCTGTTTTTATCGGCAAAACGCATCACCTTATCTTCAATCGATGGGCAATAACGTGGTCCAATCCCTTCGATCACACCAGAATACATAGGTGAACGATCTAGATTCGCGCGAATAATATCGTGAGTACGCTCATTGGTATGAGTGATGT
>CAXIBC010000094.1:0-10349 GCA_964022115.1 uncultured Oleispira sp. | reverse complement strand
CTAACAAAAATTAATTACAAATTTTTATACAATTTGTTTTTAAAATACAGCGACATTCACCGTACAAGTTAAATACTCAAAGTAATCCAACGTTGGATTACTACACTTTATTCATCGCGCTCGTAGTAGGTATAACCCTGCATACTCGCGTTATAAGTCTTCAGCATGAGCTGTCGTTCACGAGCTGTAATTCGTCCTTCTTTTACCGCACGTTCTGCCGTATTCCTGTAACGCAGTGCCATTTCTTTCGGCTGATATTCAACATAACTTAATACATCCGCAATGGTATCGCCGTGAATTTCCTTCACAAAATCAAACGTAGAGTCTTCGTTTAAACGAACACTAACAACGTTAGTATCACCAAATAGGTTATGTAAATCTCCTAGCGTTTCTTGATAAGCACCCACCAAGAAAACACCCATATAGTATTCTTCGTCATCTTTCATCTCGTGCAACGGTAGTGTATTCGAGACTTCATGTTGACCAATAAATTTATCAATTTTTCCATCACAATCACAAGTAATGTCAGCAATAATGGCATTACGGGTTGGCTCTTCTTCTAAGCGATGAATCGGCATAATAGGGAATAACTGATCTATCGCCCAAATATCAGGCAAGGATTGAAACAAGCTGAAGTTGCCATAATAAATATCCGCTAACGACTCTTTTAAACCTTCAAGGTCAACGGGAATATGTTCCATCAACTCAAGGTTCTTATTAATCTGCTGCAAGATCTCTAAAAATAGATTCTCAGCGGCTGATCGTGTCCGTAGATCTACCTGACCACGCTTAAATAACTCACGAATTTCATCACGATAAAAGTGGGCATCGTTATAGCATTCTTGAGCCTTCACTGGAGATAAGCAGGCTAAAACTTCACGCATATCTTGCAATAACTGATGCTCATCATCACCAATTTTTGGCAATTCAATCGGTTCAAACTTAGTCACATCTAATACGTTGAATAGCAGTATTGAAGAGTAAGCAACCGTCGCACGTCCCGATTCAGTCACTATCGTAGGATGCTTGATGCCATATTCATCCAACGTATTTTTCAACGTATCGACAATATCGGTGCAGTATTCTTCCAGACTGTAGTTACGACTTTGAGAATCATTCGATTGAGCCCCGGTATAATCAACCGCTAAACCACCACCAAAATCGATATAACTTAACGCCGCACCTTCACCACAAAGATCTGCATAATAACGACACGCCTCTACAACCCCCCCTCGAATTTCACGAATATTAGGGATTTGTGAGCCTAGATGACAGTGTAATAACTGCAAACAGTGCAACATATCGGCTTCTTTTAAGCGATCAACCAACTGAATAAGCTGACTGGTTGAAAGGCCAAATACACTGCGGTCCCCTGAAGTCGAATTCCAATGACCACTGACCTTAGAAGTCATTTTTACCCGCACACCAATTAACGGCTCAATATTAAGCTGCTTACTGCGCTCAATAATAATCGGCAACTCAGCCGGAGTTTCTATGACAAAGATACACAAGAAACCGAGTTTTACCGCCTGCAAGCCTAATTCGACAAATTCTTGATCCTTGTAACCATTACAAATAATTAAGCTACCAGGCTCGGTTAGGGTTGAAAGAGCTGCAATCATTTCAGGCTTGCTACCCACTTCTAACCCATGCTTAAAACGCTTACCGAAGTCGGCAATTTCTTCTACGACTTGCGCTTGTTGATTCACCTTAATTGGATAAACACCACGATACGGCGCTTGATAATCCAATCGCTTAATCGCGTCACTAAACGCCGTATTAAGACGATAAATTTGTGCATCTAAAATATTTTCAATACGCAATAAAACTGGCATTTGTAAATCACGCTCAGTCATCCCCTGAACAATATCCATTAGCGGAACTTCAGTATTCAGTGTTTTAGCTGTGACTAGACCTTGATCGGACAAACCAAAATAATCATTACCCCAGCGATCAATGCCGTATAATTCAGCAGAATTTTGTGAGTTCCAAATAGCGTCAGAAGGTTTACGATTCAATAGAATGCTCCAGCAGAATACAGGGTAAAACTACCCATCTGTAATAGGAAAAAAATGAGGCGCGATTTTGCCTGAGTAAAGAACTGAAATCTACAGAATTCAGTTCTTTTATAAAATAAATTACCGACCTTTTTGATCAGTTATAAAAATATGATCGAGCCTAAACCTAAGAATATAGTGAAGCCAATTACATCAGTAACCGTAGTTAATACAACCGCTGAGGCAACCGCGGGATCGATTTTCATCTTCTCTAATATAAAAGGTATATAAGTACCCGAGGCAGCGGCGGCAAAGCTATTAATCACAATAGCGCACAAGATAATCATGCCGAGTTGAAGAGAGCTAAACCATAAGGTCACCACCAAAGCTATCAGCGCACCAATTAATACACCATTTAATAACGCTATCTTCATTTCTTTACGGTATAACAACTTAATGTTGGCACTCGTCACATGCTTTAACGCAAGCCCCCTCACGGTTACCGCCAAGGTTTGGCTACCTGCAATGCCGCCCATACTGGCAACTACGGGCATCAAGATCGCTAAAGCAACGACTTCTTGCAGCGCTACTTCGAAGAAGCCAATCACCCAAGATGCCAAGAAAGCGGTGGCTAAATTAATACACAGCCATAACCCACGTCCACGCATTGCAATACGAACAGAACCAAATAAATCTTCATCAGGAACAGGAACTTCGCTGACTATATTATTACCGAATGCTAAACGCAGCTCGTGCAAAATAACCGATGTTGAAATCGCAGCCGTTAGCTTGCCATTATCAACTACAGGTAAATAATCCATGCCTTCTTCAAACTGGCAGGTTGCAATAATTTCATTTAAACGTGCAGTATGCTCAACACTCTGAATTGGTCGTGCAACTTGGTCAACCAAAGCATTTTCATCATTATTAAAAAGCGCAGCAATAGGGATATAGCCCAATAAGGCTCTATCACTATCAACCATAAATACTGCGGATACAAAATCCTTTCTTTTCAAACGGTCGATAACCGATGCAATTGAAATGCCTTTTCTAACTCGCAAAATATTACGATGTGAAAAACGCCCTACTTGATCATCCGAATAGGTTAACGCCTGCTGGAATTCAAGTGCTGATTTTTCATCCTGATCAAGCATGATCGCATCGATCATAGGTTTGGGTAAGATATCCGCTAGCGCTAATACCTCACTTAAGACCGCAACTTTTTGCATCTTGTTGCGCTCTTCAATAGGCAGAGCGCGAATCAAACGCCGACTTGTTTCACTTTGCAAATAGCCAATCAAAGACCACCAGTTGGCAGGGTCAATGCAAGACCAAACATTCATTCTGCTATCAGCAGGTAACGACTCGATCAATTGTGCTTGTTGAAATATGGTTAATTTTCTTACACTTTCTATATACTCATCTGACTGGCGGTTTAGCAGCGCCAGCGATACCAAGTCTTCAATCTTGGTATCTTGTTTAACCTCATCGACATCTGTCATATTTTTTCTCTTAAACTGACGGAGAAACCAAGAATGTTTGAGAAGGATCCACAATAAAATCCGTACCCATACCTTCTCGACCTAATAGCATTAAATAACTCATATCAGATCGATTAGATAATGTAATTTCAATTTGTTTCTTAATTCCACTCATAATCATTAATGTTTTAATGATTAAACGCTGATCAACCGACCCATTTGATGATTTAATCCGTCGAACATCACTCACGGGGGCCCAGCAGCGTGTTACTTTTTTAACATCATAAATATCTGGGTGCAGGGTAAATCCAACCCCCAGTTTACCATCACGGCGTTCTCTTTTTATATCATCGACATGCAAAGAAGACGTTTTTGCCCCAGTATCGACCCGAATCTGCAAATCAAAAATATTAAGATCTGGTAGATCACAAGTTTCAAGTGCACCAATTACTGTTTTTGTCATAGCACTTTCGCACCTTTATCTTTTGTAATAACCACGGCCTTTTGAAATACCAGTGAGTTAGGATACGTTATTTGCTTTTCTTCAAAGCTTAAAATCACATGAAATAATGTTATCTCTACAATAATCCCTTCAATGGTATTCTCACCATCAATCACTTTAACATGATCGCCGACATGGTAAGGGAAAAAGAAAAACACTATCACACTTGCGGTCACGTTACTTAATATTGACCACTGAGCAAATAAAGCCACACCTAATACCGCAAATATTGAGGTAAAAATTAAACCGACATCTTTATAATTAAAGCCAGTAATCACCCCTAATATTGCGAGGGTAACAATCGTCCAGAAGCCCGTTAGGATAAACTGTACGTATTGAACCCTTCGAATAGCAATTCTTTTCTCTTGGCCTATTTTTCGTACTAGACGCTTAATCATCGACTTCACAAAAAAATAACCGACTGCCGTTATTATCAGCGCTATCGATAAAGGTATTTTTATTTGCTCAAAAAACTCCACAACTCACCTCAAAATTTTTTCTATTTAAGCGGCTATTCGCTATCCAATAAATTATCAGCAAGATCTTCTATGTGCCCAGCCACTTCATCACTTTCTTTAAAATAAGCAATGTGAAACATAGCATCCCCTTCTTGTACCAAGGGTATATTCTGCTTGCCAATGATAATACCCTCTCGCCCTGCAAGAACTTGGCTTTGCACTTCACCAAAAGAATCGCCTATTTCTGCCAGCACCTGATTTTTAGCAACTTGGTCGCCAATATGTACGCGGTCACGAACAAAACCACTGGTATCAGCACGAACCCAAGAACTGCTATAAGCAATAAATGGCATGATTTTTTTGCTCGATGACTTACGCTTTCTCGTCATGCCTAGATGGGCCAGTACGTTTAATACACCTTTCTCGCCAGCACGAATCGATAACTCATCAAATCGTAACGCTTCACCTGCTTCATACAATAAAATTTTAACCCCATGCTCTACCGCCGATTCACGTAATGATCCATCACGCAAGTTGGAATTCAATAAAACAGGAACGCCAAATTGTTCAGCCATTTCCCGTGTTTCTGCGTCATCCAAATTGGCTCGAATTTGTGGCAAATTGCTACGATGAATTGCACCGGTATGAAGGTCAACTCCGTAGTCACACTTGCTCACAATTTCATTCAAGAATATGTGCGCGAGTCGACCAGCCAAAGAGCCTCGTTTTGAACCAGGAAATACTCGATTCAAATCACGGCGGTCCGGCATGTAACGACTTTGGTTTAAAACGCCATAGACATTAACCATAGGAACAAAAATCAAAGTACCTTTCGTTAGCTTCAATGAACTACGACGAATCAAACGACGAATAATTTCAACACCATTCAGCTCATCACCATGCACAGCGGCGCTAACGAACATAACAGGGCCGTCTTTACGTGCACGCTTCACATATACAGGCATTTTAATCTCTGTATCGGTATATAAACGCACTACCGGAAGATCGATTTTTTTACTTTCTCCCGGAAGTATCGCAATACCCCCTATGATCAATTCTTTCATACTAGCCCTCGCCACGAGTTTTAGTTTTGTGTGGCTTTGCAGTTTTTTCAATGTAATCGTAAATTAAAGCCGCAACGTTTTTGCCAGTTGCATTTTCAATACCTTCTAAGCCAGGAGATGAATTAACTTCCATCACCACTGGGCCATCTTTCGCACGTAAAATATCAACACCACAAACACCTAAGCCCATGATTTTAGCGGCATTCACAGCTGTTGCGCGCTCTTTAGGAGTAAGCTTAATAATTTCAGCGGTACCACCACGGTGAAGGTTTGAACGGAATTCGCCTTCTGCCCCTTGGCGTTTCATCGCTGCAACCACCTTGTCACCGACAACTAAGCAGCGAATATCCGCACCACCGGCTTCTTTAATGAACTCTTGTACTAAAATGTTCGCATCAAGACCCATAAACGCTTCAATAATACTTTCTGCGGCTTTATTGGTTTCAGCTAATACCACACCAATGCCTTGAGTACCTTCTAATAGCTTGACTACTAGCGGCGCACCACCTACATTTTTGATCAAATCTTTAATGTTATCTGGGCGGTTAGCAAACCCTGTGCGAGGCAGACCAACACCTTTACGAGATAACAATTGTAAAGAACGCAATTTGTCACGAGAACGACTGATCGCTACTGACTCGTTTACAGCAAAGGTTCCCATCATTTCGAACTGGCGAACAACCGCAGTACCATAAAATGTCACTGAGGCACCAATACGCGGAATAACAGCATCGTAATGAGGTAATGGCTCGCCTTTATAACGAACAACTGGGTTGTTTGACGTAATATCCATATAGCAATGTAAGGTATCAATTACATCAACTTCATGACCTCGCGCCAGTGCTTCTTCTTTCAAGCGGCGGGTTGAGTATAATTTTTTGTTTCTCGATAAAATTGCGATCTTCATTGTTTAATATCCTTACTCTATATGTTCTGTTTCTGAATTATCATCATTTACGTCTTGCCAGTAAGATGTGTACATAGTACTGGTAACCTGTTGTACCGCTCTTAAATAGGCGAGCCATACTTTTTCAATTTCGCTCTCTGCAGCCTTCTGCCCTTGGCATACCGCTACAAAGCTCTTTTCAACATCATTTTCAGCCTGAATTTCTTCGGTCCAAAGCTCTCGTAAGTGGCGACCATAAGATGTCAAAATCTCGGCCTGTCGCTTAGTAAAGTAACCACTACGTGCAAATCCATGAGGGAAGTGCATATCATCGTAATAGGGAAATAACTCTGTCTTATTAAGACCTACTAAATTTTCCATGATAACTACCTTTGCCTACCTGAAACGCGAGTATGTATTCATAGCAATACAGGGTAAATCAATATATATTTATCGTTAAGATAAGCACCTATATAAATGCCAATTTCCAGCCCTATACCAGACTATCAGAAGACTAATACAGACTAATGGACAGTGAATTATTAAAGACTTTTCTTGAAGTCAGCCATACCAAGCACTTCGGCAAAGCCGCAGAAAACTTGTATTTAACTCAAGCCGCCGTTAGTACCCGCATTCGTCAACTTGAAAGCCAGCTAGGTGTACAGTTATTTACTCGTTTGAGGAATAACATACGCTTAACACCGGCTGGCGAAAAACTTCGCCCTTTAGCTAATGCTAACTTAACTCTAGTACAACGTATCAGACAAGAGGTAGCAATTGCTAATAATCAAAGCCAGCAAATTTCTATTGGCGCGACCCCCAACCTTTGGGATGCTTTCTTACAGCATGAGTTAAGCAAGTTATTTGGTGAGTTCCCTGGTATAGCCATGCGTGCTGAGGCTCATACGGCTACTACCCTTGCACGCCAGCTACTGGAGCGCACTTTAGATATCGCGATCACCTTTGATGCGCCAAAAATCGATGAGATCAGTACCGAAGAAATCGTCCAAGTGCCGATGATCTTAGCCAGCTCTTATGAAACCGATAACTGGCAAGTCGCTATGCAGAATCATTACGTTATGGTCGATTGGGGCACGGCCTTTAATGTGCAGCATGCACAGCAGTTTGCGGGCGCGCCTCCTGCCGTTCTGCATACCAATACCGGCCGTATTGCGCTGGATTTCTTATTAACCAATGGCGGCGCGGCTTTCTTACCCGAAAGCTTATTAATGCCTTATGTCGAGCTGGGTCAGCTGCATATTGTGTCTGATACGCCGAGCATTTCACGCTCAGTCTATGCCAGCTATATTACCGAGTCCGATCGCCTAGACAGCTTTAAAAAAGTTATCAATGCGATTAAGGGTGAGCAGCCCGTGCTTGCAGAGTCCCTCACTCCAGCTGAGTAGAGACTAACTAGTGCAGCCTGAGCTTTTTTCAAAGCATAAAAAAAGGCCGTATTGCTAAGCAATACGGCCTTTTTTGAATCTAAAACAATACACTAAAAGATAATCTAGCGCTTCGCTTAAAGGTGCTCTACCTGGTCAATTTCATACTCAACGTCACCCGCTGGGACCTTAACCACCACCACATCACCTTCTTCTTTACCGATTAACGCACGGGCAATCGGTGACGAGATAGAAATACGAGCGTTCTTAATATCCGCTTCATCATCACCCACAATACGATAAGTTACCGTTTCGTCAGTATCAAGATTAATGATAGTTACTGTGGTGCCGAAAAATACCTTACCCGTATGAGGAATGGTCTTCACATCGATCACTTGGCTCGTCGATAGCTTGCCTTCGATATCTTGAATGCGGCCTTCGATAAAACCTTGCTGCTCACGTGCCGCATGGTATTCAGCATTTTCTTTCAAATCACCGTGTTCACGTGCCAAAGCGATATCTTTAATCACGGCTGGGCGCTGAACGGTTTTTAATTCTTTGAGCTCATCTTGAAGGGCTTGTTCACCTTCAACTGTCATTGGATACTTTTGCATAATTTAACCCTTTTCCTTTAGAGTTTACTAAAGAAGAAACACTGCATTTCTTTCGCAAAAAGCCTTCTACAAGTAGAAGGCTTTTAGTGATCAATCTTATCTAAGTAGCTCACCAATAACCTAATGGTTACCAATAGCTACTCTGAATTGTAAGAGATTACTGAGCTAAAATTGCAGCGTGAATGTCCTGTAAACTACGAACGTCGTTAAGACCTTCTGCGTTCAAACCTTCTACTACCGCTTCTGCACCGGCAAGCGTTGTAGTGTAATACACTTTATGCTGCAATGCGCTACGGCGAATATCGGCAGAATCAGCAATCGCTTGCGTACCTTCTGTGGTATTCACAATCAAAGCGATTTCATCATTTTTGATGCCATCAACAACGTTTGGACGCGCTTCATTAACCTTGTTAACGCGCTCAACCTTAAGACCCGCGGCCGTTAACTTCTCGAACGTGCCGCCAGTAGCAACCAATTCAAAACCTAACTTAGCAAAGCCTTGAGCAACCTCAACAACGCCATCTTTATCGGCGTCACGAACAGAGATAAAGACCTTACCTTCTGTTGGCAGTTTTTCACCAGCGCCTAGCTGAGCTTTATAGAAAGCTTCACCGAAGGTAGCACCTGCGCCCATGACCTCACCCGTCGACTTCATTTCAGGGCCTAAGATTGGATCTACACCTTGGAACTTGTTGAACGGGAATACCGCTTCTTTCACAGAGAAGTGCTTAGGAATGATTTCTTTAGTGAAACCAAGCTCAGACAACTTCTTGCCCATCATCACTTTCGCTGCAATAGAGGCTAACGAAGCGCCGATGCACTTAGAAACGAATGGCACAGTACGGGATGCACGAGGGTTAACCTCAATCACGTAGATCTCGTCGTCTTGGTATGCTAGCTGAGTATTCATTAAGCCAATAACGCCTAATTCAAGCGCCATAGCTTTAACTTGGTCACGCATACGATCTTGCACGTCTGCTGGCAAGTTATAAGGTGGCAATGAACAGGCCGAGTCACCTGAGTGAATACCGGCTTGTTCAATGTGCTGCATGATGGCGCCAATAACCACTTGCTCGCCATCGCAAACGGCGTCGATATCAACTTCGATTGCACGGTTTAAGAAGTAATCAAGTAATACTGGAGAATCGTTAGAAACCTGTACTGCTTCACGCATATAACGGCGTAAAGAGGCTTCTGAGTTTACGATTTCCATGGCACGACCACCCAGTACATAGGAAGGACGCACAACCAACGGATAACCGATCTCAGCCGCTTTTGTTACCGCTTCTTCAGTAGAGCGTACAGTCGCGTTCACTGGCTGTTTCAAACCTAAGCGCTGAATCATTTGCTGGAAGCGCTCACGGTCTTCAGCACGGTCAATGGCTTCTGGAGAAGTACCAATAATCGGTACACCAGCGGCTTCTAGTTCGTTAGCCAGTTTCAATGGCGTTTGACCACCGTACTGAACGATGACGCCTTTTGGCTTCTCTTTATCAACAATTTCTAATACATCTTCTAGCGTTACTGGCTCGAAGAATAAGCGATCAGACGTATCATAATCGGTAGAAACCGTTTCAGGGTTACAGTTAACCATAATGGCTTCGTAACCTAAGTCTTTTGCTGCAAACGCCGCGTGAACACAGCAGTAATCGAATTCGATACCCTGGCCAATACGGTTAGGACCACCACCCAAGATAATAATCTTGTCGTTGTCTGTTGGGTTTGCTTCGCACTCTTCTTCATAAGTCGAGTACATGTAAGCGGTATCCGTCGAGAACTCAGCCGCACAAGTATCAACACGCTTATACACTGGGCGAACATCTAATTTCTGACGCTGCTTACGGAATGCTTTTTCAGACACACCTAATAATTCAGCTAAACGTGCATCGGCAAAACCTTTACGCTTTAACTTATAAATGCGATCAGCATCCATAGACGTTAGGCTGCTTTTAGCAACATCAG
>CAXIBC010000093.1:0-10473 GCA_964022115.1 uncultured Oleispira sp. | reverse complement strand
AAGCTAGAAATTAACCTAGGTATTTCTTTAATACAAGATCAGACTGCATAGTATCTTTCATAGCTTGATAAGCGGTTTCAGAGGTAGCTTCTGTAGAAAACATAGTATCAAAGCTAGCTTGTAGTTTAGAGTTGAAGATTGTTGTATCGGCTGCTTCAACACCAATAATTTCAGCAAGAGCCGCTAGGGTTTCACCCTGACCTTTTGCAACATCCATGGCTAATTGATCCATGTTGTTATCCATAAAGGTCTGTACACCAGCCAAAGGACCATTAGCCGCTTCACAACCTAAAGTACCAGAAGTCATACCAAAAGTTTGGTTACCAGACGTTCCATTAGTCGTCGCGGCAAGAACATGTTCATGCCATGCGTTAGCATTTTTAAATACAACGGCTGTACCCAAACCACAACCTGCTGGACCAGCAGCAAATGCCATAGTTGAAGAAGCTGCTAAAAGTGCACCAGCAATAATTTTTTTCATAATGTTTATCCTTTTCATTTATTAGTCAATGATCTCTAAGACCATTAGAATTAATCTAGCGCCACTGTTTAAAAATGTCTAGCACTAAAATAAAGGTTTTAAATTTAACATTTGTTATTCAACTATTTTGTGAAACAGTCGAACTATGGCAAAGTAGAGATACTTAAACAAAGGACTTTTTTATCCTGTGCTTCAAACTGGCAAAGATGTTTTTACGGTTTCGCAACTCAACCAGCGGGCGAAACAACTATTAGAAATAACCTTCACTTCGGTAAAAGTCGAAGGCGAGATATCCAATTTATCCCGCCCATCTTCTGGCCACTGGTATTTCACCTTAAAAGATCAAGGCGCCCAAGTCCGTTGCGCCATGTTTCGCTCCCGTGTCGCACAGGTCAAATTTCAACCTAAAGAAGGTGACCAAATCGTTGTCAGGGGTAAGGTTAGCCTGTATGAGAATCGTGGTGACTACCAACTGATTGTCGATGCTATGAAACCGGCCGGTGAAGGCCAGCTACAACAAGCCTTTATTCAATTAAAACAAAAGCTCGGAGCAGAAGGGCTATTTGCGACTGAACACAAACAAGCATTACCTAACCAGATCAAGCGCATTGCCGTTATCACCTCTCCCACAGGGGCCGCCATTCACGATATATTAACCGTATTGAAGCGCCGCTTTCCTGCAATAGAAGTCGATATTTATCCTGTACAAGTACAAGGTCAAGATGCAGCACAGCAAATAGCTTGGTCTATTAAACAAGCCAACATTGATGCTGAGCACGCCCAGCCAGGCAAAGCCGCTGATGTCATCATAGTCGGCCGTGGCGGAGGCTCGATAGAAGATCTTTGGTGCTTCAACGATGAAAACTTAGCCCGCACCCTATTCCATAGCCGCTTACCCATAGTCAGCGCCGTTGGCCATGAAGTTGATTTCACTATTACCGATTTTGTTGCCGACGTACGGGCTCCTACGCCGTCTGCCGCTGCTGAGTTATTGAGCCCTGATCAGCAAGTATATTGGCAGACCTTAAACGCTCTCACTGCACGCTTAGAGAACAGCATAGAACAACAGTTAAAAAATAAACAATGGCAATTACAAAGCGCGCAACGTGGCTTGCAACACCCTGGAGATAAACTCAGTCAGTATGCGCAAACACTCGACATGCTTGAGCTAAGAATGCAGCAATGCCAAAACAACCGTTTCAATAGTTTCCAGCAGCGTTTAGCCATTAGCCAGCAAAAATTGCAGCAGCACAGCCCAGCCAATAAGCTAGCGCAAATGGATGCAAAACTGGGTTACCTGCAGCAAAGGTTGACCTCAGGTATTAAACAACTATTAACGAATAAAGCGGAACAGCTACAACATCAAGCCTTGGTCTTGAATGCGGTCAGCCCGCTGCAAACCTTAAGCCGAGGTTATGCCATTTTACAAACATCCGATAATACTGTCGTACGTGATAGCCATGAGGTCAAAAAAGGCGACCGATTAACCGCTCGAATTGGTAATGGTCAACTAGAGCTGGCTGTAGAAAAGGTGAAACATGAAAGAAAAAAGTAATATCTTAAACAGAATATTATCCACCAGCACTGGCTTCTTGGTCTTATTCTGCTCGGCTAGCCTATTTGCTAGCTCACCCCATGAGCAACAGCCGCACCAGACAAAACAACAGCAAGCCCTACCACAAGATAGTCGGGTACCCGGCGGTATCGCTGTCATTGCCTTAACAGGTTTAAGCAACACTGCAACAGTAACCTTTAACGATAAACCCGTTTGGAAAATAACAGGACAGAGCAATCAACAGTGGGCCATTATTGGCATTCCCTTAGGGCAAAAACCAGGCAAGGTACAATATAAAATCAATGGTGAAGAGCATTTTTTTGAAGTTAAAAATAAAGCTTATAAAGAACAATATTTAACGGTAAAGAAAAAGCACGCTAACCCACCAGAAGCTCAAATTAAACGCATTCAAAAAGAAAGCCGTTTATCGCATCAAGCATTCAACCAGTTTTCTGATATCAACCAAGGCTCACGCTATAAACATTTTATCTGGCCGACGCAAGGACCAATATCCAGCCCGTTTGGATTAAAAAGATTCTTTAACCAACAAGCTCGCCGACCTCATAGCGGCATTGACATTGCTGCTCCTAGAGGTGCTGAAATCGTGGCACCATTGGATGGAGAAATTATCCTCACGGGAGATTTTTTCTTTAATGGCAATAGCATCTTTATCGATCACGGCCAGGGGTTAATCACTATGTATTGCCACATGGATAAACTCGAAAGCAAGCAAGGGCAAAAGGTAAAAGCAGGTGATTTAATTGGCAAGGTGGGCTCTACCGGACGCGCTACCGGCCCTCATTTACACTGGACTGTCAGTTTAAACAATACCCGCATTGAACCTCTACTCTTTCTACAGCCTAACTGATAAAGCATTTGGTTATATTAATGTTTAGATTAATTTAACTTTGATATAACCAATATATCTCGTCAATTACCACCTACTTTTGATACTTCAGCCTATACTGTTCAATAAGCGTCAATAGATCTAAAACAGGCACTCCGAAGGCATGATTAAACGTATTTCGATCAACAAGTTACGACCCGATATGTACGTATCGGATCTTAATTGTGACTGGATACCCCACCACAATATGCAAAAAGAAGGACGCATTCCTAATGTAGCCCTGATAGAAGAGCTCAAGCGTAGGGGGATTAAGGAAGTCTATATCGATACCGAGAGAGGGCTTGACGAAGAAGATGCTGTTAGCCAGCAAGAAGTTGAAAATCAAAACCAAGATAAACTCAACAAAGCAGGTCAGCTCAACATGGCCTCCGCAGGCACGGTTAGCGTAGCTGAAGAACTGTTTAAAGCGAGCAAGCTGCAAAATCAAGCCAAAGGTCTTATGACCAACGTGCTCAGCGATATTAAATTTGGCAAGCCACTTGAAACAGAGGGTTTTGACGACCTAGCTGAAGGTATGATCGACTCAGTCGTGCGTAACCATAATGCGCTTGCTTGCCTTGGCCGCATCCGAAAAAAAGATAACTATCTTATGGAGCACTCCATCAATCTAGCAGTATTGATGGGCATATTTGCTAAAGCGATGCAGATAGATAGAGAAACCATGCACCATGCTATGGTCGGCGCATTATTACATGACATTGGTAAAATCATGGTGCCCGATAATATTTTGCATAAGCCAGGAAAACTGAATGATGATGAATTTTCACGTATGAAACAGCACGTTATGTTCAGCCGTGATCTGCTTAAGAAAACACCGGGTATACATCCACTCACTATTGATGTCGCCGCCCAGCACCATGAACGTATTGATGGCAGTGGCTACCCAGAAGGATTAACCGGTTGCCAAATTTGCCGTGAAGGTAAAATGGTCGCGATTACCGATGTCTACGACGCTATCACCGCTGATCGCTGCTATCACAAAGGCTTAGCCCCCACCGCAGCACTTAAAAAGTTATTAGAATGGAGTGGGACTCACTTTGAAGAAAACCTTGTTCACAAATTTATTCGCAGCATGGGCATCTATCCAGTCGGCTCACTCGTTCTAATGGAAAGTGGCCGCTTAGCTGTGGTCATTGAAGCCAGTGAAAAAGATTCATCTAGACCCATAATAAAAATCATTTACAATACAAAATCAAAACAATACCTGCCCGTACAAACCCTTGATTTAAGTAACTCGAGCAGTCAAGATCGTATTTTAATGTCTGTACCTGAAGAAAAATGGCGAATTAAAATCAGTGATTTTCTCTCTTAGTTTTTCTATTTAAATACTGATCCTCATTACCGTTTGATTTACCCCTTCTTACTTTCTAATAACTTTAACCACGCAATAACCTGTTCAGATTCTTGCGGTGAAACAATCGCTTCGCTACCATCCAAATCGACTAAGAATTTATCAAACGCCCGTACCCGACGTCCTTTAATAAAGGCAACCCGAGCGAGTGCTTTAGCATGCAGTTGGCCCTCGACCAGAAACTGATGTTCAATATAACAATACTTACGATCCCA
The DNA here is from genome assembly GCA_964022115.1 of uncultured Oleispira sp. GTDB lineage: Bacteria > Pseudomonadota > Gammaproteobacteria > Pseudomonadales > Oceanobacteraceae > Oleispira. The sequence goes on along the minus strand of CAXIBC010000093.1, from coordinate 5,964 downwards.
ATTAAGTACTTGCGTCGTAATATCAATACAGGCGAAAGGTTTAATTTCTTTGATAAACGAAATACTTTGCGAACTTAAAACTGATTTCCACTCACCCTTTGCAAGTTTTGTTAGCGCATTAATCTGAATTAAATACTGCGTGCGGGCAAGATCCAATAATGCAGGATAGCGAGAGTTGGTTAAGTGTAAATTAAAATCACAATCAAATGGCCATACCCGTACTTGAGTATGGCTCATCTCTAGTGGCGTTATTTTAGCTAATTTTTTACGCCACAAAAGTAAGCGCAACATTCTAAATAATAAGTTCATCTTAGCCGTTATTTCAGGTTAGCCCTTTTGGGATAAATCCACTTTTCGTATTAAACCTTCTTGAGCGACAGAGGCGACTAATTCACCTTGTTGATTAAACAGTTGGCCGCGACAATATCCACGCCCAGAAGACGCACTTGGGCTATCTAAAGAATACAATAACCACTCGTCCACCTTCACTGGGCGATGAAACCAGATCGCGTGATCTAAACTAGCCACTTGCATATCTTTTTGTGCAAACGAAACACCGTGTGGCATCATAGCCGTGCCGATTAAATTAAAATCACTAGCATAGGCTAAGACATAAGCATGCATCATTGGATCATCCTCCAACTTGGCATCCGCCTTCATCCAAATATGCTTAATTGGATCTTGTTTTTTGGGAGCAAAAATATTGATCGGATCAAGGGCGCGTATTTCTATCGGTTTATCCGCGGTATAAATGTCACGTACCTTTTCTGGAAACTTGTCTTTAAACATACGGCTAAGTTCTAACTGCGACAATACGCCATCAGGCCCTTTCACATCGGGCATTGTATCTTGATGTTCAAAACCTTCTTCCGGATGCTGAAAAGAGCACATCATAGTTAAAATAGCCTTGCCATTTTGGCTAGCGGTAATTTGTCTCATGGCAAAACTACGGCCATCACGCACACATTCCACTTCAAATTCTATACTATCAACAACATTGCCAGGGCGAAGAAAATAGGCATGTAATGAATGCGGTGCCCACTGCCCTGCAGGCAAGGTTTGACTCGCCGCTGATAAGCTTTGCCCTAATACCTGGCCACCAAACAAATTACGAAAACCTAAGTCTTCACAATGACCACGAAAACGGTTAACGCCAATGGATTCTAAACGTAATAAATCGATAAGTTCTTGTACATGTGACATAAAAAACATCCTTTCAGGCTTTACCACAGTGTAGCCAGACTAACCTATCCTACATTGGCCCAAATGACGCGGGGTAAATCGTGCACTCTGACTATGCCTTACCTTTTTGATCTCGTATAATGCGCCCACTTCGACGCTTATTAAAAGACACGCTAGATATGACCATGACCAAGCCAGACCAGTACCAAACGCTGCTCGATGAAAAACAAGCCAAAATTGAGCGAGATTTTGCTAACTTTGCGACCAGCAATACGGGTACAGCTCAGTCATTTCCTACCTTGGAAGTCTATGCTAGTGAGCCGGAGCACTTTCGCCTACGGGCTGAGTTTCGTATCTGGCACCAAGACGGCCGTTGTTTTTATGCCATGTTTGAGCCGGGCAAGAAAAACGACCCTTATGAAGTCACAGATTTCCCTATTGCGAGCAAACTGATTAACCGCCTAATGGTTGAAATGCGTGAAGCGATTCACCAGCCCGGTAATGAAATTTTAATGGAACGTATGTTTCAAATGGAATTTTTAACCACCCTAAGTGGTGATGCGTTAATCACTATGATATACCACAAGCGATTAGATGAAGAATGGCAAGCCGCAGCAGAAGCGTTACAAGCTAAAATTGGCTTTCCTATTATTGGCCGCTCTCGTAAGCAAAAACTCGTTTTAGAGCGTGATTATGTGATAGAAACCCTGACGATTGATGGCAAGCAGTACCACTACAAGCAAATCGAAGGGGGGTTCACCCAACCTAACGGTGGCATGAACCAAAAGATGCTCGCTTGGGCACAAGAGTTATCTAAACCTTTAACAGGGGATCTAGTAGAACTGTATTGTGGTAATGGTAACTTTTCTATTGCTCTCGCTGAGCACTACCATCGAGTTTTGGCCACAGAAATATCAAAAACGTCGGTGCATGCGGCTCAATACAACATTGAAAAAAATAATATCGATAATCTAATTATCGCTCGTCTTTCTAGTGAAGAATTCGTACAAGCTTTACAAGGAAGCCGTGCATTTCGACGTTTAGAAGGCATTGATCTGAATGGTTATGAGTTCAATACTGTGCTTGTCGATCCACCACGCTCTGGTTTGGATGAAGAGTCAGTTAAACAAGTGCAAGGCTACGATAATATTATCTACATATCCTGCAACCCAGAAACCTTGCATGATAACTTATTGACCTTTAACCAAACGCACGACATTAAACGCTTTGCCATTTTCGATCAGTTCCCTTATACCCACCATACTGAATGTGGTGTTTTTTTACAGCGTAAAGCTTAGCAAACAGCCTCATCATTAACATACCCAGTGAATCGCTAAGGCCCAACGCATAACGCGAGCATGCCTTAGCGCTTCTTTTTACTCTTTTTCTTGCGTAAAAAGTCTTTGACTGGCGTCGGTTTCGAGTCAGGTTTAAACGCACGATCGAACTGCTCTCGAATATCCGCTACTTTTTCTTCACGCTTTTCATGCCTGCGGCGCTCGACAGCCTGAGCAAAATCTAAAACATCTGTTGAATCTGGCATACAATACCCCTCAAACACTCCTTACTATCACGATAATTTAATAGATTAAGCAAGGCTATACCAAAAATGAATAGTTTACCGATTGATTCTATCTTAGCAGAATTAAATCAGGCCTTAAGTCATGACAAAAATGTCATATTATCTGCTCAACCAGGGGCTGGGAAGACTACCCGAGTACCACTAGCACTATTAGACGCAGATTGGCTAAGAAATGAAGATGGTAGCTATAAAAAAATACTCATGCTAGAACCGCGCCGCCTTGCTGCTCGCAATGCCGCACTGTTCATGGCGAAAAGCCTCAACGAGAGCGTAGGACAAACCATTGGTTATCGCATGCGCCAAGATACTAAGGTTAGCTCACAGACGCGTATTGAAGTCATCACCGAAGGCATCTTGACCCGCCAATTATTACATGACCCCGAGTTAACCAATATTGGCCTTATTATTTTCGATGAACATCATGAACGTTCGGTGAATACCGACCTAGGATTAGCCCTAAGTTTACAGTGTCAGCAGTTATTTCGTGATGATTTAAAACTGCTTGTGATGTCAGCAACCTTAGACAAGGATGCATTAGAAGCGATGTTGGCCGCCAAAACCTTATTCTGTCCGGGTCGAGCATTCCCTATCAAACATCATTATCTCGGCTTTGACCCGAAAAAGCGTCTAAGCGAGCAAATGAGCCGTGCCATTGTGCAAGCGCTAGCACAAGAATCGGGCAGTATTTTAGCCTTTCTGCCAGGTATTCGAGATATTCAATACGTGCAACAGGCATTAACTCAGCAGCTAACCTCTGAAATTAACGCTAATACCCTCAGCATTCAGCCATTATATGGTCAGCTAAGCGATAAAGAACAACAAGCTGCCATTCAACCAGCGCCCACTAATCAACGAAAAATTGTGCTAGCAACCAATATTGCTGAAAGCTCCTTGACCATTGAAGGCATTCGTATTGTTATCGATTCAGGATTAGAGAAGCAGCTGAATTATAATCCTCGCAGTGCCATGAATAGCTTAACTACGCAAAAGATCAGCCAAGCCTCGGCGACTCAAAGATCAGGACGCGCGGGGCGTATTGAAGCGGGGGTTTGCTATCGGCTATGGAGTGAACAGCAACATAAGGCCTTGGCAGCCCATAGCCCAGCAGAAATCAGCCGCATTGAGCTAAGTGACCTAGTATTAAACGTCGCTCAATGGGGGGCGGACATTGACGAACTGGCTTGGTTAACCCCTCCTCCTAGCAGCTATGTTAAACAAGCGGTCCAGCTGCTAACTGATCTCGACTTACTCAATTATTCAGGTCAGATTACCCAGCATGGTGAATACGCCAGTCAACTCGGACTCCCCCCTCGCTTTGGCCACATGTTATTAATGGCCAGTAGTAAGCAGAACTTGAGTGATAGCGCATTATTAGCGGCGTTATTAACCGATACGCCAAAATCCCTGCGAAATAACGATGACTTAAGCAGTTTATTACAGCCGGTAAAAAGCCAAGCCAATGGTTATAAAAACATCCACCGCCAAGCCAAAACTTGGATACAAAAAATAGAACGACTCTCTAGCCTCTCTACTAATAGCGCCGATACTGAAGAGCAAACCCTTGCCCAGTTATTAGCCCTGGCGTTTCCCGATAGGATTGCGCAAAGAAGAGCAGGCCAAGACCAGGATTACCTACTAAGTGCTGGGCGTGGTGCTAGGCTGCATGTCAATTCATCCTTCAGGCAGCAAGATTATCTGATTGTGACGGATATCGAAGATGACCAGCAAGGTAGTAGCGTGATCAGAAAAGCCATGGCGATTAGCGAACCAGAGCTGATGGCCACCTTTGCTAAACACATTCAGAGCAAGAATCCCATCCAATGGAATGCTAATGGTCAGCTCGATGCTGAAGAGCGTGAATATTTAGGTGCCTTAATCCTGAAGCGGAAAAAGCTCAATAATTTAAGCCCTGAGCAGTGGCAACAAGCTTGGCAAAACTACTTTCATGATAACGGTATAAATTCATTACCTTGGAACGAAGAGTGCCAACAACTTAAAGCTCGCTTGCAGCTTGGATATGAGTATTTCACTGATCATTTCAAACAAGACCCAGTCACTGCCTATAATTTCCAATACCCTTGGCCAAATTTCTCCGAGCAGGCTTTAATAGACGATATTGAGCACTGGTTATTACCGCTATTGAGTCATTGTCGCTCACAAAAAGCGCTTAAAAATATCGATTTAAAGCAAGCCTTATTAATGCGCTTAGGTTGGGATAAGGTTGCAACCTTAGAGACTCTAGTACCCGCTAAAATCCAAGTAGCCAGTGGGTCACAATATAAGATTGATTATTTGCACAACCCTCCGGTACTGGCGGTAAAACTGCAAGAGATGTTTGGTTATCAAGGGAAACCCAGCATTTGTAATGGTCAGATTAACTTAATGCTGCACCTGCTTTCCCCTGCCCGCAGACCTTTGCAAATCACCCAAGATTTGCCCCATTTTTGGCAAAATAGCTATTTTGATGTGCGTAAAGAGAACCGTGGTAAATACCCTAAACACCCATGGCCTGAAAATCCGCTAGACAGTGTAGCGACACGTTTCACAAAAGCGAGAACAGTAACTAAAAAGCCCTGATAAGGGCTATTGGTTGTAGACTAATTCATTGCTACTGTCTCTGCACTCGTGGTAAAAATAGATGGTTAAATAGAGCATAATACAGATAAGAATACACTCAGCGCGATCGGACCGGAGTCATACTATGGGTAAGTTGGGGGCGTTATTAATTTTGTTAGCTGTCGCGCTTATTATTTATTTTTTCAAGCCTAATAATCAGCTTGAAACAAGAAATGGCATACCAGAGATCCATCAGCCTTCGAGCTCTGCAAAACCCAATACGGCCAATACACAGGTTAAGCAGCTTAAAAGCCCTGATCAACAACATACACAACAGCATATACAGAGTGCAAAAGCACAGGCTCACACGGCTGAGATTCCACAATACATACAAGATGTTTTAGATACTAAAAGCATTCCCGCCCACGAGTTAGTGCTTGAACAGCAAGCAGATGGTAGTGCGAGTATCGATTTAAAAGGTCAGTTCCAGCATGTGCCAGTGGCCATTATTGGTGAGGATGGCAAGGTAAAAATCATTGAAACAACTATTAGCCCAACGGTCGATTGATCAATCGTGCATTACTGGTGACCACATCCTACTATTCAAATCAGGTTGCATTCAAATCAGGTTGCATTCAAGTCAG
>CAXIBC010000092.1:0-10545 GCA_964022115.1 uncultured Oleispira sp. | reverse complement strand
CACTGCCCCACAAGCTGATTAACTGCGCTTGGTTTTGACCATCAATCACTACCTGGCCAGGATCTTCTGCCATTAGACTGGTATAGGCATTTGCGGTTCCTGTTGGCAGGGTTTGTGTTTTACGCGGGTTGCCAGGAATGGTATTCGCTAAATTATTATGCGTCCACTCACCATTTCTCAAAACCAGCGTATCACCAGAAGCAATATTATTCATGCCGTCTTTTAAGGTTTTATAGGTTTCGTTAGGCCCAATGTATAGCAGGTTGCCATTACCGACGGTGACGATCCAAGTATCCTCATCAGAACCATCACTATTACTGGCCTTGATACCTAGGTGATAACTCTCCCCTGGCATATCAGCGGAAATATCCCAGCTAACTTTACCGGTGCGAGGATGAACACTGACCGAGTCAGGACCAAATGTCTTTGTCCAATATACCTTTTCTGTCACTGCCAGTTCCGGTTGAAAGCTATAGGTCTCACCTTGTAAAACTCGCTGATCAGAAATGGTATTAATGATAGGAGCGTCTGCATATGCCAGCGAAGTCAAAAATGAAGAGGCACATAAAGCAAGCGATAATTTATTTTTCAAAAATTTCTTAGTTAATGTTTTCATATTAGTTCACCTGCTTATAAATAACATTTGAAGCCTGACTCTTAGAGCCATAAATAGATTCAACACTGATTGCAAAATAATAATCACCGGCAGTTTGAGCAGTAAATACATAAGAGTCAGCTCCTATATTATTAATCTCAATAACCTCCGTTAAATTATTTGCATCGTCGCCCCAAGAAAGAATAAAGGTTTCTATTTCAGACTTATGTACAGTATTACCATCTTCATCTTCATACGTCGGGCTCCACGTTAATGTTAGCTCTTGTGGAGTGAAATCTACAGCCGGGGTTTCTTCTACTGGAGTTTCGACAGGCGTTTCTTCGACTGGCGTTTCTTCGACTGGAATTTCGACTGGCGTTTCTTCTACTGGAATTTCGACAGGCGTTTCTTCTACTGGAATTTCGACAGGCGTTTCTTCTACTGGAATTTCCGTCGGCACTTCCTCTGGGTAAGTAGGGCTAGGTGGTGAGATAGGAGTTAAAGAAACAATTGGCTGCTCATTAACAATGTCATTTTCAACCTGTGATTCTGTATTAGGCGTATTTGTGTCTTCAGTAATACCATCACCAACATCACCAACAGTTTCATCAGTAACCACACTCTCAACCTGCTCTTCGGTTACTTCAATTAATAAGCTGACATCTTCATCGCCACAGGCAACAAGGAAGATGAAAGATAAATACAATGGAAGTTTGATAATGTTTTTCATAATTTAGTCCTAAACTCAATTCAGGACGCTAGTATATCCAGATAGATTTTTATAAAACCTGTAACAGTCACAGCATTACAAATAACAACAAATTTTCTACTTATTAATATATTTTTCAGCTATAGGCCGCAGGATAAAAAAACGAAGTTTGAGAGAGATTAGTCACAATAGACATTCATGAATGACTGCGAATTTCTTTTATAAAATAAATAACCGAGGAATTCCAATGAGTTAGAATTATTGATAAATAAATCTGAGAGTATAAAAAGGCTTAATGTTTTTATTGTTTAATTTTAATTAAAAACTTTTCGAACAAAAGTTTACCAAATCAAAATGGGGATTCTTCTTTTTAGCCTCCATAGTCATAATTGAATCCAGCACCACCAAACTGTCAACTGTACCCTGCCTTACTTTTATACACTCTTCTGCTAATTCATTGCGAGCAGTATCCAAAGCAACCCCTTGAATAATGTCCCCAGACTTAAGCCGCAGTATTAATAGCATCTTATAAATACAGGCAATTTCGACATAATCATGTAGATCACAAGCAATCATAATTCAGCTCCAGTATAGGGTAGGCTCATTAAATAAAAGGCCTACTATATAGTAGGCCTTTTATAGTCAGCTAGCTTGAAAGGCAGGTATCCTTGCCTTAGCGATTCGCAGCATTATGAGATATAACCTCAATTCTTACATACAGGTCGTGCTTTAGATTCAGCTTTAACCGCTTTTTCTTCATCAATAACACTCTGCGGGAACTGACGCATAAAGCAACAGCACACATTGTCATTGATCATAGTGCGCGGCCCAAAAGGGTGTGCGATATGCTTATATGGCGCATGATGGTGCCCATGGTCTGCATTATGATCATGACTCTTCTCATGAGAATGGCCGTGTGGATCAGCATGTGAGTGATTATGCTCTCCGTCATGAGAATGCTGATGCCCTGCTTCGCTGGTTTCATCCGGCTGAAATTCTGCATGATGATGATGTACATCCACTTCACCTGCCGCTAAACGACGCTGGAAGTCTTCCATCAAACCCATTTCATTACCTTGTCTTGGCTGAGCAATTTCAGCGATGCGCGTAATGAAGGTATTTAAGACGTGAGATTGGTCACGTAAATAATCGGCTTTGATAAATTCTACGTCAGGGTTCTCTGCTGCAACTTTATCCACATAGGCATAAATGCGGTCGATTAAGCGGCCACCAAATAAGAAGTAAGGTGCGATTACGATTTTTTTAAAGCCGAGTTTTAAAGCCATTTCTAAACCACGGCCAACGCTTGGGTAAGTCACCCCAGAATAAACGGTTTCTGACCAACCAAAGCCTAAGTTTTCACTAATAATTCGGGTTAGCTTAGCAGCGTCGGCATTCGCATCAACCACCGAGGTGCCACGCCCCACAACGACTAGCATGGTATCGTATAACTCACCCGCTGCAGGGACGCCGTTATTTTCATCAGCAGAGTAACCTAGCGATTCAGATACTCGATGCTGAAACGCGCTGATCATTTCATCGTGTAAGCCCAGTTCTTTACCATAGGCGATGGTCAGTTCTGGATACGTTTCTTTGTAGGTGGTTAATACCGACGGAATATCATTTTTTGCATGAGTTGCGGCGAATAACATACCCGGCACGGCAAAGATATTTTTTACGCCTTGCTCGCGTAAACGATCAAGTGCCATGTGAATATTGGGCGAAGAATATTCTAAAAATCCGTATTCAATTTTTAACGTAGGAAAACGCGCACGTAAACCTTTGGCTAATAAGCTAAATTCTTCTTCAGCAATTTTTGCGCGACTGCCGTGGCCACAGATAATAATACCGCTATGCTCTGGCAATACGTTCGGCAGATTATTAACAACATCATCTAAGCTATTCATTGTATGTTTGGTCATGTTTAAATGTTTCCTGAATAGTAATTATAGTCTTCATACTGTCGTTATATTTTTAATGTTGGATGCGCTTGAGCATCATCAACACTTCGAGGCGTATTGGGTTTTACTTTCGGACGAAAGACATGGGCCTGTTTTTCATCGTATAAATACGAGTCATCAAAGTCGCCGTCACCTAAAACATGGCCGACTAAAATAAGGGAGGTACGCGTAAATTTCTTTTCACGGACTTTGGCGACGATATCTTTTAACGTGCCAATCACTTTATCCTGATCTTCCCACGAGGTGCGATAGCACACTGCGATTGGGCAGTCTTCACCATAATGTGGAATAAGCTCTTCAACAATTTTATGAATACGGGTGATACCAAGATGAATCGCTAGCGTCGCACCACTGGCGGCTAATGCAGGTAAACGTTCTCGTTCTGGGAACGGTGTTTTACCTTCATAACGGGTCATGATAATGGTTTGAGAAACACCCGATAGGGTTAGCTCTTTACCCAACCAAGCAGCCGAGGCGGATGTGGCTGTAACACCTGGAATGATCTCGAAATCAATGCCGAGTTCATTCAAGCGCCGAATCTGTTCACCGATAGCGCCGTATAAAGAAGGGTCGCCACTATGAACACGAGCAACATCTTTGCCTTCTTTATGAGCGATTTTTATGTGCTCAATAATTTCATCTAGGTCGATTGAAGCGGTATCAATAATTTGCTCGGCGCTATCTTCTACATCGGCCAATACGGCACGCGGTACTAACGAGCCCGCATATAAAATAATTGGGCAGGCGTTAATTAAGCGCTGTGCTTTGATGGTGATTAATTCTGGATCCCCAGGACCTGCACCAATAAAATAAACTTTCATGACATAAGCCCTTTATATTTTTTTGCTGTAACCACGTGGGGTATAAACCCATTCTTTATCGCCATGTTCTATGTGGCGTGTCTCGCTATTACCAACACTGACCAGAGTGAACATATCCACATCGGCGGCATCGAGTTTATCGAGCGTAGTAATGGTGATGCTTTCATCTTCACGGGTTAATTGGCGGCCTAATAATACCGGAGTATTGGCTGGGCGATATTGCAATAAAATATCGCGCGCGGTATTAATCTGCCAATCACGTTTCTTCGAGCGTGGGTTATAAAAGGACACTACGAAGTCGCCTTCACCACAACTGTGTAAACGCTTCTCAATGGTCTGCCAAGGCGTTAATAGATCAGATAGTGAGATAGTACAGAAGTCATGACCTAACATGGCACCTATGCGTGCTGAACCTGCTTGCATGGCAGAAATACCCGGTACAACTTCGATATCAACCTCTAACCATTCAGGGTGATTCTCTTTTCCTTGCAGCTGCATGTCGAGTAATTCGAAAACTAAAGTAGCCATGGCGTAGATGCCAATGTCGCCACTAGAAATCAAAGCGGTAGTCTTGCCACTTGCTGCGAGGTCTAACGCTAAGCGTGCGCGGCCAATTTCTTCACCTAATGGTAAGTCGTGATGCGTCTTTCCATCACAAATACTGCCTAATAGATCGAGGTAAAGTCCATAAGCCACAAGGTCGCTAGATTCTCCGATGGCTTTCACCGATCGTGGGGCGATTAAATCGGCATTACCCGGGCCTGTGCTTATCAAATACAGTTTGGTCATAATTCTATGTGCTTCTGAATATAATATGTCTATTTAAATTTCTATGCCGCAGGATACGAGCGCGCTATAGCGCACGTTGCTTTGGCATTTTTATGTTTGTTTAAAACTAATTCTGCTACTTGGCCAGTTTCAGATTGCGCACTATAAAGTGCAGCTGATTCGGCAACACCATACACGCCGACGGTGTCAAAAATATAATCCGAGCGTATGCTGAGCTGGGATTCAACTGTTGTTAAATCACCTTTATTCCAAGTGATAAAGGGTTTATTTAAATTCTCAGCCAGTGCAATTAGATGTGTTTCATCGGCTTTAATATCAATACTGCTAATGCTCTGGACTTGCTCTAGGGTCAACCCTGCTTGGCTTAAACATTGATCCAATAATTCTGACAAATATTCAAGCGGGCAATCTCTTTCGCAACCCATACCGACGGTATAAATAGGTTTTAAATAGGGATTGGCCGTGGTCATTACTAGCTGAGCATTAATCAATTCACTAATCTGATTAGCCCAGTCGTTCGCCCCGCCTTCATGACCCGATAATAACGGAATAACAAACTTGCCTGCTTCATCTAATATCAATACCGCAGGGTCGTTATGCTTATCTTGCAATACCGGTGCAAGAGTTCTTACTACTATGCCTGTTGCGCAGATAAATATGAGGCGCTCTCCGCGGATAAACGCTTGCTGAACTTTTTCTGCGAACGGCTTAGGCTTATACCAAATATCGACTGCCTGCTCTGTACCTCCGACCTCAGAAGCATGTATTTTTTCGGCTAATAGTTTGGCCAGCTGATGCCCTGCTTCTGTTAGCGCAACAATATGAATAACAGAATGAGAAGTCATCATTATCTTTCCCGCTCGTTCTTAAGTACGACGAATAAAGAAAAATACGGCCCTTTATCGTCTCCTAGTTCACTAACATCATTAATAATCACTTGCTCGTCGCGGCCAATATATTCTAAATAGTTCGCTTCGCCACTGCGGCCAGTTTCCGCTAATGCCGCTAGAATTTTAGGGCGATAAGGCCCAGCTTTCATGATAATGACACTATCGTGCTGCTGCAGGGTTTGTCGTATTTTCTTTTCGCTATGACGGCCATTAATAATCGCTACCGATTCTTTTAACATCGACAAGGGTAACTTCAATACCGAAGAGGCTGCATGTACCGACGAAATACCAGGCACGACTGCACAGGTCATTTCATCTTGTAGTCGATCTAATAAATAGCTAAACGATCCAAAGAATAATGGATCGCCTTCACATAAGAAGACAACCTTCTTTTCTTGAGAGTTTCCTTCCGCGATGACAGCCCGGATTTTATCCGCCGCTAGATCATAAGCTTGGTTGGCGCCGGTGCGATCGTTTTTCATCGGCATCGGCACAGGAATTTCTATTTGCCCCGCTTTACTACCCGCCAAGCTGTATTGAGCAATATCTCGCGCTTGTGAGCTGCCTTGTTCGTTAGCAAGGTAGCTCACAACATCGGCATTTTGCATTAAGCGATGGGCTTTTAAGGTGATTAATTCCGGATCACCTGGGCCTACGCCCAAACCGATAAATTGTGCATTCATAATGCTATTATTTTCTAGGCTCATAATTAGGTGCTGTTCTTTTGAAAGCGAAATAACGTGACGGCTAAGTTAGGGCGATACACTAATTGCCCTGCGAGTTCTTCACCCCGGCTAATGGCAACTTGCGAGGTTTCTATCGTTGCACTACCGACCCCTAATAACTCATCTCGGAAGGTTAATAGCTGTTGTTTAGTACTTTCCATGATAGCGCTTACCACCAGTACACCCTGCTCTGGCAGCTGCATCCAGCAAAAGGCTAAGAGTTCTGACATCTCACCATCGCTACCACCGATAAACACTTTATTCGCTTGCGGTAATGAATCGAGTATTGCTGGCGCTCGGCCTTGTACCACGCTTAAGTTATCCACAACGCCAAAGCGCTGGATATTTTGCTGTAAGCAATCGAAACGCTGATCATTATGCTCTATCGCATGTACTTGACCTGCTTTATTCCAGTAGGCCCACTCAACGGCTATACCACCGCAGCCTGCGCCAACATCCCAAGCGACATCACCTCGGCTGGGTTGCAATAACGACAAGATGGCTAAGCGTACTTCACGCTTGGTGATCATGCCTTTACCCGCTGCTTTGCCAGTAATAAATAACTCGTCGTTGAAACCGGGAAACTGCGGCATCATTTGGCTAATGCCGGTTTCAATAACGGTCACTTGCAGTTCAGAAAATCTGAGAGCAGATGATGTGGACGTTGAAGCGTTTGAATCTTCTAATAGCCTTGCAATAGAAAAACTACGAACTCGCTCTTTTTCATAACCGAGATCTTCGCACACAGTAATTTTTGCGCTGTGATAACCCATAGCAAAACATTCTTGCGCTAAGCGTTTTGGCTGGCTGTATTTATCGGTGAGGATGACTAAGGTTTGATTGTGGCGTATTAGACTTCTTAGTATTTCTACCGGGCGGCCATGTAAACTGATCACATCACAATCTTGCAAGGATAAACCTAGCGTATGACAAGCGGCTTGAATGCTCGAGATACCCGGATAAAAATATAAATCAGAAAGTTCTTTAGTCAATGTTGCTTGCTTGCTTAACCAGCGCCCAATGCCAAAATACAGTGGATCACCGGATGCTAGGATGCAAACTTGTTGGCCTGTTAATTGCGCTAATAAAACTTTTAGTTCCGTTAACTTGGGCAAACTTATTCGTTGTGCCGGTAATCTAAGTTTATCATGGCTAGCAAGATAGTTTGCAATCGTCGCCAACTGTCGGGGACTGCCAATAATCACTTGAGCCTCTTGCAATGCCTGTACAGCATTAGCACTTAACACAGCTCGCTCTGCAACCCCTAAACCTATCACATGAATAGTCATAGTATTAATAGATCTCGCCAATATTGCAGCGCAATAAGGCGTTGCAGGTAGCCGATGAAACCGCACTGCCCCCTTGATTACCCAATAAGGTAATGCACTCAATACCTAAGCGCTCATGCACATCCCAGAGCGCTTGCTTAGACTCTGCAGCACCGATAAAACCTACAGGCATACCAATAATTAGCGCCGGTTTATTCGAACTTTCTTTACCACCATCTTGTTCAATCATTTCTAATAAACGAAATAATGCTGTTGGCGCATTACCGATAACGACTATGCTACCCGCAAGACTTTCGCTCCATAATTTTAACGCCGCCATTGAGCGTGTTTCACCGCTATGTTTTGCAAGTTCGACCGTACGAGAATCGTTTAAAAAACACAGTGGCGGCTGCTGGATCATGCGTTTCGTAATGCCCTGTTTCACCATTTCAACATCACACAAAATAGCATTACCCGCGGCTAGTGCTGCTTGCCCTGATGCACAGGCATGAGCACTGAACTTCACCTTATCAGCAACTTCAGGCATACCCACACTATGCACTATACGCATCACGACTTGCTGCTGGCTTTGATCTAAGCCATCAAGATTGGTTAGCTTGCGAATCATTTCGAAGCTACTTTTCTCGATTGATTTTGGGTCTGCTACGTAATCAAAAGGCACTTTATATCTCTTTTAAAAAAATCACACTACTATAATTCAAGCCTTAGCGAGAATCACTTGAGCATTTCTCACGAATAAACTCGAAAATTTCATCAAGGCTAGAAAAGACACTGTTCAGGCCATTGTTTGAATCATACTCAATCGCTGGTCGCTGCAACACTAGCACTCGAATACCGAGTTCACGCGCGGCTGCTAACTTGGCTTTTGTCGCTTCGCCACCGCTATTTTTGCATACCATTAAATCTATTTCGTATTGCTCTAATAGCGATTTTTCAGCATCAAACTTAAACGGACCAATGGCTTGTATCCATTGGGAATACTGCGGCAGCTCAGTCTCTTGCGCGCTACGCACGATATATTGCGCAGGTCCAAAGCTTTCGTTCAATTCGGCAATGCCATCCAGCTCAATAGCCAGCTGCCTGCTGATCTGACCATTGGTATAAAATATGTTTTTACTGCCCGCATTAATAGCTAACGCTAATTGATTCAATAATTGAGTTTCATTATCTATTAAGACCCAATCATCAGCTGCTTGTGGCTGCCACTGCGGCCGCACAAATGCACAGTAGGGAATATTTACGTCGGCCGCTGAACGCACGGCGTGTTGACTCATCTTTGCCGCAAACGGATGGGTCACATCTAGCAGATAATCAATTTTTTCTGCTACTAAATATTTTGTTAGGCCACCATACTGGCTAAAACCACCGTGAATCACTTCACAATCGAGTACTGGCTGTCGGACTAACCCTGCAATGCTATAAACAATTTCTACATCAATATTTATTAATTGCTGGGCAAGAGATCTTGCTTCGCTGGTACCACCTAATAACAATACTTTCATTGGGTGCTACTCAAAGGGTTCACATCACTCACAAGCCCTTCATCAGCAAGCGTTACTTCCACGGCTTTACCTACGATCAAGCTTTGTCTGTTAATGGCCCAGATTTCGAGTTCAATATGCAGTGGTACAATTTTTCGCGCCACGGCTAATGCTTTTTGACAAATTTTATCACCTAGCATGAGGCCGAGACTAGGCGCTTCTTGCTGGCATAATTTTAAGACTTCAATGCTGGTATTCGCATTCTTCACTTGCGCTACCAGCTCAGTTGAAGCTCGTCCGTGATCAGTACACAGCTCTGCGACTTGCTCGGCCAGAAAATCGAGATCGATACTGGAAGCTTTACTGTGCAAATCAAGATGCCCTTGGGCCAGCTTGGTCATTTTTCCAAAGCCACCACAAATACTCAGTTTATCTAGGGCTAAGCGCTGACGATTATTTTTAAGGTGTTTGAATACAGCGCCGACAAAATCACCCATTTCAATTAAGGCGATTTCTGGTAATTGATAATGATCACGAATAACCGCTTCACTGCTACTGCCTGTGGATGCGGCTATGTGCCGAAAGCCATTAGTAGTTGCAACATCAATACCTTGATGAATAGAGGCAATATAAGCGGCACAGGAAAATGGTCGTACTATGCCCGTGGTACCTAAGATGGATAAACCACCGACAATACCGAGCCTAGGGTTCATTGTTTTTAGCGCGATCTGCTCACCATTAACGATACCAACCGAAACTTCAAAGCCTCCACGATAATGATATTGCTGAGCAACCGCCTGTAAATGTTCAGTGATCATTTTTCTTGGCACAGGATTTATCGCGGGTTCACCCACCGCAAGGGCTAAGCCTTCTCGAGTAACCGTGCCGACACCTTGGCCTGCGGTTAAAATAATTTCTGATTGTTTTATCAGTTTTAACTCAACAAAAACTTCCGCACCGTGGGTCACATCCGGATCGTCACCAGCATCCTTAATGGTACTTGCTATAACGCTGGTGTTGCAGCTTTGATAGGCCTTTATCGTTAATTCTACGACTTTGCCTTTAGGCAAAGTAACACTAATAACAGAACTTTGTTGTTTGCCAAGCAGTGCGTGCGCGGCCGCTATACTACAAGCAGTAGCGCAGCAACCTGTGGTGAGACCAGAGCGTAATGGTTTCGGCTCTTCTTTCTTGGTATTGTCTGCGCTTTCTGGCCACATGAATTAAATAGCCTGAGCCAACCAATAAAAACCAATGCCTACCGCAGCGGAAGCAATTGTTTTTC
>CAXIBC010000091.1:0-10592 GCA_964022115.1 uncultured Oleispira sp. | reverse complement strand
ATGAGAAAACATAATCACTCCATTTAAAAGCATTCTTTGCCTCAGTGATTCGTCGTTCTTCTTTCTCGTGAGTATTGGTTGCAACTTCATGCGCAATAGCCGTAGCCATAGCTTTTATGTCGGCCATAGGCACAGCTTGACCGTTAAGTGGATTTTCTAACAATTCTGTAAAACCGCCACCATCAATAAAACCTACCACAGGAGTCCCTAGGGCTAATGATTCCATAACCACCGATGGGAATGGATCTTCGCGCGAGGTCATGGCAAATACGTTTGCCCCTTCAAGATAAAGAGATATCTCGTTAGTAAAAGGGATATTATGAAAGTTATTAACGAGTAAGTCGGATGTTAAATCACTGGCTAACCAATGTTTTAACGAAGGCTCAATATCGCCAATCCACAAGAAATGATAACTAGGATCTTCGGCAACCAGTAATTTGGCGGCATTAACGAAAATATCAAAACCTTTACGCAAGTCTGCATAACCAACGTTTACGACGATCTTGGCACCACCATCTAACAATAGCCGAGTGCGTAATTCTGTGCTTGCGTTGTCATTCTCTTTAAGGTTCTGGTAGATACCTTGCGGATGGATTACCAGCTTTTTTGATATGTCTTTGTTAACAATACCAACAAACGAATCTTGAACAGCCTTGGCCGCGAAGATGATTTTTTCAGCATGATTTGCAATATCATTAGCCGCATCGTTAAGACCGTACTCTTCAATTAAATTCTTTAATTCATGTATCAAAGAAATAAAGGTGATTTTTTGTCGATTAAGAGCAGCTGCTATTTTTCCAGTAACTGTAGTATTACAAATTGCTCTGGTTAAGCCAGATTCTTGCTTTAGCTTAATAACAAGGTCTTCAAACTTTGCAATATCGCCATCACACACATAGGTATCGCCAACTTTTTTGTACTCTTCTACAAGGGGCCCACCTTCTAATAGAGCGACTTTTACATCGATACCAAATTGCTGTTTAAGAGTTCTGAATATATTTAATGTTAATAGCTGAGCGCCGTGTTTATAAGCATCATGCCCCACTAATAATAAAGAATACGTGCCATGAACAGGCTTTACACAATTAATTGCACGGTAGGTTGCATTTAAGTAAGCACTGCCCCAGTACTGGTCAGGTTCTAAATGCGCACCTTCTGCCCATTCGTTCCAAGCATTAATGCAGACAAAACTGTGTGAGCCTTGCACTGGGTGCTTCTTGGAATAGTTGATAACAGACGCCAACCAATTTTGGTATTTTTCAGGTGTAGAGCCAACAAAGCCCATTCCTCTATTAGGTTTGCGTGCTTCGTTATCCCACATAGGCGTGACCGCTTTAATAACATCATAATCGAATGAAATATCATTAATGCTATTTTCTACCATTTCATCATAGCTAGGATAATGCCCAGCAAAGTCAGGATCGTTAACCCCTAGTTCATGGGCTTTTGAGTCTAAGCCCGCGGCGACTTTATGGGGTGGGAATTCTATCGCACCATCAAGGTCATAAATACGAGGATCCAGATCATCAAACGCTTGAGCCATATAAATAATAGGATCGAAGCCATGATTTTCTGAAAACAGAGTACGCCACAATGCAATTTTTTCTTTTGAATTTGGGATAATCCCTGGGCGATAAATAAATAAAATAGGCCGGCCGTCGAGTGTAATATATCGCTCATCTGAAAAATGGCGTGCTATATCAGCAACAAAGGCTTCATCATCCTCATCTAAATAATCTTGTGCCATAAGCACGTCATTGTCTAAACCGTCCCATGTGCGCGTCCAATTTTCGTTTGCCCACATCAAACAAAATGGTAGCTCTATATCCTTATTGGCCAGCAGCATATTGACTGGACCGTCCATTAAACGTTTACCGTTAAACCAATAATGGTAAAAACAAAATCCTTCTAGGCCTGCATTACGCGCCATATTCGCTTGGGCTACTAACGTTTCTTTTAAGCGTAAATCATAAAAGCCTAGGTCTCTTGGTAGGTGAGGCTGGTAGTGACCTTCAAAACGACTTCTACCTCGAGTTACATTCGTCCACTCAGTAAAACCTTCCCCCCACCATTCACTGTTTTCTTTAAACGGGTGGAATTGTGGTAAGTAATAGGCAATCGCTTTTACATCGGGATCATTATCCCTTGTACCATATTTGAATTCTTCAAAACCTGGACCTGGCTTTAAATAGTCCTCCATAAGAGGTTTACTATTGGCTGAAGAATCACTATTAAGCGGTGATAAAATAGGCTGCACTGTGGTCAACCCCAGCGCTTTGCCTTTAGTTAGATAATGATCAAAAGGATTTATACCTTCATCAGCTAAGTGAGTTTGAACATAATATTGCACATCAAAATTTGCAGATGGATTACGCTTTTCCTGAATACCTTGCAATAAAAAGTGCTTATAGGGATCTATGCCTGTTTCTTTAACATCTGAATAGCTTGTTAAATAATACTCAGCATCAAACTCATCTAAGGGGCGTGCCATTGGGGCGGCTGCATTTTTAAGGTAATGAGATAGCGCTAACTCGTCGTCAGCTAAAGACAGCTGCGATTTGTAAGTCACAGGATCAAAGTATAAAGAAGGCTTTCGTCCTTCGCCCTCACCGTGATTAATGTAGTGTAGTAAGGGGTCGATACCCGCCGCTTTAACGTCTTGGTTTTCTGTTAAATACCAAAGTGGATCAAATAAATAATTTGGCGACCGACCTTCTAAGCGACCGTGATAATAATAATGCTCAAGTGGAACAGCACCACTATCAAGCACATCTGGATTAGTGGCTAGATACCATTCGATTGAAAACAGCCCAGAATAATAAATGATTTCTATGTCCGATGGTTCGATAAACATATCTTCTGATACAAAGGTTTTAGCTGGAGTTTTATCATTATTTTGAGATGACATTGCTATATTCCATTACTCGCTAGTAGATCCAACCACCAAGCATCATTTTTCAGATACCAAGCAATTGTCTTTCGAATTCCAGTTTCAAAGCTTTCTTGTGGCGCATACCCTAATTCATCGTTCGACTTAGTGGGGTTAATGGCATAGCGTTGGTCGTGCCCTGCACGGTCCGTCACATAAGTGATCAGCTCTTTCGATGTGCCCGCTATGACGTTTTTTGCATTGGGGTATTTGGCGACCAACTCAGGGTTATTTTTGAACGATTCATCCATCAATTCACAAATAAGAGTAACAATATCTATGTTGGCCCACTCGTTAATGCCACCAATATTATAGCACTCGCCTAAACGGCCTTTCTTAATAACCAAATCAATACCACGGGCATGGTCGGTCACATAAAGCCAATCACGTATTTGCTGACCATTGCCATAAATAGGCAAAGGCTTATCAAATAAAATATTAGTCAGTACTAGGGGAATTAACTTCTCAGGGAAGTGGTAAGGACCATAATTGTTCGAGCAGTTAGAAGTGGTTACTTCAAGGCCATAAGTATGATGATAAGCGCGTACTAAATGATCACTGGCGGCTTTACTGGCTGAATATGGGCTACTTGGCTGGTACGGAGTTTGTTCGGTGAAAGCAGGATCTTCTGGGGCCAAATCACCATACACTTCATCGGTACTGACATGATGAAATCTATGGGGCAAAGGTGCTTGGCCTTGGGCCTTAGGCTGGTCTAACCAAATCTTTTTTGCCGCTTTTAATAAGCTGTGGGTGCCCATGATATTGGTTTCAAGGAACGCATCTGGGCCATCAATAGAACGATCTACGTGGCTCTCTGCAGCAAAATGTACAATGGTATCTATATTGTGTTTTTCCAGCAGCGACTCAACTAATGGGGTATCACAAATATTGCCATGGCAAAAAGTATAATTCTCATTATTCTCTACCGGCTTTAAGCTGGCTAGATTTCCCGCATAGGTTAAGGCATCCAGTACAATAACCTTGTCTTGTGGGTAGGTTGCTAACCAATACTGAACAAAGTTAGAACCAATAAACCCTGCGCCACCTGTGACTAATAATGTTTTCATTGTGTATTCTCTGATGCTACAAGCACGTCTTTATTATTTTTATTTGAATCGCTATTCTTTAAATCTCTATTCTTTAAATCGATTAGCAGAGTATTTAATGCAGTACGCCAATGAATACCCGGCACATTAAGATCGTCACGCAACAGTGAGGTATCTAAAACGCTGTATGCAGGTCGTTTGGCGGGGGTAGGATATTGACTCGCTTTAATCGGCGCAATGGTTATTGGTTTACGCAATAAACCATGTGCTAAGCCCAATTCTTGAATCGCCACAGCAAAGTCATACCAGCTTGCTGTGCCTAAGTCGGTCCAATGATAAATCTTGGCGACTTGATTGCTTAATCCCTTATGGGTCATTTTTTCAGCCAGTAACCATATCGCCTTAGCTAGGTTATTTGCATTCGTCGGTGTGCCGACCTGATCTGCAACCACCCCAAGCTGATCTCGCTCAGACATAAGTCGCAACATGGTTTTAACGAAATTATTACCATGGCTGCTGTAAACCCAGGCGGTGCGAATGATGCAAGCATCGTCATTAAGTACTGCGAGTACCGCTTCTTCCCCAGCTAACTTACTTGCGCCATATACCCCTAGCGGTTTGGTACAATCATGAGGTTGATAAGGTGTATTTTTAGTGGCATCAAATACAAAGTCGGTTGAAATATGAATCAGCTTTGCACCCTGCTCTTTACAGGCTAACGCAAGGTTCTTAGCACCTTGCTGATTGACTAAAAATGCCGCGTCACTATCCGACTCGGCCTTATCGACGGCAGTATACGCCGCGGCATTTATGACGAGGTCGGGTTTAAAGCTGGCTATTTTTTCGCACACGCTGTCAAAATCACAAATATCCAATTCTTTAGAATCAAAATAAATGGCTTCTATATTCGTCGCTTCGGGGTTAGATGCTGCTAGCGGCAGAGGTTGACTACGCGCAAGTTCCCACCCTAATTGACCGTTTTTAGCGGTTACTAATACTCGCATTGTCTCAACCCTTTAATTACACAAAGCATCTTATTCATCAAAAAACATTTTATTCACTAAAATGTATCGGCTTCAGCGAACGACCTACCATTTTCGTCCTTGGCCGATAATAAAGGCTGCTTACCATCAATTAAGGGCCACTCAATACCCACTTCAGGATCATTCCATTTTAACGAACGATCAAATTCCGGGGCGTAATAATCTGTGCACTTATAAACAAATTCGGCGCTTTCGGTCATAACATAAAAACCATGGGCAAAACCCTCGGGCACCCACAATTGTTTTTTATTCTCAGCCGATAAGACCTCACCGACCCATTGGCCAAAGGTCGGGCTGGATTTACGCATATCAACAGCCACATCGAATACCGCACCCTGCACTACTCGCACTAATTTGCCTTGGGTTTGCTGCATTTGATAATGCAAACCGCGCAAGATACCTTGAGCAGATTTAGAATGATTATCTTGCACAAAAGGCTTACCACCTGTTAGCTCATCCATAACATTGGCACGAAAGGTTTCCATAAAAAAACCGCGCTCGTCACCAAAAACCTGAGCTTCTATGACCTTTACGTCTGGAATTGCGGTATCGACTATCTTCATTTTTCAACGGCCCGCAGTTCATTACTTCTATTCTCTAAGGCCTCGCGAGCTATATTCATAGTTAAACGATCCTCTGCGCGGCGACCAAATTTTTCTGGATTAAAGCTACTGGCATCTATATGAGTATTAGCATGCTCTCTTAGTATGCCAAACAGGTATTGGCCATAACCGTTTTTCTTCATGGGCTCGGCTAATGCTTCAAGTTGTGAGGCGTCGATCAGACCTAAACGAAATGCAATCTCTTCAGGGCAGCATACTTTTAAGCCTTGACGTTTTTCGATGGTCGCAATGAAGTGACACGCATCCAATAAGCTGTCGTGGGTGCCGGTATCTAACCAAGCCGTACCTCGGCTTAAGATTTGTACATTAAGAGAATCGTCTTCTAGGTAGGCTTTATTAATGTCGGTGATTTCAAGCTCGCCACGGGGACTAGGCTTAACGTTTTTAGCAATCTCTACTACTCGGTTATCATAAAAATATAAGCCGGGTACTGCGTAGTTGGATTTTGGATTGTCTGGTTTTTCTTCTAATGAAATCGCCTTGCCATTAGCATCAAATTCAACCACGCCATAAGCGTTAGGCTCTTGCACATGATAGCCAAATACCGTTGCCCCATATTCTTGATTGGCCGTGGCGTGCAGCATATCTTTCGACATGTTTTGGCCAAAGAAAAGGTTATCACCCAAGATTAAAGCGACAGACGAGTCACCAATAAATTCTTCGCCAATAATAAAGGCTTGAGCCAAGCCATCAGGAGAATCTTGAATGGCATACTCAATACTAATGCCCCAGTCGCTCCCATCCCCTAAAAGATGTTTGAACCCTTGGTTATCTTGTGGTGTTGTTATGATTAAAAACTCAGAGATACCGGCCAGCATTAAAGTACTTAGCGGATAATAGATCATAGGTTTGTCATAGACGGGCATTAACTGTTTGCTGACCGACTTAGTGAGCGGATATAAACGAGTACCAGAGCCACCGGCTAATATAATGCCCTTCCTGCCCTGTCTCATATTCTTAATTATGCTCTCCATAATCATACTACCTTTAATCTTTTAAAATTTGTACGGATGCTTTGGCTAAAAAGCATGTGCTTAAAATGCAACAATAACCGCCGCCGAAATCGCTATTTGATACATAACTTGAGTCAGGTCTTTAATCAACTGCAACGATTTACTATCAGGCTCAGCTAATACAAATATCTCATCGCCTGGTTTTATGTAGTCATCTTCATCTAAATCTGAATTAGCATTTATAAACTCACCGTTGGGGCGCATTACTACAACATTAAAGTCACTAGCCCCTCTATTCGTGCCACCGGCTTTGGCAATAAAATCTTCAATGGTTAAATCCTCGTTAAAGGCTATTGCGGTTGGGAAGAGTACTTCACCATGAATCATCACTAGGTTTTTATCGCTAGGCACCACAATGCGATCGCCTTGCTGAAGAATAATCTTGTCAGCCTGGTACCCTTGCGACAATAATACCTGACCTTTGGGTTCTACTAAGCGGGCTTTTTCAATCCACTGCATAATAATGTCAGCTTCGGCTTGTCTTAAGCGCGCTTCTTCCGAAGTACTGGAACGTGCGGTTAATACGCTTTTCTCTAACGAATCTAATGACGCCTGCAGCATATCTTTTTGCCGCTCAGCAACGGATTTTCGATACAGCTGAATGCCCTTTTCATTAGAAAGCGAGGTGAATTCAATGCTTTTAATGACCGAATCTAAAGAAGTGCCCCAAGGAATAACGATTTCGTTCTCAGAATTATGTTCACCCACTACTTCAATACTGATGCTATTAGAGCGTAACTGAGTCGATAATTTAATCAGCGCACCATTGGATACTGTTTGGTCTTTAATGTCGGATATCGCAAATTGTGTCGCTTCAACGTTTTTATTAACCGCTTCAATAATAGTGACGTTGGTTGCCCTATCGTTCGGTACTATGGCATTAAGGATGTTGGCAAGAGGTTCTTGGCTATCACGTATTTCATACTTACCACTAAAACCAACTTCTCCTTCTATGGTCACGACCCCTTTACGTGGGCCAATAAAAATAACATCACCATCTTGTAGCGGGATGCGCGGCAAAGTGCCCGAAGATAAAAAGTCATAAAGATCGATATGCTCTATCGTTTTATTATTGCGGCGTAATTGAATCTGGCGTAAACCACCGATATCCGCGCGAATGCCTCGGGCTTGATCGATAAAGCGCAAAATACTGTCCGCCGACTGACCTTCGTAAAGACCTGGTTTGTTGACTAGGCCGGTTAAAAACACCTTCACTTTTTGGGTAGAAAGCAAGGTGACATAAACCTCAACATTCGATTTATAAATGCGTTTCACCGATCGTAAAACGATACGGTTCAAGTCTTGATTACTGACCCCTAATACGGTGATCGGACCTACTTTAGGAATGAATATATTTCCTTTCGGATCAACTTCTATTTCTTGCTGATACTCAATACCACCCCATAATTGCACCAAGAGTTTATCGCCACTGGCAATGCGATAATCAGGATTAATCCCCGAAAACGAGGTATCACTAAAGCCACCTTTAAATAACCAAGAACCATAGAGGTTGCGCGCTTCACTATAATTAATTGCCTCGGCAACTTCGGCGTCTTTATCCTTGTGTAAACTGACAGCCCACAAGGCGGGTGAACTCAATAATACGAATAAGCACAGTAATTTTTTTATCATTATTCTTGATGCTCTTTAATAATAGACAGTATTAAACGGCCAATAAAATAGGTTAATAACAACACGATAAACCACGTTAAAATGCTATGAATGCGGCGCGGATATTTATCTTCGTCTGCTAATGCAGGCTTTTCGATCACTAATAAATGCTTTAGTTTTCTATACGCTT
Source organism: uncultured Oleispira sp. (assembly GCA_964022115.1). Lineage (GTDB taxonomy): Bacteria > Pseudomonadota > Gammaproteobacteria > Pseudomonadales > Oceanobacteraceae > Oleispira. The sequence continues at coordinate 2,134 of CAXIBC010000091.1, read as the reverse complement.
CAGCCCGCACAACCTCTAATCCGGCTAACGCAGATTTATACAGATCGGCGGCCAGCTCGGCATTGAGTTTAATTTCTTGGTAGTTCACATTGATCTTGTTTAGGGATTTCTGATCATCAGAGGTAAGGCGTTGCTTCTCTTGGGCTAGCTGCTCACGTAATGAAGCAAGGCGAATCTTTTTCGCTTTGACTTCTGCAGTATCATCACGCATAAACGCTAATAGCGATTTAAGTTCAGTTTCTTCGCTGATAATGGCCGACTCAATGCCATTAATCGCGGTTAATAACGCCCCGCTTTGCTGCTCTGGGCTGAATACTTTGAACGTATCCTGAAATTGGATCAGCTCGCTTTGACTTTCAGTTAATATGGCATAAGAACGTTCGACTTCCTTTTGCGCGTAGCCCATTTGCTCACTCGCCATTTTTGCGCCTAAATCATTAATGAAACGCTCACTAATGGATAATAAGGCCTGACTAACGGAAAGTGAGTAATTAGCATCAAAGGTTTGCACCTCGACCAGAAGCACATCCGATAATTCATCGTGTATTACCTGTACGTGTTCTTGGTAATACTCAACATATTCTTCTAGAGTACTGTTGCTCGCTAGCTTACTTAAACTATCCCAATCGCTGCGTTCATAATGGGCTTTTAGTGATAGCGCTTTATCAAGGGCTACGGCCATTTCACGAGACTGTAGAAACTTCTGCAATATCAGGGCATCGCGCATACCCGCTGATACCGCCCCAAGCCCCGACAATCCAAGTAAAGAGGCATCTTGGCTACCCGCTTCTTTCACCACAAATTGGGTTTGGCTCACATAACGTGGTGACGCGATAATACTGTAATAAATAACCACCAATAGCGACGCCAAGATCACCAAGGCAAAAGATCCGAATTTGGCCCAGGTATAAACCACACTTTTTTGCGCCTTGTTATAAGCCGCCGAGTCGATAAAAAACTGCACCGGTTTATTTTTTAGCTTGGCTAATTTACGCGCCCGAACACTTTTGGGCTTGGCATTCGCGATTACAGCATCATTATTTGGCATTATTGTATGTCTCTTTATAATCTTTGATGGCTGCATCCAGGGTAGGATGATAAATAAGCGATTGGTTTTTGATAACGACCCCAGCTTGGCAAAATTGCTTAAGCTCATTCAAAGAATGGTTCACCATAATTACCTTGGTATTCTCAAATTTCGATAATAAAAGCTTTTTACTTTTCGCTTTGAAGTTCGCATCACCAACGGCCGTTAGCTCATCAATCAATAACACATCAAAATTCAAATCGAATGCCATAGCCAAACCAAAAGTAACTTTTGAACGCATACCATTGGAATAGGTTTTAACTGGCTCGTCGAAATAACGCCCTATTTCAGCGAAATCAGCGACTTGCTGTTCTATAGGCTTGGTATTTCGATGGCCGTGAATGCGGGCAACAAAACGAACATTTTCGCGAGCGCTCATACTGCCTTGCAGACCACCTTGTAAACCCAAGGGCCAAGAGATTCTTTGGTCACTATTGATTTCGCCACGGGACGGATAATCAGCACCACCCATCATCTTGATCAAGGTCGATTTACCCGCACCGTTAGGGCCTAAAATGGCAATATTACGATCCGTAGGCAAGCTGATACTCACATCTTTAAAGACATAACTACGGCCTTGCTTAGTAGGATAAAACTTGCTGACATTATTAAAGTGAATCACGAGGTAATAAACCTCTGTCGACTTACCTGATACAGCATAAGCCCAACGGCATTCGCCACCAAGGCGCACAAGGCTACGTACTGCCAGTCGCCAACCGGGCTGGTATAGCTAACAAACATAGATTGACGAATAAGCTCTATGATATGAAAGATGGGATTCCAATCAAACAGGTAAATGAATTTCTGCGGGACCATAGTCGCGGTAAAAAAGATGCCCGAAATCATAAACATCGGCATCATAACCATGGCAACCAGCTTGCTGGTATCCTGCCAATACGCCGTCGCGACGCATAGCGATATGCCTAACCCTAGCCCCAAACTAATAAGCAATATATTGATCAAACAAAAGGCTAGAAAATCTTGCATGCCCACATTAATGCCTAGCCAAGCCATCACCGCAAGAATAATGCAAAAAACGACAATATA
>CAXIBC010000090.1:0-10655 GCA_964022115.1 uncultured Oleispira sp. | reverse complement strand
TTAGATACTCCCTAGATTCGTAATACTTCATTCGAATTGAACCGTGATTATAAAGGTTAATAAGATGACACAAGCACAGAACCCGCATTACCCACATGTAATGGAACCACTAGATCTTGGTTTCACTACGCTAAAGAACCGCGTCATCATGGGTTCTATGCACGTTGGCTTAGAAGACCGCCCTTGGCACTTTGATGAAATGGCCGCTTATTTTGCTGAGCGTGCTCGAGGTGGTTGTGGGTTATTGGTTACGGGTGGTTTTTCTCCAAACCGCGCGGGTGATTTATTGCCGTTTGGTTCTAAGTTGATGCATAACTGGCAGGTTCATTTTCATAAAAAAGTGACCAAAGCGGTGCATGCGGAAGACGGTAAGATCTTATTGCAGATACTTCATGCTGGTCGTTATGGTTATACCCCACTTAACGTGGCGCCTTCTGCGGTTAAATCGCCGATTACGCCGTTTAAGCCTAAAGAGCTTACTTCTAAGCAAATTAATAAGACCATTGGTCATTATGTGCGTTGTGCTAAATTAGCGAAAAAAGCCAACTACGATGGCATTGAGATTATGGGTAGTGAAGGGTATTTCATTACTCAAATGCTAAATAAGCGTACCAACAAGCGTACTGATGAATGGGGCGGCTCTTATGAAAACCGCATGCGCTTCCCATTAGAAGTGGTGCGTCAGATTCGTCAAGAAGTGGGTACTGACTTCATCTTGATGTTCCGTTTATCGATGCTTGATTTGGTTGAAGAAGCGTCTGAAATTGAAGAAGTGATCGAGCTCGCGAAAGAATTAGAAAAAGCGGGTATTAACATTATTAATACCGGTATTGGTTGGCACGAAGCCCGTGTTCCTACCATTGTGACCTCAGTTCCTCGTGCTGCGTTTGCCGATATTACCGGTCGTGTTAAGAAAGAGTTGAGCATCCCTGTGGTGGCTTCTAACCGCATTAATATGCCGGATGTTGCAGAAGACATTATTGCTTCGGGCAAAGCCGATATGGTATCGATGGCGCGTCCATTCCTGGCGGATTCAGAGTGGGTTAATAAAGCCGCAGAAGGCCGTGCGGATGAAATTAATACCTGTATTGCCTGTAACCAAGCGTGTCTTGATCATACCTTCCAAATGAAGCGTGCAAGCTGTTTGGTTAACCCGCGTGCGGGTCACGAAACTAAGCTGCTTTATACCCCAGTGGTTAAAGCTAAAAAGGTTGCGGTAGTCGGCGCAGGCCCTTCAGGTTTGGCGTGTGCGACAGTGGCAGCCCAACGTGGCCATAAGGTGACCTTGTTTGAAGGGCGTAGTGAGATTGGTGGTCAGTTTAACTACGCCAGTAAGATTCCGGGTAAAGAAGAGTTTGTTGAAACGATTCGTTATTTCTTAAAGCAGATCGAAGTCTTGAACATCGATTTGAAATTAAATACCTATGTTAATGCCGCTCAGCTTAAAGCCGAAGGTTTTGATGAAGTGGTTATTTCATCCGGTGTAGCGCCACGAGTACCGAACATGGAAGGGGTCGATCACGAGAAGGTAGTGACGTACCAGCAGGTTCTGGATAAAGGTATGGAGCTAGGTAAGCGAGTGGCTGTGATGGGCGCTGGTGGTATTGGTTATGACATGTGTGAATATCTAACGCACCAAGGTCCTTCTTTGACATTGAATAAAGAGCTTTGGATGAAAGAGTGGGGCGTTGATGGCAGCAATGAAAACCGTGGTGGTTTGAAAGACATGGATATCGAAGAGTCACCTCGTAAGGTTTACATGTTGCAGCGTAAAACCTCTAGCTTTGGTAAAGGCTTGAACAAAACTTCGGGCTGGGTTCACCGCGCGGTAGTGAAGATGAAAGGCGTTGAGACGATTGGTGGTGTTTCTTACGATAAAGTCGATGATGAAGGTTTACACATCACCATCACCACCGGTAAAGATGATAATAAGACCACTGAAACACGTATCTTGGACGTTGATCATGTGGTGCTTTGTGCAGGTCAGGTATCGGTAAATACCCTGCATACTGAGTTAGAAAAAGACTTGGGTAAAACGTTTAACTTACACCTTGTGGGTGGTGCTGAATTTGCCGGTGAGTTGGATGCAAAACGTTGTATTAAGCTTGCTAGTGAATTAGCGGCATCTCTTTAAGTTAAGCGATGCTAAGTCGCTATAAAAAGTAGGCTTTTAACAAAAGGCTATTGATAAAAAGGAAGGTGAATCTATTTCACCTTCCTTTTTTTTTACTGCTTTTTTGCTTTTTTGCTTTTTTGCTTTTTTATTGGCTTGTATCTTAGCGGCGATTTTAATGAGATAGTCACATCGAACTTAATCTGAGATGATGAATCAACTATTAGTGATTTATCCATCGTATCCTAGAGTATGGATTTGAGTATAGGGTTGAGGATAGGGTTGAGGATAGGGTTGAGTATGGATTTGAGAGAGAGTATGAATAATAATCTAGTGCAGCGTGAAGCAGAAAGCGTAGACGATAGTATGAGCGCTGGTTTGGCAGGCAAGGTGAATGCGGCTAGAGTCGCGGTGAATGTGATGACCTTGTTCGGTCTATTTATTGCGTTATTTTGCGGGGTGATGCTGGGGATTTTCAATTCAACTGTGCCCGATGCTGGGCCGCTGGATTTTGCTTTGGGCTTTAGTGCATTCTTTTTTGGTATCGGCGTGCCTTGTTTAATCTTTCAGCAATTAGTGCGTAAGGCGATTGCTCAGCCAGGAGGCTGGCATCAGTCTATTGTCTGGTTTTATTGCATTGTACTTCTGCCTTTTTTCCCCATTGGCAGCGCCGCATCCTGCGTGATTTTATATGCTCAAATCAGCTGGATGCGGGCCCGTACGCACTAACAGGGCGGTATTTTAGGTAAAGAATAAGCCTAGAATACAGGCGACCCCTAAAGACCAAACAATGGTTCTCAGCAGTGCAATATCAGCGATATACAAGGCCCCATAGACGATACGAATAATAATGTAACTGATGGCTAGCAAGTCAATATGATCTTGATTGCCGCCAATCTGATGGGCAATGATGACGGCGGCCATAAAGCCTGGGATCGATTCAAAAGTATTTTGCTGGGCCCAGTTAGCGCGTTGCTGCCAGCCTGTTAGTTTTGTTAAATACTCGCGTGGGTTGTGATTGTCTTTGGGTTTGAAACCACTAGTGAATTTTGCTAGACCAGTAAACATTATAGGCATTAGGATAGCGATGAAGACACACCAATAGGCGGCGGTTAGGCTTGTTGATGTTGTCATTGTGCTTTCTATTATTGGCGTCATGGTTAATCCTTGTCGTCGTTATTATTTTGTTGATTGTATCGTTTCTTTTAAAGCAAAAAAAACCGCTGGTTAAAGCGGTCTTTTAGAGGATTAGATCAGCACTTGGTTCGCAGCTTATTCAGCTTCGATACCCACGATGACCCAGTCTGCATTTTCAGTGCTCAAGTCACGCTGTAGGTGCCAGATATCAAAGATGCCGTCTTGAGACTTTTCTAACTCATCTTTGCAAATACCACGGAATAAAATACTGATTTCAGCAGAGTCACCGGCCTTATCAGCACGTACTATTTCAGCATTTAAATCGATAATTTCAGTTTGTGGTGGCACCATCAACTTGCTGCGCTGCTGTGATAGAGCGGCGAATAGTTCAGGGCTAACGTATTCTTCAATGACTTCCAATTCACCCTTATTCCAAGACTCTTGTACCGTACGGTAATGATTCAGTGAGCCTTCGATAAAACCTTGCTGGTCAAAACCTTCAGGGAGATTGAAAGGGACATCATCTTGATTGAAGCCTGTCGCTTGAGTTGCCGGTACTTCTTGTTGTACTGAAGCATCCTGTGGCATGTCAAAGCTCTGACGTTGCTGGGGCTGGCTAAGACCTGCCATAGAAGGCTGTGGTCGACTACGAGACCCCATAAATCCTTTAAAGAGTTTAAAAGCTAAGAAGGCAAGGGCGGCCATGATAATCATGTCCATTACTTGTAAGTCTTCAAATGCACCACTACCCAGCAATGCGGCAAATAAACCACCGGCTAATAAGCCGCCCATTAGGCCACCCATCATGCCACCTTTCTTTTGGCCTGCTTGTTGTTGCTGATCTTTTTTCGCTGGGGCTGATTTTTTCGAGGCGAACGGTGAGGTTTTGTAGCTTTTACCAAAGCCACCACCACCAAAACGTTTGGCGTCGGCTTCGCTGACCATAGCGAACATTAAAAAGAAGCTAGCGAACAGTGTAATAATGGACTTCATAATTGGGTTGAGTCTCTTGATTATTTAAGAATTGCCAACATGTTAGTTTGTTGGCAAGGGGAGTCAATGCTTTGGAAGCATTATAGTGTCAATATTTGTCTAAAAGCGAGTTTTGAGTTTGAGGAGCTTGGATTTGAGTTTAAGGATCTTGAGCTAAATAGTGCTGTACGCGATAACCTTTCTTTTTAAGTTGCTCTAATAACCCCTCTGGGCCAGCTAAATGTAAGGCCCCTACAAGGATCAATTTTTCTTCGGGCTGTTGAATCAAGGTTTCTATGGTGGGCAACCAGTTGCGGTTTCGCTCTACTAATAGGCTTTGGTAAATGCTCGGATAATCTTCAATCATGGTGGCGACCCCAGTATTATATAAGGCTTGAATATCACCGCTGCGCCATGCTTGGCTTAACTTGGCCAGCTCGGGTGCTAGGTTTTTGCTATCTTCCAGGGTTTGCAGGATGAAGTTACTCTCGTTGCCTTTAGCCATAGACGCTAAATAATGGGCTTGTGTTTCTTTACTTTCTAGCTGGCTGAGAATTTTTCCTGCGCTTATGGCTTTTTCGCCGAAGAAATCGTCTACCCCTTGGGCGGTTAAACCTAACTTATTTAATTCTAGAATGTTGATAATTAAGCCAATCATCTGTGGGCGGTAGCTTTGGTATTGGCCGATATCGAGATTGTTTTTAGCCATGTAGCGAATCAATTCGCCATAAGCGTTAGCGGACAGTTGGTCGGCTAAAATTTGACCACTAGGCAGTTTCATTTGGTGTTGAAAATATTGCTGGAACTCAGGATTCTTCAGCGCCATTATATCGGTTTCGAAGACCAGCCAATTGACCTTGTTATAGACCTGCTCGAACTCTATGGGCAATGGGTAGTCACTGGGTTTTAGCATGTGAAAAGTGCCACCGAGATAGACGGTATTTTTACCATCACTGACTTGCCAGATACTGGTTTTTGCATGGCTAATAAGGGGTATTATTAGGCTGCTGGTTAAAAGTAGGACTAAGAAGAGCGTTAATAAAGGAGGGGTTGTTAAGGGCAGGCGAATGAGGTTCATAAACGCTAAATCCTGAATCGAAAAAATCAGTCTAGCATATTTAATAAGCCCCACTCACATCCTTGTGGTGGGCTTACAGCATTACGAGTCTTTAGAAACCAATTCGATGAATTTACCTGGGATATAATCGTTGGTATACGCTAGGCCTAGGCGGTCACGGTAGATCATGCGATCGGCTTCCCGTGGGTCAAAATCGTCTAGATCAAGTCCGTTGGCTTCGTAAATAGCTTTTAAAAACGTAATGTAGGCATTATTAGGCTCCATAATTAACGCTGCGCCACCCGCATCTGGGTTAACTTTAGCATTGTCTTCTTCGTTTAACGTCACTTTTATAACGACTGGGGTTTCATCTTTCTTGAAATAAAGATTACGCGAATGGGTACGTTGCTGAGCCCAAAAATACGCCAGTTCTTTGCTTTGAGTTAAGAAAACAGGATCTTGGCTTTCAAAGGTACGGTTACCAATGGTTTTTAAGGTGCCTTGGGTACGCTTAATCCAAGCCGCATCACCACCGCCGTGAAGGCCTTTGTTTTTAATGGCTTTCACTAGGCTAGAAGTCGTACCGTGATACCAAACATTTGAAGGAGTAAAGCCATCTTTAGTAATTAAAGAGGCTGCATCTTTTAAATAATCCGGTGCAATTACGTTTTCTTCAGTACTCATGTGCTTCTCGATTCTCTAAAAGTGGGGGTTAAAGTACGCGCATGCCTGGCTGTGCGCCAGCGTGTGGTTCTAATATCCACAAGTCGCTACCACCTGGGCCTGCTGCGAGTACCATGCCTTCCGACATGCCAAATTTCATTTTGCGTGGGGCTAGGTTAGCCACCATAACCGTTAACTTACCTTCAAGATCTTCTGGCTGATACGCCGCTTTGATGCCTGAAAATACGTTGCGGGTTTCGCCATTACCAATGTCTAAGGTCAGCTGTAATAATTTATCAGCGCCTTCAACGTGGTCGGCTTTTATAATTTTTGCGATACGTAGATCAACTTTGGCGAAGTCTTCAAATTGAATTTCGTCAGCGATGACTTCATTGCCGTCTTCACGTAACTTGGGTGCGTTGGCGGCTTTTTCAGCAGCTCGACGTTCCTTTTCAAGTTTCTTACGTTCTTTCGCGCTGAGCTTTTTCTCTTCAGCAGGTTCTTCTGCACTCTCATCAACAAGAGTTTCGCCATTCAGAATCGCTTCTTTCTTAAGCTCGGTTTTGGTCTCTTCTAAAATGGCGTCTACTTTTGCCATTTCAGCGCGACCTAACATAGGCTTAAATTTGTTGATCTCGTGGTCTAACAATATATTGGTGCGAGAAGCCCAATTTAAAGAGTCTAGGTTCAAGAAAGTTTGAGTTTTTTCGGCAATTTCAGGTAATACCGGTGCTAGGTAAGTAATTAACTGACGGAATAGGTTGATCGCAACCGAGCATACTTCGATAACTTCTTGCTGGCGGCCTTCTTCTTTATTCATTGCCCATGGGGCTTTCTCTTGAATGTATTCATTGGCGCGATCGGCTAGGGTCATGATCTCTTTCATGGCTTTACCGAACTCACGGTTCTCATACAATTCTGCGATCACATCGCCTTGGTCGATGAAGTGCTGCACCATGTCGGCTTCTACGCACGTACTGCTAAGCTTACCACCGGCTTTATAAACAAAATTGGCGGTACGGCTAGCGATGTTGACCAGCTTGTTGACCAAGTCGCTATTAACACGCTGGACGAAGTCTTCTAAATTCAAATCGAAATCGTCTACCTTATTGCTCAGTTTAGCGGCAAAGTAGTAACGCAAATAGGTCGGGTCTAAATGATTTAAGAAGGTGCGGCCTTTAATAAAGGTGCCACGAGACTTAGACATTTTTTCGCCGTTGACCGTTACGAAACCGTGGGCATTAACCGCGGTTGGGGTACGGTAGTCCGCTGCGCTTAACATAGCAGGCCAGAATAGGGCGTGGAAATTGATGATGTCTTTACCGATGAAGTGGTAAACCTCAGTCTCATTCTCTCCATTTGGGCCAGGCTTCCAATACTCATTAAAGTCTAGGCCGCGAGCCTTGCCTTCGTCGCTATCACATAAGTTTTTGAAGCTAGCCATGTAACCGATGGGAGCGTCTAGCCATACATAGAAGTATTTGCCTGGGGCATCAGGAATTTCAAAACCAAAATAAGGCGCATCGCGGCTGATGTCCCATTCTTGTAGGCCAGAGTCTAACCATTCGGCTAGTTTATTAGCCACTTCTTCTTGCAGCGTACCTGAGCGAGTCCAGTCTTGTAGGAACTCTTGGAAGTCGGGCAGTTTGAAGAAGTAGTGTTCAGATTCTTTTTCAACTGGGGTTGCGCCCGAAATCGTTGAGAAAGGTTTGATTAATTCTGCCGGGGTATAGGTTGCGCCACAGCTTTCGCAGTTGTCGCCGTATTGATCTTCAGCATTACATTTAGGGCATTGGCCTTTAACGTAACGGTCGGCTAAGAATAACTCTTTCACCGGATCAAAAAGTTGTTTGATTTTGCGAACCGCAATATGGCCTTTATCGCGACAGGCGGTGTAAATTTCTGCACTGAGTTCGCGGTTTTCTTCCGAATGGGTTGAATGGAAGTTGTCGAAGTTGATTTGGAAAGCCGCGAAATCGGCTTCGTGTTCAGCTTTAACATTGGCAATTTGTTGTTCTGGCGTTAAGCCTTCTTTTTCGGCGCGCAACATGATGGCCGTACCGTGTGCGTCGTCGGCACATACGTAGGTACATTGGTGTCCACGAGCCTTTTGGAAACGTACCCAAATATCAGTTTGGATGTATTCCAATAGGTGGCCTAGGTGGATTGAGCCATTGGCGTAGGGTAGCGCGCTGGTTACCAGTATCTTTCTGCTTGGGGATGCTTGATCAGTCATGTTGCTACAGGCTTAATTTGTCGATAAAAGAAAGGCGGCGATTGTAGCACTTTATTAGACTTAAGTTAAAACGGCGTTATTGTAATCAATTAACGCCGTTTTAAGGCTTAGCTATTTAAGGCTTAGTTATTTTTTAAATACACGTGACAGCTTAACTAAGTTATCTTCAACTTTAAGGATCTCAATGCGCTTGTTTTCAAGGGTCAAGCACGCAGGGCCATCAGGAATTGTTTCTAGGTACTCTACGATTAAGCCACTGAAGGTTTTTGGTCCATCGGTATTGAAGTCCCAATCCAGTGCTTTATTGATATCACGAATATAGGCGGTACCATCGATCAAGGTACTGCCATCGTTTAAGCGTTTAAAATCTGGGTTCTCGATCGCAGCGGTATCTGTGGTGAATTCACCTACGATTTCTTCCAAGATATCTTCTAGGGTGCAGACCCCTTGTACATCACCATATTCATCGACGACTAAGGCAATGCGGCGTTGCTGCTTTTGAAAGTTGAACAGCTGGGTATGCAAAGGCGTGCTTTCTGGAATAAAGTAGGGGTCACGGCATTCTTGTAGAATATCGCTCTTACGGAAATTCGGATTGGTTAAAAAACGGCTTGCGTTACGGGTATGGAGCATACCCACGACTTCGTTAATATCACCGCGATAAACGGGCATGCGAGTATGCTGAGTAGAACGCAGCTGTTCGATAATGTCTTCTAGGTCATCTTCTAAATCAATCGCTACGATTTCACTGCGTGGCACCATTATGTCGTTAACCGCCATCTTCTCTAGGTCAAGAATACTGATCAACATGTGTTGGTGGCGCTTGGGAATCATGGTGCCGGCTTCGTGCACTACAGTGCGCAATTCTTCGGTACTCAAATTATCTGGTGTCGCATTGGTATCCACACGAAATAACTTTAATAAGGCATTCGCGATGGTATTAACAAACCATACGAAAGGCATGAGCCCCCATTGCATCACGACCAGAATACGAGAAGCGGGAAACGCCACTTTTTCAGGATGAATCGCCGCTAATGTTTTTGGCGTTAATTCGGCAAAGATAAGTACGACTAAGGTGAATAGAATGGTATTCACAAATACCGCTAAATCTGGGTTGTCGGGCCATAGGCGCTGACTAATGATGGTAGCGAGAGCGGCCGCGGCAAAGTTGACTAGGTTATTACCGGTTAAAATGGTGCCGATAAGGCGATCAGGCTTTTTCAATAAGTTTGAAGCACGAATGGCGGCTTTGTGCTTATTCTTCGCCATATGGCGTAAGCGATACCGGTTTAGCGACATCATGCCGGTTTCAGAGCTGGAGAAAAATCCAGAAAGAATGATCAGTAAAGTCAGTATGCCAAATAGGATACTGAGGGGTACGTCGTTCAAGACGAGATCCTTGCGTTATTTAAAGAGCGCAAGGATAGCAAAAAATAGCCTTAGAGTACTAATTCCAATACAAATTTAGAGCCAAAATAGGCCAGAATTAAGAAGGTTGTACCGACTAGGGTCCAGCGACTGGCAATTATACCGCGCCAACCAAAGTTAAAACGGCCAAATAACAAGGTCGCATAGACCAGCCAAGACATGATGCTGAGGGCTGTTTTATGTAATAAATGCTGTTCTTTAATGTCTACAATGTAGGGCCAACCAATCACGAAGGCGGCAGTGAGCAATACCATGCCGATCCAAATCATTTCAAATAACAAGGCATCCATGGTTTGTAGTGGGGGTAAGGCTTTGACTAAACCAGAGGTATTATGGCTCTTTAGTTGTTTATTTTGTAAATACAGTAAAATAGCCTGAATAGAGGCAATGACTAAGATGCTATAGGCCAATATCGATAAGATAATATGCCAGCCGAGGCCTCCGGTGAGCTGCGAGACCTTAGTTCCTTCTGGGGTGAAGGTCGCGATCAAGAGAATGAGGGCGGCCATAGGAAAAACCCCAATCAACAGGTTCTCTAGGGGTTTGCTTATGCTGCTAGTAATAACAAGCAAGCTGATGACGAGGGAAATGAGCAGGCCAACGTTAAAGAAGCCAAAATTAAATCCTCCGTATTGTACAACTGAGCCAGCGAGTAGTAGCGCATGAATGATGCCTGCTATGGACCCTAAGGTTAATACTAGGGTTTTATTGGCGACTTTTTTATTGGTTAAGGTTTGCCACTGTCGATAAGCAGCGAATAAATAGATAAGTGCTGCTGGAAATGCAAAAAAGGCTGCGTTATAGGTTCCGCTCATGCCCGATTATTCCTTTGAAGGGGGTTATTAGAACAAAAGTTTCTCACATGAGAGAGATAAGGCCAAGCTCGGCTAGCAAAGTTGGGCCGATATTTGTACAATCGGTGACTTTATTTCGTTGTGATTGACATAAGCCCATGTTTGATAGCTTAACAGACCGCCTGGGTGGTGCTTTAAAAAGCATTACTGGCCAGGCCAAACTGACCGAAGAAAATATTAAAGACACTATGCGCG
>CAXIBC010000089.1:0-10911 GCA_964022115.1 uncultured Oleispira sp. | reverse complement strand
GCTCGAAGGCAAAAAAACGCTGCAGGCTTATGAGGTTAATTTAGATGAGACTTTTGACCTAACCAGCAGTCGCTTGATTACCGCCTTGCCATGCTTGCTGCTCATTCATCAAAGCAAGATCGAAGCTCAGCTAAGTGGCATGATTGAATCAAGTGCCTTAAACGCATTATTAGCAAAAGTTCAGCCTATGGAAGCGTTAGTCATAGAGGAAGACGATGAGCTCGAAGCGCAAAGCATCGTCGAAAATATTCATTATTTAATCACTCAAAATCAAATTAAACAGGCCCATGAATATTATTTGAACTTACCTGCAATAACAAAATACTTGCCTAGGGTTCAGCAAATAAAATCGCTTATCGACCTCGTTGAATTGAGCGTGCAACAAGTGGCGCACCCGAGTAAACATATTCGTTTGGCTTGTGCTTATTTTAAGGCCCTCGACATAGAGCAGGGCTTAGACTGTTTATTAGCACAAGCGCAACAGCCGTCCGCAAGTTTAGCCCGAGATTTATACGTATTAGCGATCAATACCCTAATCAATAAAACCCAAGCTAGCTATTATCGTCGCCAGCTATTGCAGCGTTAAAGGTTAAAAATAGGCACTTATAGATAGAAATTTATAGATAGACACTTATAGATAGACACTTATAGATAGACACTTATAGATAGGCATTCTTTTCATAGACCCACTTCGCATGTTGCTTAAACTCACGTTGACTGATTAATTTTTTATGGCGCATTTCACGCAATATGCGTTGATGTTTTTTCTTCAATGCCGGCGACCAGTTACCGTTTTGGTATAGGCTATAGTGATATTTTCTAACCGAGGGAATTAGCAAAGCGAGGTAAGCCCCTTCAGCCGCATTCACCTTGCTAGCCTCCTTATTAAAATAATACTGACTAGCGTTGCCAATGCCGAATAATCCAGGCCCTAGCTCAATCGTATTTAAATACAATTCTAAAATTTGGTTTTTGCTTAAGGCTTGTTCTAAGCGCTGGGTAATTAATAATTGTTGCAGTTTTTTTGTCAGATTATGGTTACCCGATAAATATAACGCGTTGGCCACCTGTTGGCTGATCGTATCATCGCCAAAGCGCCACTGCTGAGATTTCATATTATCAATCAAGGCGGTTAATAATGCGTCATAATTAATGCCATCATGAATAAAAAAGCGATCATCTTCGCTTAATACAATCGCATTTAACAGGTCACGGTTGACCTGATTTAAGCTAATCCATTGAATGGAATTGTTAATACTAGAATCAATCGAATTAACCACTAATACGCTTTCTGCATGGGCGCGAATAGCTGGGAAGCTCAAACGAGACTCTTTCGGTAGCGACTGCTGCAGCTGATAACCATAGGCGGCTATCAGTGCAGCACTTAGCCATACCAATAAGCCAGTAGTAAAAATCAAACGCCGAATATTTCGCATGATAAAGCGCGATAATAGGGCCAGCGGCGAACCAAGTTTAGGACGTTGCTGATGGGGTTTTGATAACACAGACGTCTCCAGAATTTAAAGTATCAAGCTTAGTTAGAACCATGTTCTATAGTACGTTTACCAATACGATATAAACGATAGCCCAACATGATCGCCGCGGCGGTTAAACCAACAATAATGCCTAACCAGAAGCCTTTAGCTCCCATAGGTTCTGGGGTGGCAAACGCGAGATAATAGCCAAGCCCCAAGCCGCACAACCAATATGCACAAAAAGTGATCAGCATTACAATAATCGTATCTTGATAACCACGCAATGCCCCTGCGGCTGCAATTTGAATGGCGTCACTAATTTGGAATAAAGCAGCGAAGATCAATAAGGATGCACCAATGGCCACAACGTTGGCATCATTGGAATAAATTTCTGCAATATAAGGCGATAATAATAAGATAGTCGAGGCATTAAATAACGCAATGCCTAGATTAACCTTCACCCCCAACCAAGAAGCTTGGGCCGCCACGTTAGCCTTGCCTCTGCCTAGCTGCTGCCCAACCATGACCGTCATGGCCATGCCTACGCTGAGCGGAATCATAAAGGTCAATGACGTCACGTTAATGGCCACCTGATGCCCAGCGACGACTTCGGTTCCTAGTGGGGTCAAAAATAGGGCGATCACCGAAAAGAAACTGACCTCAAAAAAGATAGCCGCACCAATAGGAATACCTAATACGATAAGACTGATCATAGGCTGGTATTGAGCTTTAAAAAACACACTGAGCTGCTTTTGATGAGCGGGTAAGCGATGGCGATAACAATTGATCAATAACGCAATGAATAAAAAGTAAAAGACCAGAGTTGTGCCATAACCACAGCCAGCGCCCCCCATAGGGTCGATGCCAAACCAACCATAAACAAAGATAGCATTAGCCGGAATATTTAATACCAGCCCCACCAGCATAATACGCGTAACCGACATAGGGTCATTTAACGCTTCCGCATGGAAGCGTAAGGCTAAAAAAGCCCCCGCGGCGGGTAAACCGAAGCTCACGGATTGTACATAATCCGTCATCAGTTGTGCGCTGACAGGGTCGGGTAATAAGTAGCTTAATATAGGGCCAAATATATAGAGCAGTATGCCGGTGGCACAGCCGAGTAATATCCCTAGTACCACCGCCGAGCCAAGAATATCACCCACTTGGTCTTTTTTACCCGCGCCGACTAATTGCGCAACCTGTGGGGTAAACGCCACCATAACCCCAGCCACAAACAGTAAGATAGGCGTCCATAAGCTAGAACCAATAGCGATTGCCGCTAGATCCGCCGTGCCGACATGACCCGACATAATAGTATCAACGGTGGCCATGCCGACTTGTGCCAGCTGAGTGATAAGGATAGGGGCCGTTAAGGCGCATAGCTGTTTGAATAAACGGCGATCGCTTATCGCTTCAGTCGTTGCTGCGCCATCGGTATTAAAGTTTTGGGTATTTGAAGGGGAATTTGTCATAGTCGTCTAATATCAGTAAGCTTCGCATTTTGCCCTGTATCGACCTGGGAGTATAGAAGCCGTTGATGAAAGATCACGATCCTGATCAAATAATTGATATTTTTAACAGATTATTCAAGGCCGAGTATAATACGCGCCTAGATTATAGTGATGATGAACCTATATATTTACCGGCTAGTGGTGATGAACCTTATCATAGGGTGCTCTTTGCCCATGGCTATTTTGCTAGCGCCTTGCATGAAATCAGCCATTGGTGCATTGCCGGGCAAGCAAGGCGGTTACAGGTAGATTTTGGTTATTGGTACGAACCGGATGGTAGAAGCCCTGATAAGCAGCGAGAATTCGAACAGGTCGAGATTAAACCGCAAGCCATTGAGTGGATTTTTAACAAGGCCTGCGGTCATAAATTCAACATCAGTACCGACAATCTAGAGGGGGATGCCGCGGCAATTGCAGCAGGAAGAGAGCAATTTGCAAAGAATGTGGTAAAACAGGTAAAAAACTACCTACAAACGGGTCTTCCTTTACGCGCAGGCATATTCAAGCAAGCACTATTAGATTATTATCAAATCGATAAAGAATTAACAAGCGATGACTTTCAGCTCTGCGAGCTCATCGATACGGATCAGTCGTTAATACTAGCGACGGCATAATAAGGTTACATTTTGTTTAAAAAAATAATATCAGCTTTTACCGGCAGCAATAGTAAGCCAGAAAAAGAAGCGCATGAACGTAGCAAACATGAGAAAAAACCTCATAAAGCGGCGCAAAAGCAAGACTTTAAAGCGTCGACCAAAGGCCATAAAAAGCATAAGGCTAAAACCCCAGTAGTGGAAAAGCCGTGGAAATTGGCCGACTTTGTCGTTGAACCGGCCGAAGGCAAAACCCGCTTCCATGATATGCAGCTCCCCGATAGCTTAATGCGAGGCATTCAAGAGCTTGGCTTTGAATATTGCACCCCGATTCAAGCGCAATCACTTCCGGCGGCGCTGCGAGGCAGTGATATTTTAGGTCAAGCGCAAACCGGTACGGGTAAATCCGCGGCGTTTTTAACCGCGGTGATCAATCGCTTATTAACCGAGCCATTAGAAGAACGTTTTGCCAGTGAGCCTAGAGCATTAATCGTGGCCCCAACGCGCGAGCTGGTGATGCAGATCGGTAAAGATGCTCAAGGTCTCGCCAAATATACGGGTTTAAAGGTCGTCACCATTGTCGGTGGTATGGATTACGAAGAACAGAGACGTCAATTGCGTGATCACGTTGTCGACATTTTAGTTGCAACTCCAGGTCGGTTAATCGACTTTATGGGCAGCCAAGATGTGTACCTCGATGAAGTTGACGTACTGGTATTAGATGAAGCCGATCGTATGTTAGATATGGGCTTTATCCCAGATGTGCGCCGTATTGAACGCGCTACCCCGACCAAAGGCGATCGCCAGACATTATTCTTCTCGGCCACCTTTACCGAGCAAATTCGTCGTTTAATCGACCAGTGGACCCACGAGCCCGTAGAAGTCACCATCGAGCCAGAGACGGTTGCGACCGATAATATCGAGCAAAAGTTCTTAATGGTCGCTGGTGATGAGAAGTTCGATATTCTGTGCAAACTATTGCGCGAAGAGAAAATAGAGCGCGCCATTATTTTTGCCAACCGTCGTGATATTACGCGAAACTTGTGTGATAAATTAAATAAAAAAGGCTTAACCTCGGTATTATTATCCGGAGAAGTTAATCAGCAAAAACGCATTAAAACCCTAGAACGCTTCCGTGATGGTTACGTTAATATCATGGTGGCAACCGATGTGGCAGGGCGAGGCATTCACGTTGATGGCGTCTCACACGTATTTAATTACAACTTACCCGACGATGCGGAAGATTACGTTCACCGTATCGGTCGCACAGGACGCGCTGGCACCCAAGGCACATCCATCGCGTTAATTTCTGAAGACGATGCGTTCGAACTGCCAGCCCTTGAAGCCTACCTAGGTAATAAGTTAAAACTAGAACAGCCTTAACTAGAACAGACTTAAAAAGGATTTAGATGGAACGTTTGAAATACAAACAATGGACCGTTAATAAACTAGGCTTGATTAATAAAATAGGCTTGATTAATAAAATAGGCTGGCTGAGCCTGCTATTAGCCTTGCAGCTAAGCCAGTTTGCACAAGCAGAAATAAAGCTCAGTCCGCAATGGACCGAGCGCTACCTGTTTAAAAACTACCCAGAATTATTGAAAGACAGCCATGCCGATCATGTGCTCGCCTTTTATTATTTTGGTAGTTATAAAAACTTCACTATCATGGGGATGGAGCGGGTTAAAGGCGATGAATATGAGCCGCACAATACTATATTGGTATTTAAAGACTCTATTTTACAAGGCTATTATGAAAATCTAGCGGTATTTCCTGCGGGCGTAAGTAAGCAAGGCGAAGTGTATTTTCCGCCCAATCGCGATGTATTAGAGAATATCAGCCTAGCCAATAATCATTACCCAATCATCAAGTTTAAAGCAGTGCCAAGTATTCAATCCAACTATAAAATGCTGGCCAATTAAAGACTCTGGTCAATTACAGATTTTGACAAATTAAAGACGCTAGCCATCTAGGGTCGTCCAGAGGTAAATCGTGACCCGCGCTAGTATGCACATGCAGCGGGCATTGCCATTGCTTAGCAATACTTTGGGAACAGCGCCAATCTACTAGTCGATCATGTTTGCTGCTATAAATATGGCAGTTAGTCTTAGGCTTCTTGGGTAATGGATAGCGCGACGCCGCCAGCAGTTGGCACACACCATTACGCAGTGAAATAGGGTGGGCTTTCGCCTCGCCAATCCACGCCGGTAAATATTGCTCAGTATCTGCTTGGTTGCTGGTCCAATTTAAAATACCTTGCTCACGTTTTTCGGTATTAAATAAATTTGCGAATAATGAAAAACCAGCATCAAGCTTCATGCGTTGCCAAAAGTGCGCCTGATCGCAAAAGCTGGAGTTGATAATATGCAAGCTGCTAATTGGCATGCCATCATCAATCAATCTCTGGGCGAGGCCAGACGCTATCATGCCCCCCATAGAAATACCGATTAAATGAATTTTGCTATCGGCTTTAAGGGTTTTTAATCGAGGTGATAATTGTGATTGAATATCATCAATCATGGCGGCTACAGAGCTAGGGGAAGGTTCGGTAAAGCGTTTGCCATTACCGGCAATGTCGAATTGATGCAGGGTTGAGCTGGGGATGCTTTGTTCTAAGGCAAGAGGAAACTCATGCCAGTGGAAGCGGCTTCGGATTAAGCCGCGGACTAAAACAAAATGATTAGAAATCAAAGCAATTAGAAATCAATGCAATTAGAAATCAAAGTTACGACTATAGGTGAACACTAAATGCGTGCCACCATCATAAAGGCTAGTCAAGTTGGTTTTCTCCAATCCTAGGCTCAAGTTATGCTGATGATAGCTGCGCGCAACCCCAATCCTAAAATGAAAATAATCATCACGATTTTTATTACCCCAGTTAACCTCTTCACTAATCTTCAAATAACGGTATTGGCGGGTCGAAAACTCAAAACCAAACTCTCCATTATTAATAGTGTGGGCCAATTCTAGGGTCTGCAGAGCTTCGCCGCTGCCCATATAATCATCCGCCAAGCGATAACCCAAGGTCGTCTCATCATTGAATAAAAGATTAAAGAATCCTTCGCCATAAGCCTGCTTGCTGGTGCTCGCATCCCCTAAAAAAGTAGCGCGAGTATAACCAAGATCAATGGCAACATGACGTCCAAAAGGAACATACAAGCCCGCATAACCATCGAGTTCATAACGCGTACTATCTGGGGATCCACGCTCAATCCCCGACATCCAAAGGCCGCCGTAAAAACCGAGTTGAGAGGCATATAAACCGCCTACTTGAATAACAGGTTTGGCATTACTTTGTTTAATACCATCACGAACGTATTCAGAGGCAAAACCTAAATCCAACTCAAAATCTGCATGGCTGATGCTAGATAATGATAAGAAACAACCCGCAATGATAGAAAACTTGGCAAAACACGAACGCATACAGCAACCTAAAATAATAAAGATAAGATAAAAGCGAAAAATAAGCCCACATAATACCCCTTAGCTCAGCCATTAACTAGTCTCGTACTCACAAGAGGCACGATTAAGCCGACTCTTAAGCCTTGCTCTGATACCAGCGGTTCAACGCTTGATGATATAACTCTGAACTCTGGTTTTGTGACCAGTTGGGCATGGATCGCACCGCCGATAATAAAAATTCAAACAAGGTTAGGTGTCGCCTTAATATCCTGGTTTGTCGATGGGGTAAAATAGGGTTAAAAAATGAAGAATAATTAAACAGGTTGCTCGGGCTTTTTTTAAGCCATAACCAAGAACCCATCTCTAGGGTTAAAGGAATAAAATTCATCCCTTTATTTGCCCGCATACCTTCATCATACATATAGTCCCAAAGATCGCCGTGGGTCGTATAGCTATTCGCTTGCGGTTCAAATAAATAAAAATCGTGAGAAGGGTAGGTCGTCTCAAATTGCTGGGTGAGTTTCATCGCATTCGCAATGTTTGGCCATGGGGTCTTACTGCGTGCATAAGGAAACCAAATTCTATCACGATGACCAAAACCTGAGTGGCAATCCAAACTGATGCAATGCTTTTGACCTTTAATCGTGGCCGCAATGTCGTCGGTTAATAATTGAGCTTCTCGCTGCATGGCCCTATCTTTTTTGCCGCGATACCAAGGTAAATGTCGACTGATACGATGGCCACCAACTAAAAAAGCAGGTTTACCCAGAGCATCAATGGGAGCGTTACGCATTAAATCAACGCCATAACCATTGCAGCGACGGTTTTCCCACATGCCCACAGGATTAATAATGGGGTAAATCACTAAGCGGATTTGATTTAATTGCTCATGGATAGCTGGGTCCCACGCTAATCGCTGAATTAAACTGCGCAAAAAAGATAAAATCACCTGGCTACCAATACGTTCAATGCCGTGAATGCCGCCGCAAAGAATTAATGTCGGGGCTTGTGGTTGGCTAGAACCCAGCTCCAAGCGATACAGCGGTAGGGTAAAACTTTTATCCTTGATGCTGTGTTCAATCTGGCCTAAAACCGACGTGCGTATATGCGCCGCTGATGCCGAAGGTTTAGCAGCCAAAGAAATTAGCTGCTCAAGTTCAATAAGCTCAGGTAAATTACGCTTGCTGTGATAAAATCTGTCATTCATATATCCAGTGTAAACAAGCTGCACACAGTAACAAGGGTTGTCATGAGATCTTCACATTGGGCTGACGCCCCAGACGTTAGTTTAAAAAATACCGCCTGGCTAAAAACCTTATGGCCCTACCTAATGGAATATAAGGGGCGGGTGATTCTTGCGGCTCTGTGCTTAATTGGGGCTAAGCTTGCCAGCGTTTCCATGCCCTTCGTTTTAAAATATCTAGTTGATGGTCTAGTCGATAATAAAGCCTCCGTGCAAGCAGAAGATTTATGGTTATGGTTTCCTCTCGGCTTATTATTAGCCTATGGCTCAGTACGATTATTAAACGTTTTATTAGGTGAAATCCGCGATGTGCTTTTTGGCCGTGTTACCGAGCGTGCTATGCGCCGCATGGCGTTGAAAGTATTTCAGCATCTGCATAATTTAAGTCTCGATTATCACCTTTCAAGACAAACCGGCGCGTTACAGCGTGATATCGAACGAGGCACCAATGGCATTAGCTTCTTAATGCGCTTTGTTATCTTTAATATCTTGCCAACCTTCTTTGAACTTGGCTTAGTCATCGTTTTATTATTGATAAACTACCCGCCGTATTTTGCCATCATCACTCTAGTGGCCGTGGTTGCGTACGTTATGTATACCGCCAAAGTGACTGAGTGGCGCACCGAGTATGTACGTGAAGCCAACAAGATGGATTCAAAAACTCACGCTAGAGCCCTAGATAGTTTATTAAATTATGAAACCGTAAAGTACTTTTCCGCAGAACAACGCGAAGCAAAAGATTACGACGACGCGCTTTGGTCTTGGGAGCAAGCGCGACGTAAAAATCGTTTAACCTTATTCGCTTTAAACTCAGGTCAAGCCATCATTATCAGCGTGGCGATGACATTAATGTTGTGTTTATCGGCTTATTATGTATTAGCAGGCACCATGACCATTGGTGATTTCACCTTGATGAATGCCTTTATGTTCCAGCTTTTTTTACCTTTGAGTTTTTTAGGCTTTGTTTACCGCGAAGTAAAAGCATCTCTGGCTAGCATCGAGCAAATGCTTGCGCTGTTAAAAGAACAGCCTAGTGTGAGTGATGAAGGCAAGCACGAATTAAATACCGCAGACGCCAGTATAGAATTTTCTCAGCTGGGTTTTAGCTATCAGCCAGAGCGCCCAATATTAAATAACCTGAGTTTTTCTATTCCTGCCGGCAAGCGCATTGCCGTGGTTGGCCGCAGCGGGGCAGGGAAGTCGACCCTGACCAAATTATTATTTCGTTTTTACGATAAAACCCAAGGGGATATCTTAATAAATAACCAATCGATTAATGAATTAACCCTTGCGAGCTTAAGAAAACACATTGGTGTTGTGCCGCAAGATACTGTTTTATTTAACGATACCTTAAAAAATAACATTCTATATGCAGCGCCAGAAGCGACCGACGAAGACCTAGAGCGGGTCATCACTATGGCTCAGCTAGATGGCTTTATTAAACTCTGCCCACAGGGATTAGACACAGTAGTCGGGGAGCGGGGTTTAAAACTCTCGGGTGGCGAAAAGCAACGCCTAGCCATTGCCCGTATGTTATTAAAACGGCCAGCGGTGATGGTCTTTGACGAAGCGACCTCATCGCTAGACTCACGCACCGAGAAAAATATTAACGCCGCGATAAAAGACGTTTCGGCTGGGCATACTAGCTTGATTATTGCTCACCGACTATCTACCATAATCGACGCCGATAACATTATTGTTATCGATAACGGCACCGTCGTTGAGCAGGGTAAGCATACCGAATTATTGCAGCAGCAAGGACACTACTACCAACTATGGCAGGCACAGAAAGACGATGCACTTACTGATCATTGATGCGATGAACCTCATTCGTCGCATGTATGCGGCGATGCCAGATCACGATAATAAAGAAGAAGCCTGCTCAAACCGTTGCATTAATACCATAGCGGATAATGCCAAGCGCTTAGGGGCAACACACTGCGCCATTATTTTTGAGCGCAAAGAACCTACTTGGCGACATGCTATTTGGCCAGACTACAAACTAGGCCGCAGCCCCATGCCAGAAGCGCTTGAAAAAGCCTTACCCCAGTTCAAGCAAGGATTCAAAACCGCGGGTTTTTATTGTTTCGAATTTCAACACTGGGAAGCCGACGATGTTATTGCAAGCTTAGCCAGCAAGTCCGCCAGCGCAGGTTTATCCAGCACCATAATCTCGACGGATAAAGGTTTTTTTCAACTGGTCGATCAAAAAATTCAAGTACTCAACCACTTTGACCGCCAACTATTTAACCAAGAAGAAGTGCGTGCCCGTTACAGTATCGAAGCCACACAGCTCAACGACCTGCTAGCATTAACCGGCGATACTACCAACCACCTACCGGGTATAAAAGGGGTCGGCATCAAAACAGCTACCGACTTATTAAGCCAGTACCAAGACCTAGATACCTTGCTCATCCAACTGCCCGAACTCGACCTGAAACCCAGATTAAAAGAAGCACTCGAAAGCCAATGGCGCAGCGCATTATTAACCCGTAAACTGGCCAAACTCGTCACCGACTTACCGCTAGGCATCAACCTAAACGACATGCGGCTAAAATATTAAATCGTCGCATTAAAATACGACCTACATCTTAATGTAGGTCGGCCTTTAGGCCGACAAATATATTTAGTACATCGTAGGTCGTGGCTTTAGCCCGACAAATAAATTCAATGCATCGTAGGTCGTG
>CAXIBC010000088.1:0-11039 GCA_964022115.1 uncultured Oleispira sp. | reverse complement strand
CGACTTAATGAATCAATATGCATTGGATGTCATGGGGGGTGGGCAAGCATTACCCACTAGGGTGAAGGCGTCTTTGGTCTTTGCTTTCGCGAATGTGCCTGGGGCATTTACTGTGCTTAATTAATATCCATGACGTGATCGTATTAGACGAATTTAGGGGCTTAAATATAAGCCAGCTTATGCTAGAAAAGGTCGAACAAGTAGCCCTTGAGCGGGGGTGCTGTAAATTAACCTTAGAAGTACTTGAAGGCAATAAGGTCGCGCAGAATGCGTATGTGAAGTTTGGTTTTGCTGGTTATGCTCTTGACCCTGAAATGGGTCAGGCTATGTTCTGGCAGAAAATGCTGTAGCTGTAGAAGGAGCTGTAGAAGAAATAATCAAGTCACCCCAAGCGGCATCGAGTCTTGATGCTGCTGGGGTCTCGATAGTGCTGGGGCTGAATGATGGTTAGTCTTTTTGAGAAGCTTCGAATTTAGCTTTTTTCTCGGCTTTTATCTCCGCTTGCTTATCAATCATCTTAGGTGTTTCTTCTAAATACACCTTAATGTTCGTCATACCTTGCTTGCTCAAGTGGTGAGCATGGATTTTACTCATGGTGCCTTTTTGGCAATAGAATAAGTAGGTCTGATCGTCTTTCAGTTCCGCTTTTCGGGTTTCGATTTCGTAAAACGGCATATTGATGATGTCGTTATGATTCAACTCTAGTGGTGCATCTTCGACTTCATTTGGATGGCGAATATCTACGACGATATCGCTAGGGGAAGGCAATGTGACGCAAGCGACTTCTAGAGCGTCATTTTCTTCTTTAACGAGCGTATTGATGAATTGATGAGTTGCGTCTTCTACCGCCTTATCCAATACCGCTAGATCAAACTTAGCTTCTTCGGCGAGTACTTTCGCCATCTTAGCTTCTGTTGTTGGCTTAACAGAAATAACGCCGCAATATTCTGGCATAGTGGCGGCAAATGCTTCGGTGCCGATTTGGCGAGAGATGCTAATAATTTCAGGCTTGTCCATGACAACCAGAGGACGTAAAACTAGCTTGTCAGTTACCTTGTCGATCACGGCTAGGTTGGTCAGGGTTTGGCTGGATACTTGGGCGATGGACTCACCGGTCACAAAGGTTTCTAACTTGATCATGTCGGCCACTTGTTCGGCGGCGCGGTACATCATGCGCTTTAAAATAACGCCCATGTGACCATCTTCCACATTCTCTAAAATTTCTTTTACCACACCATCAAAAGGCACACTAATGAAGCGGGCCTTGTGCGAGGCGCCGTATTTATCCCAAAGGTAATAGGCTACTTGCTTAACGCCTACTTCGTGAGCGCTGCCCCCTAGATTAAAGAAGCAATAGTGGGTTTTCAGGCCACGCTTCATCATCATGTAGCTAGCAACGGTAGAGTCAAAACCGCCAGAGATTAAGGATAAGGTTTCACCTTGGGTGCCAAGAGGGTAACCGCCAATGCCGGTAAAGCGATGTTTAATGGCAAATAAGCTCTGATCTTTGATTTCTACTTGCACAGTAATATCAGGGTTTTTTAGCTTCACCCCAATGGCGTCGGTTTCTTTTAATAAACCACCACCAATATAGCGCTCAACATCATTACTATTGTAATCGTGCTTACCTCTACGCTTAACTCGCACGCAAAAGGTTTTACCCGCTAAGGAAGGGCCATTGACCGCTTTAATGATTTGATAAGCGTCGTCCATAGTATCAAACTCGTGCTCTTCAATTTCGTATGAAAAGGCAATACCTGGGGTATGAGTCAGGATATTAATCATGGCGCGGCGAATGGCAGCATCATCACTATTGATGTTGATGTATAGATTGTCCCACTGGCCTTGGACATCGGCCTTAAATCCATTACGGCCAACCAGGTTGCGCACGTTCATTTGTAGTTGCTTCACAAAGCGCTTACGCACGGGACGGCTCTTCATGATAATTTCAGGGAAATATTTGGCTACAAACTTCATAACGGACTCGTGTTTTAAGGTACTCGAATAACTGAGTATCGTGATAATAATAAGGGTAAGCGATTATACGTCATTATAGCGCTTTAGTTTAGGAGTAGTTTAGATGTGGTTTAGGTGCATCCAGCAAATAGACGTCGTGGATTAATAAGTCATATCAAGCCATAAGCTCATACTATGTTCGTATATATTGGAGTTTGTTGTTTGTTAACTTGTTCGTAACTATTAGTGTTTTGTTTGAGGGTCAAATCGAAAGAGCGGTAGCGAAAATGTCATATTGGCTCGATAGACTGATCTTTAAGATGGATTAATTGATAAATATAGATGGAGTTTATAATGAAAGGCAAAGTTGCATTAGTTACAGGCGGTACTGGCGGCATTGGTGGCGAGATCTGTAAGGCGTTGGCCAAAGAAGGGTATCAGGTAATTGCGGGCTATTTTTCTGGAGGGAGTCATGAAAAAGCTCAGCAATGGCAGATAGAAATGGGTAAAGAAGGTTATGATGTTGCATTGGCTTTTGGCAATATCCGTGATTGGGACTCTAGTCAGGCTTGTATCGAAGGTATCAATAAAGAATTTGGTAGTATCGATGTGCTGGTTAATAATGGCGGCATTACTCAAGATTCAACCGTTAAACGCATGACTCCGCAACAGTGGGATGATGTCATCGCCACCAACTTGACCAGTGTTTTTTATATGACGCGCCTAGTCATTAATAGCATGCTAGAAAAAGGCTTTGGCCGTATCATTAATATCTCTTCAGTTAATGCCCAAAAAGGCCAGTTCGGTCAGGCCAATTATTCAGCGGCAAAAGCCGGTATGCATGGCTTTACTAAAGCCGTGGCGCAAGAAGTCGCAGCCAAAGGCATCACAGTGAATACGGTATCCCCTGGTTATACCGAAACCTCTATGATCCAAGCTGTGCCAGAAGAAATCCGACAGCAAATTTTAAAAGGTATACCTGTTGGCCGCTTTGGTCAGCCAGAAGAAATTGCTCGTATCGTCACCTTCTTGGCGTCAGAGGATTCTGGTTTTATTACGGGTACTGATATCTCGGCCAATGGTGGCCAGTATATGCATTAGGGCTAGAACTTAAGTTTTTGCCAGGCCTTGTGCCATTTATCATCTTCTGCATGCTGATAAATGGCCGTGGTTTCAATTTTTTCATGACGCGCCGAGCGGGTTAAATATTTCAGTTCAATGCCCGCGTCGTCACCGTGGGTGACCGAGGTATGGCGAAACCAGTGGGTTGAGGCTTTTTCCAAAATTGATGCTTGAATCGGGTTCTCTGCTCGAATGGCGTCTGCCGCATCTTTTACAACGCTTTTGACTTGTCGATATACCATGTTGGCGCTAATGCCTTTTTTACCACTAATGCTGCGTATTAATGGACTTGTGTCATCTTCAGCGGGTAGTGGGTTGAGACCTAAGTGTTGGCGATATTGCATCAGAGCAGCCAGCATTTCATCACTTGCGGGTATCTTGCCGAGCTTTTCTCCTTTACCTAGAACAAACCACCACCACTGACCACGATATAAGCGAAAGCTGTTCATGCTATGGCTGCTGACTTCGCTAACCCTAGGGGCCATTAAATAAAGTAGATGGAATAAAAAGCGATTGCGCTGGTAATGATTGTATTGCTTTGGCGTTGCTGTCGGCTGCTCCGCAAGGTGTTTTTTAAGTAATTGCCAGGTTCTTTGGTCGAGATAGCGCTGCTGGCTAATGGCCTGATCCGCTTGCGGCTGCAATTTACGTTTACGTCGACGGATAAGGGATAGTGGGTTGCCCGCAAGATAGCCAGCGTCAACGAGGTAACTAAATAGCGCATTAATAATAATAAGCGCCTGGCGCTGACTGTTTTCGCTAAGAGGTCCTTTAAAAGGCCGCCATTTAGCGCTATTGCGCTCGGCTCTAGGGCCACACCAGATATGACTCGGCTGCGGGTCGGCTAAAAAACCTTGGTAGTATTGAAAGTCCTCTCGACCTAGGTCAGATAGCGCCTTATTGCGCTGATTTAGCGACCAAAGTAGCAGTCTCTCTGCTTCTTTGCGGTAGTTACGCAAGGTTTGAGGGGAGTCGTAAAACTCGTTTAACCAACACTGAATAGCCTGCCAGTCGGTATCGGCGCTGATTTGGCAATGCTTTTTATCAAAGCGGTTAGCGCCGTACTGCCCAGTTAACTCCTTT
Organism: uncultured Oleispira sp.; assembly: GCA_964022115.1. Classification (GTDB taxonomy): domain Bacteria; phylum Pseudomonadota; class Gammaproteobacteria; order Pseudomonadales; family Oceanobacteraceae; genus Oleispira. Next base: position 6,878 of record CAXIBC010000088.1, on the reverse strand, counting down.
GGCAGCTGAATAAGCTCAAAGGGCTGAAGTGGCTGTGATTTTTGCTGTGGTGCTTGTTGTGATGGCTGTTGTGATGGCTGTTGTAGTTCGGGTCTTGGCAGCATGAGTCTTACAGTATTTGAGTTGTTAAGGGTGTTATTACAGGGGCTGGTTAAGGGTGCTTGTTAAAGGAGGAATGATAGCACTTCAAAATAATAAATTCATGATAATAGGGTTAATCATGAATTTTTAATATCTTATGGTTAATATGTAAGGTTAGCTGTACACATTTAACCTTACATTTGAGGTTGAAATCGCTTAAGCTAGTCGCTAGAGATCATTCACCGCTTAAAAGCCTAGGTTGACCATTAATGAGTATGAAAAAAGCGACCCCTAAAGCCGTATTTGAAGCATGCGAGCAATTAGAGCTATTGGATAAGGCTTGGAATCGCGATGATGTTCGTATTTTAGTCGGGGGTGGCAGCTTTTCAGTCATCGACCCACTTATTCAGGCATGGCGCAAGCTGCAGCCTGTGCGCGAAGTGGCGCCTTCATTACCGTCGGACTTATTGCTTCAGGTTGCGACCATGCTTGAGCAGCAAGTTTCAGAATATATTGCAGAGGTTGAACTGCGTGATAAGACGAGAGAAGAGACCTTATTGGCGCTGAATGAGACAGCCGCGCAGGGTTTTCAGCGTAGGGAGCAAGCGCTAGAAGATAAATTAGACACTATGGAGCAAGCAAACCATCAGTTAGAGGCTGAGCTGGCGCGTCTTGTGGGGGAGGTGAGTGATAATAATCAGGCCTTGCAAGCGCTAAAGCTTAAACTGCAGGTATCTGAAGAAGCCGCGTTATCATTAAATAGTCGCTTGCAAGAACAAAAAAGATTTTACGAATCAGCGTTGAAAGAACAAAAGCAGTCTCAGTTGGACGATGCGGCAAGAATCGTCGAGCGCCATCAACAGCAAGTCAATCAACTGAAGATAGAGGCGCAGCAACAGCTAGCACTGCAAAAAGCCGAGCTTGTAGAAGTTGCAGAAGCCACCGAGAACCGTTTGCTGAGACTATTAGACCAAGGTCGAAGCGAGTTGAAGGAGCAAGGTGTTGAGTTTAATAGAAAAACCGATGAGCTCAAGCAAGCGCTGCAGGCAGAAAAGCAAATCACCCATAGCCAAAAGCTAGAAATAAAAGCCTTAACCTCTGGTCTCAAGCAAGCACAGCAAAATCTACAAGACGAGGTGCAGCAACAAAAGGCCGAAGCAAAAGCGAAAATTGATTTAATCACGCAAGAGAATGCATCCCTAAAGCAGCAGCTTGCCCAGTATCAAGATCAAGGCAGCAGCCAAGAAAAAAGTGATCTGCAGCAACTAAAAGAATCAATCCGACTATTACAACAACAAATGCAAGGTAGGCAAAAATAAGCAGTCTGACTCATTCAGGCTTAATCTTCTTATGCTTAGCGCTCGCATGGCGCTCGCGCATTTCGGTATCGATATAGCGGTCGGTCGTCGCCATGCTAGCGTGCCCCGCATCATCGCGAACATGCTCTTTTGGCCTATGTTTAACATCTTCAGAAATTCCAGTATGTCTAAGCCAATGCACTGTCGCGGCTTTTAATTCCAAGGCTTCCTCCTTAAGTCCTTGCTCGCGCATTCGCTGATAGGCTTGATCAAAGCATTGCTGCACAATAAAACGAATCTGTCGTGTGCTGGTGACAGGTCCAGACCCCTTGATCTTAGAGATCATAGGTGTCGATTCACTCACGTGGGGTAATGGGGATAAACCGAGGTGGGTGCGGTAGCGCTTAAGGGCGGCTAGCATATCGTCAGAAACCGTAATCATCCTGACCTTGTTTCCTTTACCGGTAACTTGTAACCACCAGTTATTATCAATATCTGCGCGGAAGTCACCCATGGTTGGGGTGGATCGGCCGTCGGCCACCAATTCAGATATCCGTAAATACATGGCAAATAGGCAGTTCATGATAAATAAACTGCGTTCATGTTGCTGGGGGTTCGCCGCGGCGTTCATTTCGACGGTTTCTAGAACAAAATCCCACTGCAAGTTAGAGATGCGGCGAATGGGCTCTTTATAAGCGTGAGTCTGTAGGTATTTGCTCTTTTGGCGAATAAGGGCAACCGGGTTGAGTTCGCCATAATCCTCTTGCAGTAAGTAGTTAAAGAAGGTCGATAAAATAGAAAATACAGCTTGTAGGCTTTTCTGTGAGAGTTTGAAGTGCTTGCTATCGGGCAATTGCCCTAGCTGAGTTTCGACCTTGGTAATTTGGCAAACAAAAGGTCGCCAGTCAGGATTTACCCGCCTTTGGCCTTGCTGGTTTTTAAAGCGCGCCACTTGCTTAGTACCGATCCAAGGTAGTGGAGGGTGTTGGCAAAATTCCAAATACTGCTCTATATCTAAGCGCCTAAGTTCGGGTAAGGTTTTTTCTTGCACAAACCATGACCATTGTAATAAGCGCTCAACTTCCCGGCGATAGCTATTAAAGGTTGCTTGACTGCCATTATAACTTTGTAGAAAGGTTAGGCAGTGATAAAGGTCCTCTTTACTGTCTTTTGGTGTCGACTTGCCTTGCCTAGCGTAAATCAATTCCGCTTCTTTGAGTGGGCTAGCTAAGTATTGAAGGTTATCAAACATAGGGCTAGGAGGCGTGGATAGGGCATTCATTATCGATCTTCTTAGTGTGTTTATTATTTCAATTAAAAGATATACGGCGTATTGGATACTGCTAATAATCCCATAATTATCGGAAATATTATATGCTCAGTATTGACAGGCCATTGAAATAAAACCTTGCTATGTGGTGGGGGCTTGGTTATTGTAGCGGCCTGGCTTGAGAAAGAGTCTTTATTTTTGTTTGTTTGTACCACGTTGTTATTAGTAATAATCCTTCGCGTTATCCTCAGTAAAATATCAAATTTTTCCCCAGCTTAATCGTCTAATTTCAGACGCAATTTTTTTATATCTAGGATATCTATTATGTCTAATACAACAACTGGTACTGTTAAATGGTTCAACGAAGCAAAAGGTTTCGGTTTTATTGAACAGAAATCTGGTCCTGACGTTTTCGCTCATTTCAGCGCAATCGTTAGCAGCGGCTTCAAAACTTTAGCTGAAGGCCAAGCCGTAGAATTTTCTGTTACCGATGGTCCTAAAGGCCCACAAGCAGAAAACATTGTTTGTATCTAAGCCTCGCTTATACAAGTAATTATTAGTGCGATCCTTTCGCACTAATAATCCCACTCTTAGTTCGGCTGAATGCGGCCAATATTATGAGTGGGGTGCTTTAAATCTTAGACTTCCTGTCTAGATCAGAATCTTTATTTTCTTGTAAAACTCTTATTTAAACTTCGTATATTCAAATCTGTATTTCAATTTTCTTGATTATTATCCGTAATATTTCGATTTATCTATTATTCCGATAATAACAATTATCGGAAATATTAGGAGTGTTGTGGCCTCTGTCTTTAGTTATTTTTAGTCATTACGACTTTAGAAACTCTTCGAGCTGTGCTGTAAAAATAAGATATTCACTATTGAGCCTGGTATAAATCTGATGGGCTAATGACCAATCGTAATGCTTTAGCGCAACCAATAAATCGCTACAACTAGCCTCAAAGTGCGTGGTGCAAAAATTAGACGATGTCCCTTTTAGGGAATGTATAGCAAGGTGACTGATATCATAATCTTGTTGCTTGATGCCGATGAGTGCTTGTTGCATTTGTGCAGGCGCATCCCTTAAAAACAAGGTAGCAATCTTTTGAATAAGTTCTTTATTATCACCCACGCGCTGTAGAGTGCGAGTTTCATCCCAAACCGCCTCGGGTATGTTATCTGATGTAGAATCTTTCATTTGATGCAGAATCTTTCATTTATTGACTTCGCTTAGCCTAATGCCCTGTCTTAACTTATGCCCTGTGTTAATAGGCTAGTTGATTAAAATTATAGGTCGAGTAATGGATTAAATTCATATTTATCTATGATTAAGCCCTATCAAGCACATATCCCCCTGTCTTTGCGTTCGCGCATCCTTTAAAATGCGCGGCATAATTTATAAGGTTTAGGAGTAATTGGCGCATGTTTGAAGTTGGTCAGCGTTGGATCAGTGATACGGAATCCGATTTAGGCCTAGGGATGGTGCAAGAAGTTGATTTCCGCCAGGTGGCGATTCTATTCCCAGTAGCCGATGAAGTAAGGCGTTACTCGAAGGAACAAGCTCCTCTTACTCGTATTAAATTCAATATTGAAGATACGGTATTATTAGAAGATGGCAGCAAGTTAACCATTACTGAAGTGCAAGAAATGAACGGCATTCTCTTTTATGGTGATGCTGAAAGAATCTTGCCAGAAACTCAGTTAAGTGGACACATTCAGTTAAGCCAAGCCTCTGAGCGCCTATTAGCTGGGCAAGTTGATAATAGTAAGGCGTACGAGTTACGCTTACGTGCCTTGCAGATGAAAAGTAAGTTGCAAGAACGCAAATACTACGGTCTTGTAGGCAGTCGTACTACCCTGCTGCCACATCAGTTATTCATTGCTAATGAAGTTGCTAGCCGTGAAGCCCCTCGTGTTTTATTAGCCGATGAAGTTGGCTTAGGTAAAACCATTGAAGCTGGCATGATCATGCACAGCTTATTATTAAGCGAGCGCATTGAGCGTGTTTTAGTCTTATTACCTGAAGCACTCACCCATCAGTGGTTAGTAGAAATGGTGCGCCGCTTTAATTTGCGCTTCAGTGTTTTAGATGAAGGCCGTTGTCTCGCTTTAGAAGATCAAGAAGATGGTGGCAACCCCTATTTACAGCAGCAGTTGGTTTTAGCACCGTTAAGTTCTATTGCTAATGATCCTAAGCGCCGAGAGCAGGTATTAGAAGCGGGTTGGGATATGGTTGTTGTGGATGAGGCGCACCATTTAGAATGGTCTCCACAATCCCACGACGAAGGTTATGGCCTAGTTGAGTCTTTATCTCATCAGTGCCCAGGTCTCTTATTATTAACCGCAACCCCTGAACAGCTTGGCATGGAAGGTCATTTTGCTCGCTTACGTTTATTAGACCCTGAGCGCTTCCATGATTTAGAAGAATTTATCCAAGAGCAATCACAGTTTAAGCCTGTGGTTAACGCGGCACAGTCGTTATTATCCGGCAGTGAGTTGAATCAAGATGAGCGTGATGCCTTGCAGGCTTTGTTGAATCAGGAAATTCCTGCTCAACCAGAAGCTGAACAAGCCCAAGCTTGGATTAAGCAATTAATTGATCAGCATGGTACGGGGCGCGTTTTATTCCGTAATACTCGTAGCGCGATGGAAGGCTTTCCAAATCGTGAAGTCATTGCCCAGCCCTTTGTCTTGCCAGAAGCTTACCAAGGTTTATCGGGGCTCGAGGGTTTATACCCTGAGCGTCAGGTAGCCGATTGGGAAAGTGTTGATCCACGTATTGATTGGATCAACGAGTTAATTAAAGCGAATAAGGGTGAGAAGTTCTTATTAATTACCCATCAGCAGAAAACGGTGTTACAGATTGAACGTGCCTTATGGGAAAAGTTTGGTACTCAGTGTGCTGTTTTCCATGAAGATATGGACATCATTGAGCGTGACCGCGCTGCGGCCTATTTTGCCGAGCAAGAAGGTGGCGCGCAAATTCTATTATGCAGTGAAATCGGTAGTGAAGGTCGTAACTTCCAGTTTGCCCGTCATCTCATATTATTTGACCTACCTGATAACTGCGATCTCATTGAACAGCGCATTGGGCGTCTTGACCGCATCGGTCAGAAGTTTGATATCCAGTTGCACGTCCCCTACTTTGAAGATCACGCTTCTGAGCGTTTATTTGAATTATTAAACCAAGGGGTAGATGTCTTTAGTCACCCTAACCCGCTGGCGCAATCGTTATTGAATCATCATCATACTGAAATGGTGGCGGCGCTTGAGGATTCGAATATTTCTGCCTTGCATAAATTGGTGGATGCGTTAATCCCTGAGCGTGAAGCGCAGCAGCAAGAGCTAGAGCAAGGCCGAGATCGATTATTAGAATTGCAGTCGTGCGACCCTGAGAAGTCAAAAGCCTTATTGGATCAGATCTTAGCGGATGACATGCTCGATCAAGCGGTTTTACCTAGCTTTTTGGAGCAGGTTTGTGATGTTTATGGCATCATTCAGCAAGATCATAGTCACCACTGCTTCATCTTGCGCCCTGGGGATCATATGCTGACTAGCTATTTCCCGCATTTACCAGAAGATGGCTTAACCTATACTTGTCGCCGTGACGTCGCGGTTGCCCGTGATGATGTTCAGTTCTTTACTTGGGAACATCCTTTGGTTGTTGGTGCTCTCGATCTGATTTTGTCGGAAGAACATGGTAATTCGAACGTTGCGTATGTTGAGAATCACAACTTCTCAACCGGTGATTTCTATTTCCAAGCGCAATATACTCTAGAAAGCCAAGCGCCTAAGTCGTTGCAGATTCAGCGCTATTTACCAGCGGAAGGCATCCATATTGCTGTTGATCCAGATGGTAAGGTAGATTTCTTTGAACCCGATTATTTAGACTTCCCAGAAGATCTAAAGCGCTCCACCGCCTCAGGTTTGGTGAAGCGGGTTGAGGCTGGCATCAAGAAGTCTTTGAAAATTGCTAAAGAAGCCGCAGAAGCTCAGCTACCAAAGCAGTTAGAGCTGGGTGCTAAGCGTATGGCGTTAGAGCTAGATGGTGAAATTTCACGTCTGCAAGAATTGCAAAAAACCAATCGCAATATTCGTGATGGTGAAATTGAATTATTGAAGCAGAAGAAAGCAGCCTTGCAGCAAGCTATTAGCCAAGCAAACTATAAAATGGATAATATCCGTATTGTATTTTGTGGGTAAAAAGCGAAGCTTTTTACGACTAGCCA
>CAXIBC010000087.1:0-11048 GCA_964022115.1 uncultured Oleispira sp. | reverse complement strand
TTCACAATAAACCCTACGCAAATAAAACAGTGCTTGCTTGCGAGCACTGTTTTTAACCTGCTCTACAAAATCCCCTCTATACTCTATTCATCCTATGGCTTACTTGGCTAATACCTACTGTGCTGATACTAACTAGGCTTGATTCTAGGCTTGATTGTTCATCTATTTGCAAAAGCCTGTCTTTTTATAGCTATTTTTACTTAACAAAATACAGCGTAAAGTAGTTGTTAGCGTTTTAAGCGAGCGAGATGATACTTTTTAAATTTATGTATGGTCGCTATAAAAATATTGAGTAATATCATGGTCAAAAATAGTAAAAGCAGTTACGGCTGGCTGGCTATTGCCTTACATTGGCTAATGGCATTAGGCATCTTCTTTTTATTTGGTTTAGGCTTATATATGGTAGAGCTGACTTACTACGATGAGTGGTATCGAGGTTCGCTAGAGCTGCATAAAAGTTTAGGCATAGTGCTTTTTCTGATTTGGTTTGGGCGTCTAATATGGCGCTGGTTAAATACCAAGCCGGAAATCAGGGGGACGGCGTTCGAAAAAAAAGCCGCCCATTATGTTCATCTATTCATGTATGCCCTGATGCTGGTTTTGATGCTAACAGGGTATTTTATTTCGACCGCTGATGGACGTGGTATTGAGGTATTTGGGTTATTTGAAATACCTGCTATGTCGATCAGCATAGAAAACCAAGAAGATATTGCTGGTGATATTCATTGGGCAATCGCTTGGAGTTTGATGTTGATGGTTGGGCTGCATTCGTTAGCGGCGCTAAAGCATCAATTTATAGATAAAGACGGAACCTTAAGTAGAATGATTCGTCCAAAAAATGACTCGTAATAACAGCTTATCCTTAGGAGGATGCATGAAAAAACTATTGTTAACCGCGCTAACGTCATCGGCGATTGCGTTAGGCTCTCTATTGTCTGTCGCAGCGCACGCGGCGGATTATGAAATTGATAGCAAGGGAGCTCATGCTTCTATTCAGTTTAAAATAAAGCATTTAGGTTATAGCTGGTTAACGGGTCGTTTTAATACCTTTGATGGTGATTTTTCTTATGATGCCGAGGCACCTGAAAAATCTAAAATTGAGGTTGTTATTGATACCGCCAGTATCGACTCTAATCACGCCGAGCGTGATAAGCACTTAAAGAGCGACGATTTTTTAGATGTTAAAAAATTCCCTAAAGCGGTATTCAAAAGCACAAGCTTTGAAGTAAAAGATGAGAAAAACGCCGTAGTGACGGGTATCTTTATGCTGCATGGTGTGAAGAAAACCATCAGCTTCCCAGTCGAAAAAATTGGTGAAGGTAAAGATCCATGGGGTGGTCATCGCGCAGGTTTTGCTGGTAAAACAACTCTAAAGCTTTCTGATTATGGCATTACTTATAACCTAGGCCCTGCGTCTACTCATGTAGAAATTGAACTGCATGTGGAAGGGATTCGTAAATAAATACTTAGCCACAATTAGACATAAAAAAGCCCAGTTTTAGCTGGGCTTTTTTATGTCTGCAAGGTAAGCATTAATGGTCTTTGCGCTGGGCCCCTGGGTCCATGATTTTAAGCGGTTTTTCTTCTTCATCTAATAGCGCTTTGCCAACCGGTGTTACTCGGGTAGTCAGCTCTTCATACAGAGGTTCGCTCGTTGCGGCCGTGGCTTCTTGATGCTGTGCGTAGGTTTCGGTGAAACCGCAGGCAACGCAATCACGAATCTCATTATCGTCATCATCACGATACATACGTATCTTATCCATCGCGCCACACTTAGGGCAGACTACGCCGGCGATAAAGCGTTTCTGTATCATCTTTTGGCCCATTATGCGGCTCCTTTTTCGGTATTGATGCCACAGTGGTGTAATAACGCATCAGTCGTTGGGGCGCGACCACGGAAGCGCTCAAATAAAACCGCTGGCTCTTCACTGCCCCCTTTTTGCAATATTTCAGTTAAGAAGCTGTGCCCAGTAGCAGTATTAAATATCCCTTCCTCTTCAAAGCGTGAAAATGCATCGGCGCTTAAGACTTCCGCCCACTTATAGCTGTAATACCCCGCCGCATAACCGCCAGCAAAGATGTGGCTGAAACTGTTTTGGAAACGGTTGTAATCAACAATCGGCACTACCGCCACTTTGCTGCGTACGTCATCTACCATGTCTTGGATATAGTTAGCTTGTGCGGCTTCTGCTAAGTCCGGCTGATATTCTTTATGCATGCGGAAATCGAATAATGAGAATTCCAACTGACGCATCATCATCATAGCGCTTTGGAAGTTCTTCGCGGCGAGCATCTTTTCTAATAGATCATCGGGAAGTGGCTCACCGGTCTCATAATGTCCCGAGATAAAAGCGAGGGCTTCTTTTTCCCAGCACCAGTTTTCCATGAATTGACTTGGCAGCTCTACCGCATCCCAAGCAACGCCATTAATCCCACTGACAGCAGCGGTTTTAACTTGGGTCAGCATGTGGTGTAAGCCATGGCCAAACTCATGGAATAGCGTGGTGAGTTCATCGTGGGTTAGTAGTGCCGGTTTGCCATCTACGGCTGGGCTAAAGTTACAGACCAGATAAGCAACGGGTAACTGTAAACCTGAATCGGTTTCACGACGCACACGGCATTCATCCATCCAGGCGCCACCGCGCTTTTTATCTCGAGCGTAAAGATCAAAGTAGAATTTAGCGATTAGCTGACCTTCTTGCTCAATGTGGAAAAAGCGCACATCGCTATGGTATGTATCAAACTCGGTTTGCTCACTAATGGTGATGCCGTATAAGCGCTGTACCGTTTCGAACATCCCTTTTAATACCGTATCAATCGGTAAATATGGGCGGATCAGTTCTTGTGAAATACTGTATCTATGCTGGCGTAATTGCTCGGCATAATAGCTCACATCCCAAGGTTCAAGCTTTTCTATATTGAATTCTTGCTGTGCATAACGGCTGAGTTCGCTGAACTCTTGCTGAGCTTGGGGTAATGCTTTTGCGGCGAGGTCGCTTAGGAAGTCGATGACTTGTTGTGGGTCGTCGGCCATTTTACTCGCGACGGAATATTCGGCGTAATTATTGAAACCTAATAGCTGTGCTAGCTCGTGGCGCAAGGCCAGGATCTCATTCATCACCTGTGCGTTATCGAATTTATTATCACCACCGGCTTCAGCATATTGGTCTGATGCACGGGTGAGATACGCCTTATACATTTCATGGCGTAATTCGCGGTTGTCACAATAGGTCATTATCGGGAAATACGATGGGAAATCGAGAGTGAATAAATAACCTTCTTTATTTTTAGATGCTGCTTGCTGGCTAGCGAGGGCTAAGGCCGAATCGGGTAGGCCCGCCAATTCAGATTTATCTGTGATCAGCTTGCTCCAAGCCTGAGTCGCATCCATGACGTTTTCGCCAAATTTACTCGTGAGCTCTGAAAGGCGCGACTTGATCTCACCGTAGCGACTTTTCTGTTCACCTTCTAAGGCGATCCCAGCTAAGCGAAAATCGCGTAAAGCGTGCTCAATGGCGGTTTTTTGCTCTAGGGTCAAGACATCAAATTCAGGGCTATCGGCTAATTTCTTATAAGCTTTATACAGGTCTTGGTTTTGTCCCATTTCTGTAGCATAAGCACTTAATAAGGGTAAGCAAGCGTTATAGGCATCCCGCAGTTCATCACTATTCACTACCGAGTTCATGTGGCTGATCGGCGACCAAGCTTGGCTTAATTCATCATCCCACGCTTCCATCGGAGAGACTAAAGCTTGCCAGCTAACAGGTGTTTCAGCGTTATTAATGGCAGCTAATAAGCTGTTAATGCGCTGGCGATTATTAGCCAATAATTGGCTGATCGCAGGCAAGGCATGTTCGGGTTTTAGTTGGGAAAAAAGCGGTAAACTATTCGCCGGCGTAGGCTGTAATAACGGGTTGTCGCTGATGTTAGGCATAGATAGAGACTCAATTTCAATTAGCGCGATGAATATGTTTCATCCTAGAATGATAGTTAGATGTAGGCGAATGGGTATAATTCAAGTTCAGCTTGGATAATGAGCATAAGAAAAGAGAATGACTGATGGCCAATAATTCAATTCGATCGTATCAAGGTAGTGCGCCTCTATTAGGGGATAGAGTCTTTGTTGACCGCAGCGCCGTTGTGATTGGGGATGTGGAGATCGCTGAAGATAGCTCAGTATGGCCTTTAACTGTCATTCGTGGGGATATGCATAAAATACGTATTGGTAAGCGTACCAGTGTACAAGATGGCTCGGTATTGCATATAACCCACGCCAGTGATTTTAACCCTGGGGGCTACCCTTTAATCATTGGTGATGAGGTGACGATAGGGCATCAAGCTATGTTGCACGGTTGCACCATTGGCAATCAGGTATTGATTGGCATGAAAGCTATGGTGATGGATGGCGCGGTGATTGAAGATAAGGTGATTCTTGCCGCAGGGGCTTTGGTGCCACCAGGTAAGGTATTAGAAAGTGGTTTTATGTATGTGGGTAGTCCAGCGAAAAAAGCGCGGCCATTAACCGATAAGGAGCTACGCTTTTTCCCGTATACCGCCGCTAATTATGTGAAGTTAAAAGACATACATATTGCGGAAGGTTATGCTCAACCTATTTGATCCATACCCAGCTTAGCGGTAGGTTAGCATCGTGCGGCCCCCGCTAATAAGGTGTTCTTGTTCATTGCAACTGGCCAGGCTCACCTTCCCTTGCTGGTTATATAATAACTGCGTAATCCCCCCATTGACCAAAGACCAGTTCAATTTGAAGGCGTGCTCATCGTCTAAGCCTAAGCAGTACTGGGCGATCGCGGTAATGGGGCCACCGGAAGTAAATACTACGACATCCTTGCCTTGCGCTTGTTCTATGGTATCGAATAATGCCTGACGACAACGGCGGCTGAATTGTGGCCAGGATTCGCTATAATCATCGTCGTATTGACCACTGCACCAGCGTTCAATCGCTTTGGCAAATAATGTTTGAAAGGCTTTTTTAGGTTCTTTCTGTTTGGCTAAATAAGCCCCTAGGGTTATTTTTTGGCCGATGCCAGTTTTTGCTAAGCCTTTAATTGAAAACTCGGGATGGGCTGCGGCAATGACATCGTCACTATCAAATTCATTAAACCCCTCGCATTCAACCACAGGGCCATAAGCGTGCCATACTGCTTGCGCCCCTTGCATGGTCTCGCGGTGGCGGCGCATAGCACCGTGGACTACGAGGTTTGCTTCGATACCACGGGCGGTTAATGAATGCCCTATGGTTTCAGCTTGCTGGTGGCCAAGATCGGATAATTGATCGTAGTCGAGCTTGTTAAACCCAGCTTGGCCGTGACGGATAAGGTAGATGCGAGCCATTATTTAATCTGGCTTTGCTTGATGATTTTTTTGCAGCGCCAATTAATGTAGTGCACGACCAACCAAAAGTTTTTAAACGCCGCATTATCGGTTTGCTTATGATGATAGCGATAATAAATTTGCTGGACGATGACGGCCAATCTAAACAGCCCAAAGACTTCATAGAAGTCCCAGTTAGATTTATCAAAGCCCATTTTATCGCAGTAATAATCAACAACCTCATCTCGGCTTAACATGCCAGGTAGATGGGTTGGCTGGCGTCGGATTTGGCGTAAAAACCAATCGTCATCCGCTTGCACCCAATAAGCAAGGCTATTACCTAAATCCATTAACGGATCCCCTAAGGTCGCCATTTCCCAATCTAAAACACCGATGATTTGCTGCGGGTCTTTTGGATCCAGCACAAGATTATCCATACGGTAATCGTTATGGATGATGCAGGTAGCGACATCGTCGGGTTGATTGCGATTAAGCCAATCCATGGTTTTTTTGAAGCTAGGCACGTTCCAGGTTTTAGACTTGGTATAACGCCCACTCCAGCCATCAACTTGGCGTTTGACATAACCTTTGCCTTTACCAAGATCGGATAAGTTGGCCGCTTGGTAATCAACCTGGTGTAAGTCGATGAGCTTGTCTAAAACGGACAAGCTAAAGTTGCGGTTCTCTGCTGGACTCAGTTTCATTCCACGAGGAAAGTTATTGCGGGGAATAATACCCTGCAGTCTTTCCATGACATAAAAGTCACAATCTATGACGCTCTGGTCATCACAGAAAGCTATCATTTCTGGCACAAAGGGGTAAACCGGCTTTAACCCTTGCATGACATTAAACTCGCGCTTCATATCATGAGCAGAAGCCGCTTTATGGCCTGCTGGTGGACGGCGTAAAATGAGATCACCGTTAGCAATAGAATCTGGGTACTTTAAGTGATAAGTCAGGTTCGAAGCGCCACCGGAAAATTGCTTAACTTCAGGTAACTCATTACCTAGGTCAATACCTTGCTGGCTTAACCAGTCGTGGACGGCTTGAATATCAAACGCATCACTGCTGCGTAATGCTTTTGCCTGGTCGATAAATTGTTCGCTAGGTAGAGCTTGAGTCATAATAATTCCAGCTGGCACTTGGGTTGTACGTTATATTTTTAAAGTATTATTTTTCGCTTGGCACAGGATCGTATTTTTTCATTTTAGCCGCTGCTTTATCGATTAAGCGCGAATACAACCAAGGTAGATAGCGTTTAACAAAATAAGCACGGCGGCCTACCTTATGCGGATTACAAATTAACTTATTCTTTTTCATGTCGCGGTAACAGATATCCGCTACATCATCAGCGCTTAGCTCAGATGATTCAAATACCTTATCAACCACTTTCAGTAACTGTGGATCACTGGTACGCATACCTTTATCTAGGTTCGTACGGAAAAACCCAGGGCATAATACCGTTGTGCCTATGCCATAGGGTTTTAGTTCGTAATGCATAGTATCGCTTAAGGCGACTACGGCGGCTTTGGTGACGTTATACGAGGCCATTAATGGGGCGGACATTAAACCAGCCAGAGAGGCTGTATTAATGAAATAGCCCTTACCTTGGGCCTTCATCATCGGGGTAAAGGTACGACAGCCTAAAGCAACACTCTTTAAGTTAATGTCGATGACCCACTCCCAGGTAGACCAATCACCTTGCTCGATGCGATCACCGGTAGCGACCCCCGCGTTATTAATTACTACATCAATGCCTTGCCAGCGCTGCTTTACTTCTACTAATAACGCTTGCCATTGCTCAGGCTGGGTTACATCGAGCTGATAGGTCCAGCCTTTGCCACCTGCTTGTTGTACCAGTTCTAAGGTCTCTGCGGCCCCTTTCATATTGATATCGGCAATGCAGATGTCACTCCCTTCTTGGGCGAAACGTAAGGCTAAGGCGCGGCCTAAACCACTAGCAGCACCTGTAATTAATACTCGGCTCATATTGAATAGCTCTAATTAGATTGTCATAACACTATACTAAAATGCGCTTAACTATCTATGAACTGAATAGTTTTAATGAGACTATATTCTTATTATTTATGGTAACTGTGATTTTTAGCTAGGCGTATGTGATGACCAGTGTGGATATTTCTCGTGTCGATCTTAATTTATTTGTAGTCTTTGATGTTATCTATCGCGAAGGCAACTTAACCCGTGCTAGTGAAGCGCTAAACTTGTCGCAGCCTGCGGTGAGCCATGCCTTAGCTCGTTTGCGGGAGCGCTTTGATGACCCGTTATTTGAGCGCACGGGAAAAAAAATGCAGCCCACGCCGTTAGCCAAAGCCATTATTGAGCGGGTTAGAGAAGGATTAGGGAATTTAGAATCTACCTTGAGTGATGGTCTAATCTTTGATCCGGCAACCGCAGAGCGAACCTTTATTATCGCCATGCGCGATGTCTTAGAAGCTAAGGCATTACCGGCCATTGCCAAACGGTTAAAAAAAGTTGCGCCCAATATTCGTTTTCGTAGCGTGCGCTTAGGGCGACGAGATATTGAAAGTGCTTTAGTCCGAGGCACCATAGATTTTGCTGCCGATGTATTAATTCCGGTATCGAAACAAGTACATCATGGCTTATTGGGCAGTGAAGAGCTTGCTGTAATGATGGCTAAAAACCACCCCTTGGCACAGACTCCAGCTTTGTTTGATTTAAATGCCTATTTAGCGGCTGAGCATGTGCAAGTATCGAGTCGCCCTGAAGGCCCTGGGGTTGAAGATATCGCGTTATCTCGGTTGGGGGAAAGTCGTGATATTGCCATGCGCTGTCAGCACTATTACGCCGCGGCTAAGGTGGTTGAGCAGAGTGATTGGTTATTAACCTTACCGACTAGTTATGCGCAGGCGTTAGTCAATGATTCGCAACCCCATAATGGCAATGTGATATTTCCTTTACCCTTTACGACGGAGCGCTTAGAGGTCCACCTTTATTGGCATACTAAGGCGGAGCAAGACCCCGCAATGGTATGGTGTAAGCAGCAAATTGAGCAATTATTAATGGCTTGATAATGCGCTTTTGGTTGTTAACCAAATACGCACGTTTGACCAACGGTTAATGATTAAAGCGGCAAAAATTAAGCTACAGCCAAAGGCTTGTAGCAGTGACATTCTTTCGTTAAACCAAGCGCTGGCAATTAATGCGGTCCAAATAGGCTCTAAAATCATAATCACTGCGGCATGGCTAGGGGTGGTTAATCCTTGCGCATAGGTCTGTAATAAGAAGCGTGCCGCGGTACCAATCAGAGCACTTAATAATAACCATTGCAGCATGGATGTCGTGGTTTGTTGCGGCCAGGCTTCTAATACCGCCGAAATAATAATCCCCATAATACCGACAAAGGATAATGAGATGGCAGTCAGCGCCGTGGCCGACATGCGTACGGCGGCGCGGCCATTGAGGATAAAGGTAAGGGAGAGCAATATCGCTGCAGCAAGAAAGAACAGCTGACTCGCTTCTGGCTGAAAGCCGTGTTCGAGGGATAATAATGCTAAACCAATAAAAGCAATGGGCAGAGCGATCCAGTTGCTGCGCTCGACTTGAGAGTTAAAAATGAAATAGCTAATCGGGGCAACCAGAATAGAAGCAATGCTGGTAATAAAGGCGCCTTCACCTAAGTTCTTGGCATGGAACAAACCAAAGATCCATAAGCACATAGACATGCCAAAGAGTATGCCTACTTGAGCCGAGGCTAGCCACTGTTTAGGGTTTAAGCCGATTAAATTGCGCTGGCTGAATAAGGCTAGAAATATTCCAGCTAATAAAAAGCGACTGCCGATAAATAATAAGGGCGGCATTTCTGCTAAGGCTTCTTTGGAGAACATCCAACTGATGGCCGCCAATAAGGTGACAATAACAAGGAGAAGATCGGCTTTAAGTGAGTGCTTGGGCAAAATAATAACCTAAAGAAAAACGAAGGATGTAAATAGAAGTGCATCATACGCTGATTTGATAATTAAAATATCGAGTTTTAGATTGGCTGGCGGAACACTGAATTGCAGTGACTGTGATTTACTTGCGCAAGCAATGGATTTTTGGCTTTATTGAGTGATTAATGGTTTTAGGTTAGCAAGATACCAAGGCATAGCCTCTTTGATCCCCTCATCAATTTGATGGCTTGGGTGGTAGCCTAGCTGTTCAGCTGCTTTCTTAATATCCGCTTGGGAGTGGAGAATGTCACCGGCGCGAAAATCTCGATATTCAACACGTAATTCTGGGATGGACTCATCCAGTTGTTTAATCTGTTGATAGAGCATGTCTTTAAGTTGATTAAGGCTAGTGCGAGTATTACAGGCAACATTATAGATCTGAGCTTTATGAGTATTTTCTGACAGTGCAGCCAGTATGTTGGCTTGCACCGCATTAGCGACAAAACAAAAATCACGGCTGGTTTCACCATCACCATTAATAAACAAGGTTTCTCCGGCTATGATACTTGCCGTCCAAAGTGGTATGACGGCGGCATAAGCCCCATTAGGGTCTTGCCTAGGGCCAAACACATTAAAATAGCGTAAGCCGGTAGTATTAAAGTTATAGGTACTGGCAAATACCGATGCATAAAGCTCGTTGACATACTTAGTGACGGCATAAGGGGATAAGGGTTTACCGATAGTATCTTCCATCTTAGGTAACGCGGGATGATCACCGTAGGTAGAGCTAGACGCAGCATAAACAAAGGATAAAACCTGCGCATTTTTCGCCGCGATGAGCATATTCAAATGACCACCAATATTGACGTCATTGCTGGTTACTGGATCATTGATAGACCTTGGGACAGAACCGAGAGCCGCTTGATGAAGAACATATTGCACCCCAGTAACGGCTTGTTGGCAATCGGCTGGATTACGGATATCGCCTTTAATAAGGCGGAAGTTTTGCCATTGCTCGGCGCTGACCACTTGTTGCACTTGATCGAGATTTTTTTGATGGCCAGTAGCAAAATTATCTAATCCTACAACTTTCTGGTTAAGCCCCAGTAGTGTTTCAAGGATATTGGAACCAATAAATCCTGCGACTCCTGTTAGGCACCAGGTCGATTGATGAGTGCTTAAAAATAACTTCAAGTCGTTAAATGTGTTCATAGATGACTCATAAATAATTAAACTAAATTAAAACCACGGCTAGTATCCATGAGCATATTGGCTTAATGAATACCATAAGCGCCATAGTCATAAACGCGATAGTTATAAGCGCCAAAGGTTGATGCCAGCGGCTTTAAACTCGCTGGCATTAAGGAAGGATTTAACATCCATTAAGACAGCGCCAGGGTTGAGCATTTTTTTGTAAGCTTCAATCCCTAGGGTTTTATATTCTTTATGGCTAACGCAAAGAATAATGGCATCTAGGTCGATGAGGTCTTGCCATTGACAGAGGCTGACATGATAGTAATTATTGGCTTCTTCAACATCCGCCATAGGGTCGTGTACTAGGATGTCGACACCATAAGCCCGCAGTTCCTTAATGATATTGCCGACTTTTGAATTACGCAGATCTGGGCAGTCTTCTTTAAAGGTTAAACCTAAAATACCTACCCGCGCTCTTTTAATTGGGCTACCCGCTTGGATCATACGTTTAATAGTTCTTTCGACTATGTGCGCGGGCATAGAATCATTAATACGCCGGCCCGCAGAGATAACTTCTGGGTGATAACCAAGTTTTTGCGCTTTATGGGTTAA